>CAYQPM010000157.1:0-5212 GCA_964419295.1 uncultured Stakelama sp. | reverse complement strand
AGCCCGCCCATCTTCTTGATCTTCTTCATGGCGGAGGACATTTCCTGATGCATCTTCAGGAGCTTGTTGATCTCCTGCACCGTCGTGCCGGAACCCTTGGCGATGCGGATCTTGCGCTTGGCATTGATCAGCTCGGGCTTGGCGCGCTCCTTCACGGTCATCGAACCGATCATCGCGTCCATGTGGATGAGGATCTTGTCGCCGCCCGCGGTGGCGAGCGCGCCCTGCGCCTTCTTCATGCCCGGCATCATACCGGCGAGCGCACCCAGGCCGCCCATCCGGCGCATCTGCGCCAGCTGGCCGCGCAGGTCGTTCATGTCGAACTGCCCCTTGGCGAGCCGTGCGGTCATCCGCTCGGCATCTTCCTGCTGGATCGATTCCGCCGCGCGCTCGACGAGGCTGACGACGTCGCCCATGCCGAGGATCCGGCCGGCGACCCGATCGGGGTGGAAGGCTTCGAGCGCGTCGAGCTTTTCACCGGTGCCCGCGAACTTGATCGGCTTGCCGGTCACCGCGCGCATCGACAGCGCAGCACCGCCGCGGGCATCGCCATCCATCCGGGTCAGCACGACACCGGTCAGCGGCACCTGGTCGGAGAAATTCTGCGCGACGTTGACCGCATCCTGCCCGGTCAGCGCATCGACGACGAGCAGGATTTCCTGCGGGCCGGCGATTTCCGCCACGGCCTTCATCTCGTCCATCAAAGCCTGATCGACGTGCAGGCGGCCTGCCGTATCGAGCATCAGGACGTCATAGCCCTGCAGCTTCGCCGCCTGTAGCGCGCGGCGGGCGATATCGACCGGCTGCTGCCCCGGCACGATCGGCAGCGTCGCCACCTCGATCTGCGTACCCAGCGTCGCAAGCTGTTCCTGCGCGTTCGGGCGATTGACGTCGAGCGACGCCATCAGCACCTTCTTGCGGTCGCGGCTCACGAGGCGCCTGGCGATCTTGGCCGTCGTCGTCGTCTTGCCCGAGCCTTGCAGGCCGACCATCATGATGACCGCGGGCGGGGTGACCGCCAGCTCCAGCTCCGACGCGTCGGCACCGAGCATCTCGATCAGCGCGTCGTTGACGATCTTGACGACCTGCTGCCCCGGCGTGACCGAGCGCAGCACGTTCTGGCCGACCGCCTGTTCGGTCACCTTGTCGACGAAGCTGCGCGCCACGGGCAGCGCGACGTCGGCCTCGAGCAGCGCGACGCGCACTTCGCGCATCGCGGTCCGCACATCGGCCTCGGTCAGCGCGCCACGGCCACGCAGGCGGTCGAATACCCCGCCAAGCCGGTCGCTCAGACTGTCGAACATCGCCTCAAAACCCTATCACCGTGCGCAACGCAAAAGACGCCGGCGGGCGAAACCTCGCCGGCCAGCGTGCACCCTCGGGCGCTTCATCGATCGCATTCCGCAGTGGAACGTGGGGCGCACCTACGCGGGTTCGGCGTGAAAGGCAAGGAACCTCGGATCCAGCCTTCACCGGCAAGACCCCGATCAGTCGCGCACGCGGTCACCAGATCATGGACTTGGATCGCCACCCCGCCTAGATCGCCCCCATGCAAGCTCCCGCGCCAGAGGTCATCACCCTCGGCTGCCGCCTCAACATCGCCGAGAGCGAGACGATACGGACGCTGGTCGCGGGCCGCGATACCGTCGTGATCAACAGTTGCGCGGTCACCAACGCCGCGGTGAAGGCGACGCGCACCGCGATCCGCCGCGCCCGGCGCGCCCGGCCGGAGGCCGAGATCGTCGTCACCGGCTGTGCGGCGCAGATCGATCCCGCCAGCTTCGCCGCGATGCCGGAGGTCAGCCGGGTCGTCGGCAACGGCGAAAAGCTGCTGCCCGCCGCCTGGGCGAGTGCCGCGCCGATCGTCGTCGGCGACATCATGCAGCTGCGCGAGACCGCACCGCATCTCGCCGCCGGCTTCACCGGCCATGCCCGCGCCTTCGTCGAGGTGCAGAACGGTTGCGACCATCGCTGCACCTTCTGCGCCATCCCGTTCGGGCGCGGACCGAGCCGGTCGGTGCCCGCCGGCGCGGTGGTGGAGCGGATCGCACGGCTGGTCGATGCCGGCCATGCCGAGGTGGTGCTGACCGGTGTCGATCTGACCAGTTACGGCCACGATCTTCCCGGCGCGCCGACGCTGGGACTGCTGGTCGATCGCATCCTGCGCCACGTCCCTGCCCTTGCCCGGCTGCGGCTGTCGTCGCTCGATTCGATCGAGATCGACGACCGGCTGTTCGAGATCGTGACCGGCGACGCCCGGATCATGCCGCATCTGCACCTGTCGTTTCAGGCGGGCAACGACATGATCCTCAAGCGGATGAAGCGCCGCCACAGCCGCGCCCAGGCGATCGGCACGGTCCGGCGGCTGAAGGCGGCGCGGCCCGACATCGCGATCGGCGCCGACCTGATCGCCGGCTTCCCGACCGAGGATGCGGCGATGGCGGCGGACACGCTGGCGCTGATCGACGATGCCGATATCGTCCATGCGCACATCTTTCCCTATTCGCCGCGCGCCGGCACGCCCGCCGCCCGGATGCCGCAGGTCGATGCGGCCGTCATACGCGCCCGCGCCGAACGGCTCAGGATCGCGGCAGCCCGCCGCAAGGCCGCATGGCTTGAAAGCTGCGTCGGCAGCGTGCAGCAGGTGCTGGTCGAACGTCCCGGCGATCGCGGCCATGCAGGCAGTTTCGCCGATGTCGCCCTTTCCTCCGGCGCCGAACTGGGCATCATCGTCCCCGTCCGCATCACCGGCGCCACCGACACCCAGCTTCTAGGTACGATTGCATGAGCACCATCCCCACCTGGCACGAACGCCTGCTCGGCGGTTTCAAGAAGACCTCAGACCGCCTCGTCGGCAACCTCGCCGGGCTGGGCGGCGCGCGACTCGACGATCCGACGCTGGACGATATCGAGGAGGCGCTGATCGCGTCCGATCTCGGCCCCGATACCGCGGGCAAGATCCGCGCCCGGCTGGCCGAGGGCACCTTCGAGCGCAACATGGAGGAACTCGGGATCCGGCTCGTCGTCGCGGACGAGGTGGAGAAGGCGCTGGCACGCGTCGCCACCCCGCTGGAAGTCACGGCCTTCCCACGGCCCCAGGTCATCCTGGTCATCGGCGTCAACGGGTCGGGCAAGACGACGACGATCGCCAAGCTCGCGCACCTGCTGATGGAGCAGGATTATGGCGTCATGCTCGCCGCCGGCGACACCTTTCGCGCCGCCGCCATCGGGCAGCTGCGCACCTGGGCGGACCGGGTCGGCGTGCCGATCGTCACGGGGCCGGAGGGCGGCGATGCGGCGGGCGTGGTGTGGGACGCGGTCAAGAAGGCGACCGAGACGGGGATCGACGTCCTGATCGTCGACACCGCCGGCCGGTTGCAGAACAAGCGCGAATTGATGGACGAACTCGCCAAGATCCGCCGCGTGCTGGGACGGATCAATCCCGCCAGCCCGCATGACGTCGTGCTGGTGCTGGACGCGACCACCGGACAGAATGCGCTGAGCCAGATCGAGGTGTTCAGGGAGGTCGCGGGCGTCACCGGCCTCGTCATGACCAAGCTCGACGGCACCGCGCGCGGCGGCGTGCTGGTCGCGGCGGCGGAGAAATACGGTTTGCCGATCCATGCGATCGGCGTCGGCGAAGGCATGACCGATCTGCGCCCGTTCGATGCGAACGAAGTGGCGCGGATCATCGCGGGCGTCGATGCGGGAGCACGGAAGTGACGTCGCCTCATGCCCGCCGTCACCTCGGACGAGTTCGGCGAGTATCCCCTTCAGACACACTCTCGTCATCCCCGCGCAGGCGGGGATGACAAGGAATGCGTATGTTCGAACGGTGTAACCCCCGACTCATCTCGGGATTTACCGATCCGCGTGCCTCACGATCGGTCGGATGTGCGGAACGGTGGACCCCGGAACACGTCCGAAGCGACGAAGGATATGGCGAGATGACAGCGTGACCCAGACGATCCGAAAGCAATCTCCCGGTCTGCGGATGGGGATCGAATACGGGCCGCTGCTCGTGTTCTTCGCGGTCAACTTCCTGTTTCCCGCCGCGCTCGCGATGAAGCTGGTGGCGTCGGGCACCGGCTTCCTGTCCGACCTCGACCGCGCGGGGGCGCTGGTGATCGCCAAGGTGATCGTCGCGACCACGGCCTTCATCCTCGCCACGATCGTCGCGATGATCGTGTCGAAGACGCGGCTCGGCCACATCTCGCCGATGCTGTGGATTTCGGGCGGGTTCGTCGTCGTGTTCGGCGGGCTTACCGTATATTTCCATGACCCCAAGTTCATCCAGATGAAGCCGACCTTCGTCTACACCATGTTCGCCTCCGTGCTGACGTTCGGCCTTATCACCGGGCGGCCGCTGCTGCAGGGACTGCTCGGCACCGCCTATCCCGGCCTGAATGCCGAGGGGTGGCGCAAGCTGACGCGCAACTGGGCGCTGTTCTTCCTGTTCATGGCGGCGCTGAACGAAACCGTGTGGCGGAGCACCGACTGGAACTTCTGGGTCGGCTTCAAACTCTGGGGGGCGATCCCGCTGACGCTGCTGTTCGCGTTCGCGAACATCCCGATGTTGCTGCGCCATGGGCTGAACACCGGCGACGCGCCGGTCGGCGACGTACCGGTGGAATAGAAAAACCCCTCTCCCGGCGGGAGAGGGGTTTTCTGCTTCAGGCCGCGTCGAAACGCTTGCCGGCTTCGTCCCAGTTCACCACGTCCCACCACGCCTTCAGATACCCCGGCCGGTCGTTCATATAGGTCAGATAGTAAGCGTGTTCCCACACGTCGTTACCCAGGATCGGCGTGCCCGGCTCCTTGGCGTCGTCCATCAGGGGATTGTCCTGGTTCGGCGTCGACGTCACCTTCAGCGCGCCGCTCGCGTCCTTGATGACCCAGGCCCAGCCCGAACCGAACTGGCCCGCGCCCTTGGTGTTGAAGTCGTCCTTCAACTTGTCGAGGCCGCCATAGGTCTCGATCGCCTCGGCCAGCGCGCCGGATGGCTGGGTCGATCCCTTGGGTCCCATGATCTTCCAGAAGAAGTCGTGGTTCCAATATCCGCCGCCGTTGTTGCGGACCAGCGGCGGCAGCGTCGAGATCATGCCGAGGATCTGCTCGATCGACTTGCCCTCCAGGTTCGAATCCGCGGCGACGCCTTCGTTCAGCTTGTTGGTATAGGCCGCGTGATGCTTGTCGTGGTGGAAGGTCATCG
>CAYQPM010000156.1:0-5214 GCA_964419295.1 uncultured Stakelama sp. | reverse complement strand
CGCTCAAGGATCATGTGAGCGACCGGCTTCAGGGTATCGCCACGAAATATTTCGCGCGCGCCATCTCGGCCGAAGTGACCTTCAACAAGGGGCCGCACGACGTCGGCTTCCGCTGCGACATCGTCGTGCACGTGATGAAGGGTCTCGTGCTGAAGGGCAGCCACCAGGCGCAGGAGGCGCACCCCGCCTTCGACGGTGCCGCCGGCAAGATCGAGACGCAGCTGCGCCGCTACATGCGCCGCCTGAAGGACCGCCATGCCGCCGAATCCGCCGCGATCCAGGAGGATATGGGGTATGACAATGCCGGCTACACGCTGTTCCAGGAAACGGCCGCGAGCGAAGAGGATGTCGGCGATGCACCGCTGATCATCGCCGAAACGCGCGTCGATATTCCCGATGCCAGCGTGTCGGACGCGGTGATGATGCTCGATCTGCGCAACACCGCCGCGCTGCTGTTCCGCAATGCCGGCACCGGCGCCTACAACATGGTGTATCGCCGCGGCGACGGCACGATCGGCTGGGTCGAGCCGCAGCGGCAGGCCGCGGTCCAGCCCGCCGCCGGCTGATCCTTTCCCCGCCCCGCCGGACGTTTCAGGGCCCGGCGGGGCCCTTTTGGTATTCGAGTTTTGCATGAACGATTTCAGCGATCTGCTGCGTCCCGAGTCGGTCTACAAGGATGTCGCGGTCGCGCATAAGAAGGCGCTGTTCGCGCAACTGGCCATCGCCGTCGACGCGGCAGGGCTCGACGGGAAGCTCGCCGCCGAACGGCTGTTCACGCGCGAAAAGATCGGATCGACCGGCTTCGGCGGCGGTGTCGCGATCCCGCACGCCCGCTTGCCCGCCCTGCCCGCCGTCACCGGCGTGTTCATGCGCCTCGCCAATCCGATCGAATTCGGCGCGGTCGACGACCTGCCGGTCGACCTGGTCTTCATGCTGCTGTCGCCGGAGGATGCGGGTGCCGATCATCTGAAGGCGCTCGCGCGGGTATCGCGGCGGATGCGTGATCGCACCTTCCTTGCCAAGCTGCGCGGGGCGGGCTCGCCCGACGCGCTCTATGCGCTGTTCACCGCCGACGCGGCGCGCGATGCCGCCTGACGACGCCGGGGCCGCGGCGCACTTCCGCGCGCTGGAATCGCTCTACGCGGCAGCACCGATCAACCGTTCGTTCGAATCGCGTCTCGAGATCGTCGAGGCCGGCTTAGCGCGCATCCACTTCCATCTCGACGAAGCGCATTATCACGCAGCGGGGGCCGCGCATGGCACCATCTACTTCAAGATGCTCGACGACGCCGCATTCTACGCCGCGAACAGCCTGGTCACCGATCGGTTCCTGCTCACGACCGCGTTCAACCTGCTCCTGACGAAGCCGCTGAAGACCGGGAATATCGTCGCCGAGGGACGGTGGATCAGCGGCAAACGTCGCGTGTATGTCGCCGATTCACGGCTGATCGATGCCGATGGCGAGGAAGCGGCGCGGGGGACCGGCACGTTCATGCGCTCGCAAATCCCGCTGTCGGGCTTGCCGGGATATCGCGGCGGGTGAGCGCGCGCTTGCCCACGCACCTGATCGTCGGTGGACTTTTGCGGCGGGTGAACGATGCCGGCGGCATGGCGATGGTGCGCGCGAAAGGCGACTTGCAGGGTGGGGCGATCCTGATCCTGCTGGAGAGTCGTTCAGGTCCTGTACGGGTTCTGGAACGCATCTTCGACTTCACGGGCAAGGCGACTTTGACCGAATCGATTCCGGGGAAGGGCGCCGAATCCTATTGGCGCCGCCGCCGCGAACGCGACCCGGATCTGTGGGTAATCGAACTGGACGTCCCGGAAGCCGAACGGTTCGCCGCTGAAACGATCCTCGCCGATTGACCTGTGACGGCAATGTGACGAAGCCCCGCGCACAGTGAATGCGCGTTGTGCTGTGCCTGGGTGCGATCCGGGTCGGTGACGCAGTCGGGGGGATGCCCGGACGATCGGCTCGGCCGATCGGGTCCGTGGTCCAACCGCATATCGACGACGTAAATGACGATCATGCAACGCGCCGCGGCCATCGCGGCGATGACTTTCTCTCTGGCGGGCCTCATCAGCCATAGCTCGCCGGTCAAGGCTTCGGACCTCGATCGCACCGCGATCGTAGCGCCGGCCCCGACCACTCAGATCACCAACACCGATACCGCCGTCCCGGTTCCCGTCCCCGCCGCGAGCGTCACGCCGCAGCCCGCAACGGTAGAGCTCGCCACGGTACAGGCGATTCCCGCCGTCCAGGAGACGGACGACGAAGACTATAACAGCCTCGCGGAAGCCGTAGCAGCGCAGGACAGCGCGCAGGTCGACGAGACGCGCCGCTGCCTCGCCGGCGCGATCTATTTCGAATCGAAGGGCGAACCGCTTGCCGGACAATTGGCCGTCGCCAATGTCATCATCAATCGCTCCAAGTCCGGCCGCTTCCCGGCCGACGTCTGTGCGGTGGTGAAGCAGCGTGGCCAGTTCAGCTTCGTGCGCGGCGGGCAGATTCCCTCGATCGATGAGAGCCGCGCCGCCTGGCGTACCGCACTCGCCGTCGCCAAGATCGCGCTGGAAGCGGCTTGGGACAGCCCGGCACCCAAGGCGCTGTTCTTCAACACCGCCGATCGCCGCCCGGGTGGCAACGTCACCAGGATCGCGATGATCGGCAACCACGTCTTCTATCGCTGATCCGATCGGGCAGGCTTGCCATGTTCGCTGAATGTTCCTAAGCGGGAGCCATGTTGGACATGGCTCCCGCTTCGTGTTTGGATGGTGGCGACCCGGCGATATGTGCGGCGGACGTCGCTCGCGGCGTCACGCGCATGCTGCTGCGACACGACATCGTCACCATTCCCGAAGTGCCGCTGGACGGCGGACGCCGCGCCGACCTGATGGCCGTCGATGCCCGCGGACAGTTGGTCATCGTCGAGATCAAGGTGTCGCGCGCCGACTTGATGGGCGATGGCAAATGGCCCGATTATCTGGGTCATTGCGACCGTTATTATTGGGCGGTGCCCGTCGGCTTCGACCTCGCACCGCTGGACGGGCCGGCCTTTCTTCCCGAACGAACGGGCATCATCGTTGCCGACCGCTACGATGCGGCGATCGTGCGCGAGGCGCATACCTCGCCCCTGCCCGCCCATGTACGCAAGCGATGCACCCTGGGCTTTGCGCGGCGCGCGGCGCGGCGGCTGACATCCTTGACCGATCCCGAGGCGATGGCAGTCTGATCGCCGGCCGATTGGTCGACGCGCGAATTAAAGCTGATGCCCGGTCCGGTCCCGCTTGGTGGCCAGATATCGTTCGTTGTGTGGGTTGGGGGGAAGCGCATGCGGTACGCGCGCGACCACACGGGTGCCGGCCGCTTCCAGTCCCGCAACCTTGGCCGGGTTGTTGGTAAGCAATCGGATCTCCCGCTGGCCCAGCAGATCGAGCATGCGCGCGGCCACGCCGAAATCGCGCGCATCGACCGCGAAGCCGAGCCGCGTATTGGCATCCACCGTGTCGAAGCCCTGATCCTGCAACGCATAAGCGCGCAGCTTATTGACCAGCCCGATACCCCGCCCCTCCTGACGAAGGTATAGCAGGATGCCCCAGCCGTTCGCGCGGATCGCCTGAATCGCGGCGCGCAGCTGCGGCCCGCAATCGCACTTCAGGCTCCCCAGCACATCGCCGGTCAGGCATTCGCTGTGCAGCCGCACCAGCGGCGGTTCGCCATTGGGCCGACCGATCAGCAGTGCGACATGCTCGTCGCTCGAATCCGGCGCACGAAACGCGACGATCTCCGCATCTTCGGCGCCATCGACCGGCAATCGCGCACGCGTCGCCAGCCTCAACGACCAGGCATTCTGATGCCGGTCGATCGCTTCGGGCGCGATCCTCACCTCCGGATCGATGCCGTCGATGAAGAAGGCGGGCAGCAAGCCGGCGATCCGCGCGAGCCGGATGGCGGCAAGGCTCGCCAGCGGACGATCGACCGCCGCCGTGCGGAACGGTCCCTTCAGCGGCGTGGCAAGGTCGAACTGCGGATCCGACAGCGCGACGGCGGTGTCGAAATCGAGCCATGGTGCCGGTTCGATCACCACGGGTGTGTCGGGATCGGCGGCGGCGATCTGGTTGGTGAGCTTCAACGTCGCCGCGCGTCCGCTCGAGATCAGCAGCGGATGGGCGCCAGCCGGTTCGAACGCGGCCAGCGAACGGGGGTCCGCCGTCTCGACCGCGAGCAAGGGCAGGGGCGCTTCACCCGGAGCGGCGATCGCGATCGGCCAGCCGCGACGCAGCGCATCGATCGCCCGCGACACACTGCGCGCTTCGTTCAAAAATCGAACTCGGTCATGATCGGGACATGGTCCGATGGCTTCAGCCAGTTACGGCAATCCTCGAACACCTCATGGCGTGTGGCCCGAACGGCGACGTCACGCGTCGCCCACATGTGATCGAGCCGGCGTCCGCGGTCGTTCTTGCTCCAGTCCGGCGAGCGATAGCTCCACCAGGTGTGCAGGCGCGCCGGGGCAGGGTGGAAATGCCGGCCCAGATCGACCCAGTCGTTCGAAGCCTGCAGCCGATCGAGCGCCTCGACCTCGACCGGCGTGTGGCTGACGACCTTCAGCAGCGCCTTGTGACTCCACACGTCGCTGGGCAGCGGCGCGATGTTGAAATCGCCGGTCAGGATCGTGGGACAGGCGAGGCTCGCCGACCATTGCGTCATGCGTTCGACGAAATCGAGCTTCTGGCCGAACTTCGGATTCACCGTGCGGTCGGGCACGTCGCCGCCTGCCGGCACATAGACGTTTTCGACGCGGACGCCGTTCGGCAGGCGGACACCCACGTGTCGGGCTTCGCGGTTGGCCTGCCAGTCGAACCTGTCGTCCTCGACGATCGGCACGCGGCTGACGACCGCCACGCCATGGTGCATCCGCTGGCCGTGGATCGCGATATGTTCGTAGCCGAGGCTGCGGAACATCTCGAACGGGAAGTCCGCGTCGATGACCTTGGTTTCCTGCAGGCACAGGATGTCCGGTTCGGCCGCGCGTAAGAACTGCTCGACGATGGCGATCCGGAACCGGACCGAGTTGATGTTCCAGGAAACGATCTTCACGACCCGCATCTAGGCGGGGCAGGGGGGCCGGGCAAGGTTAAGGACGGCAGGCATAAACGGAAAGGCCCCCGCTCCGGGGGCATGGAGCGAGGGCCGACCTAGCGTTCGTCACG
>CAYQPM010000155.1:0-5361 GCA_964419295.1 uncultured Stakelama sp. | reverse complement strand
TCATGCCCTGGTGCATGAAGCGCGCCTGATCGCCGACATTGTCCGCGACCCAGGTCAGGAATGCGATGACGTCGTGCTTGGTCACCGCCTCGATGGCGTCGATCGCGGCGACGTCGATGGCGGGACCGGTGCGCCACCACGCCCACAGCGCCTCCGCCGCTTCCCTCGGCACCACGCCCAGCTCGGCTAGCGCGTCTGTGGCGTGCGCCTCGATTTCGAACCAGATGCGGAAACGGTTCTCCGGCGTCCAGATCGCGGTCATCTCGGGGCGGGAATAGCGGGGGACCATGATGTTCCTTCGTCCTGATGCGCACGGCCGGCTCGGCACGACTCGCGGGGGAATGCGGGGGCGGTTAGCAGCGTGGGCGACCAGCGACAAACGCGCGGGCGTCAGATCAGCCCCTGTGCCTTCAGGCTGACGTGCCCGTTCACCCCCATGATGATGTGATCGTGCACGACGATGCCCATGGGTTCGCCCGCTTCGGCGATGGTGCGGGTGATCTGGATGTCGGCACGGCTCGGCGACGGATCACCCGAGGGATGATTGTGGACGAGGATGATCGCCGCCGAACCGAGGTCCAGCGCGCGCCGAATGACTTCGCGGACGTGGACCGCGGCCTGGTCGATTGACCCTTCGCTCATCACCTCGTCACGGATCAGCATGTTGCCGGTATTGAGGTGGAGTACCCGGAAGCGTTCGATACCGTGGTGCGCCATGTCGGCGCGCAGATAGTCGAGCAGCGCCTGCCAATTGGCGAGCACCGGGCGCGCCGACACCCCCGCCTTCAACAGGCGGATCGCGATGGCATGCGCGATCTTGATCGCCGCGGCGGATTTGTCGCTCACCCCTTTCACGCGGGTCAGTGCGGCGGCGTCGGCGGTGAGCAGCCCGCCGATCCCGCCGAATTCGTGCAACAGCGCCTTGGCGGTCGGCTTGGTGTCGACCCGGGGAATCGCCAGCATCAGCAGATATTCGATGAGTTCGTGGTCGAGCAACGCATCGCCGCCGCCATCGAGCAGCCGGCCGCGCAACCGTTCGCGGTGCCCGGCATGGTCATCGGGAGGAAGGGGATCGGTCGGCATCGGACGGAACCTAAGGCCGGTCGGCAGCTGGCGCAATTGCGCCGCGCCGTCGGAACCGCCTATGACGGCCGCCGATGGGCGAACGCGAAGACGATGTGAGCGAAACGCCCCGGCTGCCCGGCCGCCGGTCGCCCCGCCGCCGCGGGCTGCGGATCGCGCTGGCCGTCGCGATCGTCCTGACTCTCGCGGCGCTGGCGCTGTGGGTGGTGCGCAAGCCGATCGCGACGCACGTCATCGATGGCGAACTCGCAAGGCGCGGATTGGTGGCGCGCTACCACGTCGAGGACCTCGGCTTCGGGCGTCAGCGGCTGACCGACCTCGTGATCGGCGATCCCGCCGCGCCCGATCTGGTCGCCGACTGGCTGGAGACGGAGACCAGCGTCGGTCTGGGGGGAGCGAGCCTGAACGGCGTGCGGGCTGGACACGTCCGGCTGCGCGGGCGGGTGATCGACGGCCGCCTGTCGCTTGGCGAACTCGACAAATTGATGCCGGCACCCACGCCCGGCAAGCCGTTCGCCTTGCCCGCCCTCAGGGTGACGATCGACGACGGTCGGATGCGGCTGGAAACGCCGGCCGGAGTGTTCGGGCTGAAGATCGCCGGACGCGGCCGGCTCGACGACGGGTTTGCTGGCACCATCGCCGCGGTCGGGCAACGGCTGGCGACCGGCAGCTGCGCCGCGCGGGACGTGCAGGCCGCGATGCGGGTGACGGTATCGCAGGGCGCACCGACGCTGGTCGGGCCGGTGCGGGTGGCGGCGGCGACCTGTGCGGGCAGCACCGTCGAGGGGCTCCGCGCCGATCTGGACCTGCGGCTGACGCCGGCGCTCGACGGATGGCGCGGGGCCGCGCGACTGGCGACCGGCACGGCGCGCGGTTCCGGGGTGAAGATCGCGGCGATGGCCGGAACGCTGGACTTCGACGGGACGGGCGCCGGCACGACGGGCGCCGCCGATATCTCGGCCACGCGCGTGGCTGCCGCATCGGGCTCGGCCGCGACGATCGGCGTGAAGGGCCGCTACCGCATCGGGGCCGAGCGCATCTTCGCGGGTATCGTCCGCGTCGACGACGCGACCGCCGCGCCATCGCAGCTGGCGGCATTCGACTTGCACGGTGCGGGCGACGGGACACCGCTGGGGCCGCTGGTGGCCGCGGCGACCAGGGCGATGCGCCAGGCGGCCGGACGGTTCGATGGCGAGGCCGAACTGATGGTGCGCAGCAGCGGCGCGACCGGGCAGGCACGGATCGACAGGCTGGCGCTCGCCGCCGCGACGGGCGCGCGGCTGCGCCTGCGCGGCGGTTCGGGATTGGCGTTTGCCTGGCCGGACCGCCGGGTGCGCATCGACACGACGATCGCCATGACGGGCGGCGGACTGCCGACTGCCGACGTCGCGCTGACGCAGGCACGGGCGGGCGGGCCGCTGCGCGGGCGGGCGACGATCGCGCCTTATGCGGCGGGGGGTGCCCGCATCGCCATGGCGCCGGTGGATTTCACCGCCACGCCCGGCGGAGCGACGCGGATGACGACCCGCGCCAGCCTGTCGGGGCCGCTCGGCGACGGGCGTGTCGACAGGCTCGTGCTGCCCCTCGATCTGCGCTGGAACGGGCAGGGGACGTTGCTCGCCAATCCGGCCTGTACGCCGGTGGCGGTGCAGCGGCTGGCGGTTGCGGGGCTGGTACTCGATCCCCTCCGGATGACCCTGTGCCCGCTCGCCGGTGCGTTGGTGACGCTGACGAACGGGCGGCTCGCGGGCGGTGCCCGGCTGGCGGCGACGCGGATCGCCGGGCGCCTGGGTATGACGCCGCTGACGGTGGCGATGAGCGGCGCGCAGCTGCGGCTCGGCGATCGCGGCTTCGTGCTCGACGGCGTCGCGGCGCGGCTGGGCCAGCCGCAGCGCGTCAGCCGCATCGACCTCGCGCGCCTGACCGGGCGGATCGACGGCGGCGGCGTTGCCGGCACCTTCGACGGGGGGGCGGGGCAGATCGCCAACGTGCCGCTGCTGCTAGGATCGGCCGCGGGCGACTGGTCGTTGCATCGCGGTGCGCTGGCGCTGGCCGCGACGATGACGGTCAGCGATGCCGCCGCCGATCCGCGCTTCCGGACGCTGGCGGCGCATGCGGTGACGCTGACCCTCGTCAATGGCGCGATCGACGCCCATGGCACCTTGTCCGAGCCGACGAAGGACGTGAAGGTCGCCGACGTCGCCATCAAGCACGATCTGGCATCCGGCCGCGGCGCGGCGAACATCGCCGTGCCCGGCATCGCCTTCACCGAACGCTTCCAGCCCGACCTGCTGACCCGCCTGACCTTCGGCGTCGTCGCAGACGTGCGGGCGACGGTGAACGGCGAAGGCCATATCGCCTGGTCGCCCGACGGCGTCACCTCGACCGGCGTTTTCGCGACGAAGGATGCCGCGCTCGCCGCCGCCTTCGGTCCGGTGACCGGGATCAGCACGACCCTGCGCTTCACCGACCTCCTCAACCTGCAAAGCGCGCCCATGCAGGTGGCGAGCGTGAAGACGATCAACCCCGGCATCGCGGTGACCGACGGCACGATCACCTATCAGCTGCTGCCGGGGAACCGCGTGCAGATCGACCGCGGCGTCTGGCCCTTCGCCGGCGGCACGATGACGCTGCTGCCGACGACGCTCGACTTCGCTGAGGCGGGCGCGCGGCGGCTGACGTTCCGGCTGGAGGGCGTCGCCGCGGACCAGTTCCTCGCGCAATTCGACTTCAAGAACCTCAACGCCACCGGCGTGTTCGACGGCGAGCTGCCGATGATCTTCGACGTCGAGGGTGGTCGGATCGAGAACGGGCGGCTGACGGTGCGGCCGGGCGGCGGCGGCCTCGCCTATGTCGGCGACCTCACCCAGAAGGACTTGGGACTATGGGGCAATATCGCGTTCGAGGCGCTGAAATCGCTGCGCTATCGCAACCTGACGATCGGCATGAACGGGCCGCTCGCCGGCGAGATGGTGACCGAGGTCCGCTTCGCCGGGGTCAGCCAGGGCGTAGGTGCCAAGAGCAACTTCATCGTCAAGCGCCTGCAGAAGCTGCCCTTCATTTTCAACATCCGGATCAAGGCGCCGTTCCGCGGGCTGCTCGATTCGGCGCAGTCCTTCTACGACCCCCGCCGGCTGATCCAGCGCAACCTGCCCGCGCTGCTCGACCGCCAGCAGGGCAAGGCACCCGTGCCCCGAACGCCCGCCATTCAGCCCTCCACCATTCAGCCCCCCGCAAGCGAGATCGTGCCATGAGCGAAACAGGATTGAAGATGTCGGAGCGAATCACGATCTTGCGAGGGACGATGATGATGGGGATCGCGGCGGCGACGGCGGGACTTGGTGGCTGCATCAACGTCTCGGCGCCGGACAAGCCGATCGAGATCAACCTCAACATCAGCGTCACGCAGGAAGTGGTCTATCGTCTCGATGGCGAGGCGAAGTCGTTGATCCAGCAGAATCCGGGGATTTTCTAAGATGAAACGCCTGACCAAGACCCACCGCCTGATGATCGCCGCCGGCGCGCTGGCGCTGATCGGGCTGTCCACCGCCGCTTATGCGCAGCGCGACCCGGCCTATGCCGCCGCGCGCGAGGCGAAGCAGATCGGCGAGCAGCCCGACGGCTATCTGGGCGTGGTGAGCGGCGGCGCGTCGGTGCAGGCGCTGGTTCGCGACATCAACATCAAGCGCAAGGCCGCCTATACCGCCAGCGCGCAGGCGAGCGGCGCGACCGTGGAGCAATTCGCCTTCACCAGCGGCTGCAACCTCGTCGCCAAGGTGGAGCGTGGCGAGATGTACAAGACGCCGTCGGGCCAGTGGAAGGAAAACACCGGCACGCCGGAACTCGATGCGCGGTGTAAATAGGGCGGCTTGAACCCTCCCCGGCAAGGGGAGGGAAGGTTCGGCGCAATCCACTGGTGCGGGGGCAGCCCCGGGCCACCTCCCTGTTTCCGGGAGCAGTAAGGGTGCGTTCCGCTCGCGGAAACGCGACGGTTGACACTCCGGCACCCCTTACCTAAACGGACCTCGCCTTGGCGGGATCGCTCCCCGACCGTGCGTTTTCTCCCCCGGCTGAACGAAACAGGCGAGGGTTGACGCGTGGCGGAAGACGATACCGGACGAGACTTCGACAGCGCGGACGATCCGCGGCTTTCCGCGCTCGACGAGCGGCTGAAGGAAGCCCGGCATCAGGAAGCGCTGCGGACGGGGCAGGGCGCGCCGACGGCCGATGCGGGATATTCGCTCGGCAATCGCGTGCTCGCCGCCCTGATCGGAAGCC
>CAYQPM010000154.1:0-5384 GCA_964419295.1 uncultured Stakelama sp. | reverse complement strand
CGCGACGCTGAAGTATCGTTTCTTCAACGCCGACAACGTCAAGCTGGTCGACGTGTCCAACCGGACCTTCGAGGGCCGTTATCGTTCGCACAGCATCCTGGGCGGCGTGACGTACAACTTCGGTTCGCCGACGCCTCCGCCCCCGCCGCCCCCGCCGCCCGCTCCGGAAACGCCCCCGCCGCCCGCTCCTGCGCCGGTTGCAGAGGCTCCGGTGTGCTCGCCTGGTCCGTTCATCGTGTTCTTCGAGTGGAACAAGTCGGACATCACCCCGGAAGCAGCGTCGATCCTCGACAATGCGGTCACCCAGTATCAGAGCTGTGGCAACGCCCAGGTCATGGTCGCTGGTTACACCGACACCTCGGGTACGGCGAAGTACAACTCGGGCCTGTCGCAGCGTCGCGCAGACTCGGTCAAGGCGTACCTCACCTCGCACGCAATCCCCGATGCCCAGGTTCAGACCCAGGCGTTCGGCGAGACCCGTCTGCGCGTTCAGACCGCCGATGGCGTTCGCGAAGTGCAGAACCGTCGCGTGGAAGTCACCTACGGTCCGGGCGCAGGTCAGTAAGACCAGCACCTTTCGTAGGAATGCAATTGGGGAGGTCGGCGCGAGCCGGCCTCCCTTTTTGTTTGTCAGGGTGTGAACTACGTTGTGATGCCGCAGTGACTTAGGCCGGCAGGTAGCGGCGTGGCCGATGCCACCGCGCGGCGGTCGGACGACACATGGCCTGAAGCGCCCCGAGCTGGTTCATCGCCGTTGGGTGCCTTGGCAATCCGCCGGCGGCGTGTTGCGATCACGATGTCGCAGGCGGCAACGCACGACCAAGCGGCCGCCGCAATGGATGGCCCAGAGAGTTCCCGGTGTGCCTGCTTTTCCCGACTGCGGCAGGTTGCAACAGGACAGCTGCAACGGTGTAGCGCCGATGGGCCAGCTCATATCGCGAGCGCTTGTCACTTACGACGGTAAGCTCCGGCGCGCCGACCTGCTTTCGCCGCCGTTCCCGCGATGCCGTGCTCTCGACAACCAGACCCTCTTGGATCAGGAGAATGCCCGTCGTCGCCTGTGGGGTGGCAGCCCCATGCAACGAGATGGCTGGCATTCCGCGTCCACTGGGCTAGAGAGTGCGCGTCCGGGGCTCATTCCCGTAAGAGGTTTCGATGCGTATCACGATGATCGGTTCGGGCTATGTGGGCCTGGTATCCGGCGCCTGCTTTGCCGATTTCGGTCATGACGTGATTTGTGTCGACAAGGACGACACCAAGATCGCCGCGCTGCAGGCGGGACGCATGCCGATCTACGAGCCCGGTTTGGAGGCGCTGGTTGCGACCAATGCGTCGGCCGGGCGCCTGACCTTCACCACCGATCTCGCGGCCTCGGTCGCGGGCGCCGACGCCATCTTCATCGCCGTCGGCACGCCGTCACGGCGGGGCGATGGTCATGCCGACCTGAGCTATGTCTTCGCCGCCACGGAGGAGATCGCGGCGGCGGTCACAGGTCCGACGGTGGTGGTGACCAAGTCGACCGTGCCGGTCGGCACCGGCGACAAGGTCGAAGCAATCCTGCGCGAAGCGCGTCCCGATATCGACATCCAGGTCGTCTCCAACCCGGAATTCCTGCGCGAAGGGGCGGCAATCGCCGACTTCAAACGTCCCGATCGGATCGTGATCGGCAGCGAGGACGAGGGCGCACGCAAGGTGATGCGGGGCGTCTACCGCCCGCTTTACCTGAACGAATCGCCGATCCTGTTCACCAGTCGCCGGACGTCGGAACTGATCAAATATGCGGCCAACGCGTTTCTCGCGACCAAGATCACCTTCATCAACGAGATGGCGGACCTGTGCGAGGCGGTCGGCGCGAACGTGCAGGACGTGAGCCGGGGCATCGGCCTCGACAATCGCATCGGCGCGAAGTTCCTGCATGCCGGCCCCGGCTATGGCGGTTCCTGCTTCCCGAAGGACACGCTGGCGTTGCTCAAGACCGCCGAGGACTTCGAGAGCCCCGTGCATGTCGTCGAGGCGGTCGTGAAGGTGAACGACAGCCGCAAGCGTGCCATGGGCCGCAAGGTCATTCACGCGCTGACCCAGGGCGACGGCGCCAGCGACGCGGCCAAGGGCAAGACGGTCGCGCTGCTCGGCCTGACGTTCAAGCCCAACACCGACGATATGCGCGATGCACCGTCGCTCGCGATCGCGCAGGCGTTGCACGATGCCGGCGTCGTCGTCCGCGCATTCGACCCCGAGGGTATGGAGGCGGCACGGCGGATGATGCCCGACCTCGTCTATTGCGCCGATGCCTATGAAGCGGCGACGGGGGCGGACGCGGTGGTGATCGTCACTGAATGGGATGCGTTCCGCGCGCTGGATCTGCGCAAGCTTCGCACGGTCATGGCCGCATCGGTCGTCGTTGACCTGCGCAACGTCTATCGGCGCGACGACGTCGAAGGGGCAGGCTTCGCCTATACCGCAGTCGGGCGCTGATCGTCGGAGAGTGCGGCTTCCAGCCATCCGGGGCGCAGGGCATCGCCGAGCGTCTCGACGCGACGATGCTCCACCATCAGCCCGAGTTCCGGATAGGTCGTGCGCGTCCGGTCCCCGGGCTCGCCCAAGGGTGCGACGACCAGCCGGCGGTTGACCTTCGCCCGGTGGTGCATCCGCGCGGTGTTTTCCTGGCCGATGTAGCAGCCCTTCGTGAAGCTTACGCCGTTGAGTTCGCGTGCATTGCACTCGAGCCATAACGTCTCGCCACTGCCGAGTTCGCGCGTCCCCTCGGTCACGCCGAGCGACAGGCGGTGTTCCAGCCACCCTTCGGCCGGTAGCGACGGCGGCGCGATCCATCGTCGGCCGAGCGCGGGCAACCGCGGATCCTCCACGCCGTCCGCCGCCTCGCTCCGCGACCAATGCACCGCCAGCGCCGGTTCCGCCGCGATGCGGATGGCGCGGCGCAGGCGGTAGAGGCTCAGCCGCCTCACCAGCGCCTCCGCCTGGGCGGCTTCGCAATCGAGGAGCAGGTCGTCGCCGTCGGCCCAGACGATGAAGTCGAACAGTGCCTTGCCCTGCGGCGTCAGCAACGCCGTCCACACCGGCAGCGTGCCGGACACATCCTGCGTCACGAGCCCCTGGAGGAAACCGCGCACGTCCTCGCCCGACAGGCGCAGGATGGTACGATCGACGAGGGTGGTTGGCTGCATATCCCTCACCTAGGGCGGCGCGACCGTTTTCCAAGTCGGCGATGCTGGCGGCGCGGCGATGCGGTCGATAGGGAGGGCGCATGACCCAGCGCCTGACCATCCGCCGCCCCGACGATTGGCACGTCCACCTGCGCGACGGTGCGATGCTGGAGGCGGTGGTCGGCTATACCGCGCGGCAGTTCGCGCGCGCGATCGTCATGCCGAACCTCACCCCCCCGGTCACCGACGTCGCCGCGGCGGAGGCGTATCGCGCTCGCATCATGGCCGCGCTGCGCGTCGGCGATGCAGAGGCGGCATCGACGTTCACGCCGCTGATGACCTGCTACCTCACCGATCGCAGCGATCCGGCCGAGATCGAACGCGGCCATGCATCCGGCGTGTTCGCGGCCTGCAAGCTGTACCCCGCCCACGCGACCACCAATTCGGCGCATGGCGTCACCGATATTCGGACGCTGACGGGAGTGCTCGAAACGCTGCAGCGTATCGGCATGCCTTTGCTCATCCACGGCGAGGTCACCGACCGCAGCGTCGACATCTTCGATCGTGAGGCGGTCTTCGTCGATCGCGTGCTCGCGCCGTTGATCCGCGACTATCCGGCGCTGAAGATCGTGCTCGAACATATCACCACGGCGGAAGCCGCCGCCTTCGTCGCCGAAGCGGACCATCCGATCGCCGCGACGATCACCCCGCAGCACCTGTTGATCAACCGCAACGCGCTGTTCGACGGCGGTCTGCGGCCGCACGCTTATTGCCTGCCCGTGGCCAAGCGCGAAATGCACCGGCTGGCGGTGCGCCGGGCGGCCGTGTCGGGATCGCCACGCTTCTTCCTCGGCACGGATACCGCGCCGCATGTCGTCGGCGCCAAGGAATCGGGTTGCGGCTGTGCCGGCATCTTCAACGCCCCCCATGCGCTGGAAGCCTATGTCGGCGTGTTCGACGAGGAAGGCGCGCTCGACCGGTTCGAAGGGTTCGCCTCGGAACATGGCGCGCGCTTCTATGGGCTGCCGCTCAACGACGGGCATGTGACGCTGGTGCGCGACGCCGTGACCATACCGGATCGGCTCGGCACCGGAGACGATGCGGTGGTTCCGTTCATGGCCGGCGAAACGATCGGCTGGCGGTTCGAGCGCTAGCCGCCGCGGGGCCGGGCGGGTCCTCGCGGCGCGCTCGTGCCTGGCGGTTAGAAGGGCATCCACTTCGCCTTGTGCGTGATCTTCATATAGCCGACGTTGACGCCGGCCCGATAGCCGACGCCCAGCCGGATCGGGATCAGCACGATGTTGCCGCGCCGCAGGTATGTCGCCGCGAATCCGCCGACGAGGTACAGCCGCCCTTCCGCCGCCGGAAAGCGATGGAACAGCTCCTCGGTATCGTACAGGTTGTACACGAGGACGAAGACCTTGTTGGCGTCGCCGCCGACGTCGAAGCCCACGGACGGTCCGGTCCAATAGACCGGCTGCTGCCCCTCTACCTTGTGGCTCATCACCCCGGATCCATAGCGCAGGCCGACGACGAACGCGCCCGCCGCCTCGCGCCCGGCGATATAGGCATTGGGCTGGCCCTGATCCTTCAGCACCTTTTCCAGGATGCCGGCGAGCCCGGCGGCGCCCTTGCCGAACACGCCTTCGCCCGCGGCCAGCAGGTCTTCGCGCTGATAGGTGTCCGCCGCGCGATTGGTCGCCTCGGCCCGCGCCTGCTGCTGCGCCGGGGTCGCCTCGGCGGGCGGAGTGTCGAAGCCGGGCGAGGGCGCAGGATCGCGCCGGTAGACCGGTGCGGGTGTCGTCGCCCGTGGCGCGGCGGTCCGCGTCCGCGGCTGCGACGATGTGGCGAGGTCACCATCGATCGCCCGGTTGGGATCGATCGTCTGCACCTGAGCCGCCGCACCGCCGACGAGCATCGCCGCCGCAGCCATCGCCGAAATCACCACCCGCATGCCAACCCCCTCGCAACCATCGCCGGGCAAGAGCTCGGCCGCACGACGTTAACCAGCCCAGCGCTTGCCCGGCAATGAATGAACGTCGATCCGCGGCGAAATTCCGTCCGGCCGCATGCGTACTGCCGGTTGATCACCCCGCATACCACCGCTATAGCCCCACTCCTGCCGCAGCCGGAGACGTGGGTGAGTGGCTGAAACCAACGCTTTGCTAAAGCGTCATACGGGAAACCGTATCGAGGGTTCGAATCCCTCCGTCTCCGCCA
>CAYQPM010000153.1:0-5423 GCA_964419295.1 uncultured Stakelama sp. | reverse complement strand
GCGAGCAGGTCGGCGGGCACGCGGGACGGCAGCGGCAGCGCGGCGTCGAAGCGCAGCGTCGCCGGCCGGATGGCCGCGGCGTAATCGGGGCCGCGACCGGCGAGCGCGGCCAGCGCGTTGGTGGCGAGGGCACGGCTGCCCTCCGCCCGGACCAGCGCACCCTGCGCCTGCGCGAGCAAGGTCTGCGCCGCAGTCGCCTGGAGATTGCTGGCGAGGCGGTTGCGGATACGCACGTTGACCAGGCGCAGCGATTCCCGGCGGGCGGCGATGGTGCGACGGGCGATCGTCGCCTCCGCCTCGGCCCGGGTCAGGTCGATGTACGTCTGGACGACCGACCCCGCGATGGCGAGGCGCGCCGCGGCCAGATCGAGCGCGGCGGCGCGGGTGGAGGCGCGGGCGCCCTCGATCGCCGCCTTCTGCCGGCCGAACAGGTCGAGGTTCCAGTTGAGGTTGGCCTGCGCCTGGCCGATGAAGCGCACCGTCCCGGCATAGGGCGGGGGGATGGTGTAGCGACCCGACAGGCGCGCGACCTGCGCCGATCCGTCGAGCGTCACGTCCGGCCCGTTGTCGGCGTTGCGGCTGGCCAGCACCGCCTGCGCCTGCGCGATGCGGGCGAGCGCCACGTCGAGGCGGGGATTGCCGGCGGTGGCGTCGGTGACCAGGCGATCGAGTTGCGGGTCGGCGAACGCCGTCCACCAGCTGTCCGCGATCGCCGGCGCCGCATCCGCGGCGAGGCCGAGCGCGGTCGGGGCGACGGGAGCGACGGCGGGGCGGCTGTCCGGCACCGCGCAGGCGCTGACCAGCAACGCGGCGAGCAGTGGGGTGGCAATCGATTTCACGCGGAATGACCTTCGTCGGGAGCATGTTGCAGGGTGTCGCGCAGTCGGCGCAGCAGGCGGGTCAGCTCCACGATGTCCTGTTCCTTCCAGTCGCCGAGCCAGTCGTTCCACAGCGCGATCACCGCATCGCGCACCTGCGCCGCAATCGCTTCGCCCGAAGGAGTCAGCGTCAGCTTCACCACCCGCCGATCCTCCTCGCCCCGTTGCCGGGTGATCCAGCCGCGGTCTTCGAGCGTGTCGACCAGGCGGGTCGTCGCGCCTTTGTCATGACCGAGGTCGCGGGCGATTTCGGCACAGGTGGTCGCCTTGTTGAAGTGCAACGCGACCAGAGCACTCCATTGCGTCCTGGTGATGTCGGCCGCGGCGAAGACCGGATCGACCAGGGTCGTGCCGAGCTGGTGCGAGCGCCGCATCAGATAGCCGATCGAGTTTTCCGGATCGAAGTTCGAGTCGGAGTAGAAGCCCATTCCGTTGCCATGGCAATGGTTGCCTTGGCAGTCAATGGTGTTGCGAAACGTTGCTGGCCGGAATGACGGCGCCTTGCGTGAGATTCGTGCGCTAACGGCTTCTTAGGAGGCGAGGGGGTAGGCGGCAGGCTGGACTTGCAGGACCGCTACCTATGGAATTTCCGCTGATTGCGCCGAATCCGCCGCGCCTGAGCACGCTGGTCGACGGTCTGCAACGGATCGAGGCGTCCGGCGTCTTCAGCAACAATGGTCCGGAAGTGCGTGCGTTCGAGCGCGACATCACGGAACAGATGTTCGGTGGCACCGGCGCGAGCCTGGCGGTCGGCAATGCGACGCTGGGGCTGATCGTCGCCATGCGGCAGGCGGCGGGGCAGGCGGCGGGTCGACAGGCCGCGGGCATGCAGCTGAAACCCGGCACGCTGGCGCTGATGCCGGCACTCACCTTCGCCGCCACTGCGCAGGCGGCGATCTGGGCCGGGCTGACGCCGCTGATCTGCGATATCGAGCGCGACGGCTGGACGGCGGACCCTGCGCAGGAAGAGGCGTTGCTGCAACAGCACGGCGGCCGCGTCGGCGTCATCGTGCCCTATGCCACGTTCGGCACCGCGATCGACCTCGACCGCTACGCCTGGCTGGCGCAGCGTTACCAAGTGGGCGTGGTGATCGACGCGGCGGCTTCGCTGGGTACGCTCGACATCGACGGCCGCGGCTTCGGCACCGGCGCACCGTTCACGCTGGTCTATTCGATGCATGCGACCAAAACCTTTTCGGTCGCGGAAGGCGGGTTGATCTACAGCGGCGATCGCGCGCTGATCGACCAGTTGCGCAGCATGATCAACTTCGGTTTCGAAAGCGGACGCAACGCCACGCTGCCGGGCATCAACGCCAAGCTGCCGGAGGTCATCGCGCTGATGGCGCGTGCCAAGCTCGTCGAGATCGACGCGGTGTGCGATCACCGCGCCGCCATCGACGCCGCCTATCGCGCGGCGCTGCCCGCCTTCACGATGCAGCGGATCGAGGGCCGGCGGCAGGCGACGCAATTCATGCCGGTGGTGCTGCCGGCGGACCTTGCGCCGCATCGGGCCGCGATCGTCGCCGCGCTCGCGGAGAACGGCGTCGGCGTCGGCCAGTATTTCAGCCCGCATATAGGCGAACAGCCGCTGTTCCGCGACGTCGGCATGGTCGAACCGACGCCGGTGGCCGACGATATCGGCGGACGGATGATCAGCCTGCCGATCACCGATGCGATGACGGCGGCCGACGCGCCGGTGATCGCGGCGCGGCTGCTCGATGCGATCGAGCGGGTGGCGGACGGCGCGGCAGTGCAATTGGGAAGGATACATGTGGACGCGAACGGCGGAGCGACCGGGTTGAAGACGGTGGTGATCGGCGGCGGCCCCGCGGGCACCGCGATGCTGACCTCAGCGAGCAAGCAGAACAAGCTGGTGCCGCTGGTCGAGGCGGGCTTCGCGCTGGTCGAGCGGCGCGCGCGCACCGGATCGGGCGAGCTGGGCAATTACGCGATCCGTTCGGACACCACCGCCGAAACTTTCCTGTCGGCGGTGAAGAACAATCCGCATCCGGAACTGGCGGCGCTGGAACATCACCCCGCCGGCCAGTTGATGCAGCGCTACGTCGCCGAACTGGGCGCGCCGCTGACCGATACCGCGCCGCTGCTGTCGGTGACCGCGGACCGGCTGAACGGCATCATCACCGCGCATGGCGGGCAGGTACTGACCGGCCACGACGCGACCGGCGTGCATCGCACGACCGATGGCCGCTGGGCGACGACGATCAAGGATTCCGCCGGCGCGACCCGGACGTTGGTGTCCGACAACGTCGTCGTCGCGGCCGGAGGCTATCAGACCGACGAACAGGTTGCGGCGAAGCGCGTCGCGGGGGTGCCGCTCGGCAAGCTGGCCGGCAAGCGGCTGATGCGGTCGGACACGCTGCTGCGACTGGGCGGCGTGGCGCAGGTGCACGAGCGGCTGCGCGGACGCCCTGCGCCCAGGGTCGCGATCATCGGATCGTCGACCAGCGCGCTGGCGGCGGCGGTGCTGTTGCTGAAGGACCAGCCCGGCTTCGCCTTCGGTGCGGGCGCGATCACCATCCTGCATCGCCAGCCGCTGAAGCCATTCTATCCGACGATCGCCGCCGCGCATGCCGACGGCTTCCACGATTTCGACGAGAACGACATCTGTCCGGTCAGCGGTTTCGTGCTGCGGCTGGCGGGCCTGCGTCTGGAATCGCGCGAGCTGGTGCTGCGGATGCTGTCGCTCGGCGGCCGGACGCCCGATCCGCGCGTGGCGCTGCACCGGATCGGTGGCGAGGGCGAGGACGATGCTGTCGCGCGCGCGATCATCGCCGATGCGGATCTGGTGGTGGGGGCACTCGGCTATCGGCCGCGCTCGGTGCCGATGTTCGGCAGCGATGGCGCGCCGCTGGCGCTGGCGCATCACGACGGCCGGCCGATGGTCGACCGGCATTGCCGCATTCTGGATGCGGCCGACCGGCCGGTGCCCGGTGCCTATGGCATCGGACTGTCGGCCGGCTTCGTGCCCTGGGGCAGGCTCGGCGGTGAGGCGAGCTTCCGCGGGCAGGCCAATGGCCTTTGGCTGTGGCAGAACGACGTCGGGCAGATGATCGTCGATCAGCTCCTGGAGCTGGAGGCGCAGGCGGCGGCGTGACGCAGGCGTCCGCTCCCACCGTATCGGTCATCATCCCCGGCTATAACGGGGAAGCCTGGCTGGGCGAGACGCTGGCCTCGCTCGGCGCGCAGACGCTGACCGACTGGGAAGCGATCGTCGTCGACGATTGCTCCGCGGACGGCACGCGCGAGCTGGTGCGGAACTGGCCGGACGGGCGCGTGCGCCTGATCGAGAATGCGGAGAATGGCGGACCCGTGCGCACCCGCAATCGCGGCGTAGCCGCGGCGCGCGGGCGGTTTATCGCAGGACTGGACCAGGACGATCTGTGCCTGCCGCAGCGGCTGGCGCGGCAGGTCGCGTTCCTGGAAAACCATCCCGATGTCGCCTTGGTGGGCGCGCAAGCGGACCAGCTGTGCGACGGCTTCGTTTCGGCCATGCACTATGCGCCGCACACCACGCCCGACCTGATCGCGTGGCTGAGCTGGATCGAAAATCCGATCGTCTGGTCGACGGTGATGGTGCGCGGCGACGCGGCGCGCGCGCTCGAACCCTTTACGAGGCCCGACATCCTCTATGCCGAGGATTTCGACCTCTATCACCGGATCCGCGGCCATGGCCGGATCGCGCGGATCGACGAGCCGCTGCTGCTGTACCGGCAGCACGCCGGCGGCGCGTCGAAGCGGTTCACGGACACGATGCGGACGTCGGCGATGCGGGTGCTGCGCGAGCGGCATGCGGCGTTGCTGGGCGAGGACGAGGCAGCGGCATTGGCGCAGCTGCTGGTCGTGCACAATATGGGGGGGCTGCCGGTGCCCGATCGCGCGGCGCTCATCAGGCTGGGCGGCGGCATCGCCGCGTTGCAGGCGGCGTTCCTGGCGGAGGCGCGACCGGATGCGGAGAGCCGCAAGCTGATCCGCTGGGAAACCGCGCGGCGCTGGGGAAAGATCGGGCGGACGGCGCTGCGATCGGGAGCGGTAACGCTGCCCGACGTACTGGCGGCCCGGCCGCCCCACCTCGGCCTGGGCTATGCCGGGCTGGAGACGTTGCTGTGGTCGGGCGCGATCGGCGCGGTGCGCCGCATGCGCCGGGCCGCGTGAGGCCTACAGCGTCCGGATGATCCCGGAAAAGTCCGTGCCCCCCTGTCCGTCCGCCACGAAGGTTTCGTACATATCGGTCGCATGACGCCCGAGCGGAGTCGCCGCGCCCGCCTGTTCGGCGGCCTGCATCGCCAGCCGCAGATCCTTCAGCATCAGCGCGGCGGCGAACCCGCCCTGATAGTCGTTGTCCGCCGGGGATGCCGGACCGACGCCGGGCACCGGGCAATAGGTGGTCATCGACCAGCTCTGCCCCGAACTGACGGACGAGATGTCGTAGAAGGTCTGGAGATCGAGCCCCAGCCGCTCCGCCAGCCTGAACGCCTCGCACGTCGCGATCATCGTCGCGCCGAGCAGCATGTTGTTCGCCATCTT
>CAYQPM010000152.1:0-5430 GCA_964419295.1 uncultured Stakelama sp. | reverse complement strand
CGACGTGGTCGAGATCAACGAGGCCTTCGCCAGCCAGGCGATCGCCTGCATCCGCAACCTCGGGCTGAAGGAAGGCACGATCAATCTCGACGGCGGCGCGATCGCGATCGGCCATCCGCTCGGCGCGACCGGCGCGCGGATCGTCGGCAAGGCAGCCGCGCTGCTGGAGCGCGAGGGCGGCCGCTATGCGCTGGCCACCCAGTGCATCGGCGGCGGCCAGGGCATCGCCACGGTGCTGGAGCGCGCATAACATGAGCGAACCCATCAAAAAGGTATGTGTGATCGGTGCGGGCGTCATGGGCGCCGGCATCGCCGCACAGGTCGCCAACGCCGGCATTCCGGTTTTGCTGCTCGATATCGTGCCCCGTGAGGGCGACGATCGCGACGCGGTCGCCAAGGGCGCCGTCGCCAGGATGCTCAAGACCGAACCCGCCCCCTTCATGTCGAAGGGCGCGGCGAAGCTGGTCGAGACGGGCAATATCGACGACCATCTGGACCGGGTCGCCGAATGCGACTGGATCGTCGAGGCGATCGTCGAGCGACTCGACATCAAACAGGCGCTGTATGCGAAGCTTGAGGCGCTGAAGCGTCCCGGCACTGCGGTATCCTCGAACACCTCGACGATCCCGCTCGGCCATCTGGTCGAGGGGCGTTCGGAACAGTTCAAGGCGGACTTCCTCATCACCCACTTCTTCAATCCGCCGCGCTACATGCGGCTGATCGAGATCGTGCGGGGCGAACATACCGACGCTGCCGTAGCTGCAAAGGTCGAGGGTTTCGTCGATCGCTTCATGGGCAAGCGCATCGTCCGCGCCAAGGACACGCCGGGCTTCATCGCCAACCGCATCGGCACCTATTGGCTGGCGGTCGCGATCAACGCGGCGATGGACCAGGGGCTGACCGTCGAGGAAGCCGACCAGGTCGGCGGCCGGCCGATGGGCGTGCCGAAGACCGGCATCTTCGGCCTCGTCGATCTCGTCGGCGTCGACCTGATGCCGCTCCTGTCGAAGAGCCTGTCGTCGACGCTGCCGCAGGGCGATCCCTATTTCGACACCGTCCGCCCGATGCCGCTGATCGACAGGATGATTGCGGAGGGTTTCACCGGCCGCAAGGGCAAGGGCGGCTTCTACCGCTTCGACAAGGCGACCAAGACCAAGCTCGCGCTCGATCTGGCCACCGGCGACTATCGCGAGGGGCAGAAGCCCGCCGCGCTGCCGCCCAAGGCGGAAAAGGATCTTGCCGCGCTGATCGCGACGCCGGGCAAGGTCGGTGATTACGCCTGGGAGATCCTCGGCAAGACGCTATCCTACGCCGCCATGCTGGTCGGTGAAGCGGCCGACGATATCGTCGGAATCGATGATGCGATGAAGCTCGGCTACAATTGGAAATACGGGCCGTTCGAATTGCTCGACCGGATCGGCGCCGCTACCTTTGCCGCGCGCCTGCGCGATGAGGGCCGCAGCGTTCCGGCGATCGTCGACACCGTCGGCGATCGCAGCTTCTATCGCATCGTGGACGGCAAGCGCCAGTTCCTCACCGTCTCCGGCGAATATCGGGACGTGGTGCGCGGCGAAGGCGTCCTCCTGCTGGAGGACATCAAGCTCGCGGCGGAACCCGTGCTCAAGAACGCCTCCGCCGCGCTATGGGATATCGGCGACGGTGTCGTCGCACTCGAATTCACCACGAAGATGAACGCCCTCGACGGCGAGATCATGGGCCTGATCCAACAGGCGATCCCGTTGGTGCAGGAGCGCTTCAAGGCGCTGGTGATCTATAACGAGGGCTCGAACTTTTCGGCCGGCGCCAACCTCGGCATGGCGATGTTCGCGGTCGCTGCGGGCATGTGGGGCGAGATCGAGAAGCTGATCAGCGGCGGGCAGCAGGCGCTGAAGGCGCTGAAATACGCCCCCTTCCCGGTCGTTGCGGCGCCGGCCGGCATGGCGTTGGGCGGCGGGTGCGAGGTGCTGCTCCATTCCGATGCGGTCCAGGCGCATGCGGAAAGCTACATCGGTCTGGTCGAATGCGGCGTCGGGCTCTTGCCCGGCTGGGGCGGCAACGGCGAGATGCTCGATCGCTTGGCCAAGGCCCCGATGATGCCGCGCGGTCCGATGCCGGCCGTCGCCAAGGCATTCGAGACGATCTCGACCGCGCAGGTGTCCAAATCGGCGGCGCTGGCGAAGGAGATGATGTTCCTGCGCCCCTCCGACGGGATCACGATGAACCGCGACCGGCTGCTGGCGGACGCCAAGGCCAAGGCTCTCGCGCTCGTGGACGGCTATGTCGCGCCCGAAAAGCCGACGTTCCGACTGCCCGGCGAAAGCGGGCGGGTCGGCATCGCCGGCGTGGTCGATGGCTTTCGCAAGAAGGGCGTCGCTACGGAATATGACGAGGTCGTCTCGGGCCGGCTCGCGAACATGCTGACCGGCGGCGAGGCCGATCTTGTCGATATCGTGCAGGAGGACGACCTGCTCACGCTGGAGCGGGACGCCTTCATGGAAGCGGTGAGGGATCCGCGGACCCAGGCGCGGGTGCAGCAGATGCTGACGACGGGCAAGCCGCTGCGCAATTAAACGCGGCCATTCGGCTCCACGGCACCCCGGCGGTCCCTGGGGTGCCGTGGTTCGACTGTGGCCAGCGCGGTGGGTGCCCACGAGCATGTGGGCAGATTGCCACACCGGCGGCAAATGCGTCGGGACGGCGGCACCTGATGGCGCATCGGACGTTATCCAGCGAACGTCACCAAACGGCACCTTACGCTTGACACTTGCCCGCAAAACCTTAGGCGAGCCGCCAACTGCCGTATACGGCAGCGGGTTCGCCATTAGGTTACCGTTCATCTTGCGACGGTAAGGGTCCGATCCCGACGCGACCGTACGGATACGGCGCGGGACGTACACGGCTTGATCGATGTCCGCGGCTGTTAGCGGGTGTCACGGAGAGGAGATTACCGCATGTCCCTGCTTCTGCTCGGCGCCCTGCTCGCTGCCGCACCGGCGCCCGCCCCCGACACGGCCGTCGGCCGGTGGAAGACCGAAACCAAGAACGGCATCGTCGAAATCCAGCGCTGCGGCGCATCGATCTGCGGTCGTCTGCTCACCTCCGACCTGCTGCGCCAGCAGCCCGACCTGAGGGACGGCAACAACCAGAATGCCGCGCAGCGCAACCGCCCGCTGAAGGGCCTGCTGCTGATCAGCGGCTTCACCGCCGATGGCGACGCCTGGTCCGGCGGCCAGATCTACAATCCCGACGACGGCAAGACCTACAAGGCGAAGGTCACGCCGGTCGACGGCAACACGCTGAAGGTTCGCGGCTGCGTGTTCGTACCGCTCTGCAAGACGCAGACCTGGACGCGCGTCCGCTAACCTTTCTCCTCCCTTCCTACCCCCAGTAAGCTTCAGGAAATCTCTATGTCCCTGCGTTTCAAAGCTCCCCTTCTCGCCACCGCCGTCCTCGGCTCGATCGGCTTCGCCACCGTCGCGCACGCCCAGGCCTTCTACCTTCAGGAACAGTCGGCGCGTGGTGCAGGCCGCGCCTTCTCGGGTGAAGTCGCGGACACCGGTCCGCAGTCGCTGTGGTGGAACCCCGCCTCGATCGCCGGCATGGAAAATGGCGAAGCCGCGATCAATGCCGCAGGGATCCTGCCCAAGGGCAAGGTCGTCAACAACGGCACGGTGATCCGCCGCCCGGGTGGTCAGTTCGCCCCCGTGGGTGGCGATCAGGTCGCCAACAACCCGATCAACAACGGCGTCCTGCCCTCGGGCGCCATAGCGATGCCGTTCGGTCCGGTCGCGATCGGCCTAGCCGTCACCTCGCCGTACAGCTTCACCACCGACTACGACAACACCAGCTGGACCCGCTACAGCGCGACCCGTACGAAGCTGCAGACGATCGACATCCAGCCGTCGATCGCGATCGCGCTGACCGACTGGCTGCGCGTCGGTGGTGCCGCCAACGTCGAACACGTCTATGCCAGCCTGGGCAACGCGCTGCCGAACCTCTCGGCGGCCCTGCCGGACGGCCGCCAGCGGCTGGAAGGCGACGGCTGGGATCTCGGCTGGACCGCGGGCGTCCAGATGCACAACGACTGGGCGACGGTAGGCATCAGCTACAAGTCGCGCATCGAGCACACGCTGAAGGGCGACCTGCTGGTCGAGGGGCTCCAGGGTCCGCTCGCGACGCAGAACCGCACGCTCAACGACGTCGAGGCGAGCTTCTACACGCCGGCGCAGACGATCGTCGGCGCGCGCATCCGCGCGACAAACGCACTGACGCTGAACGGCCAGGCGGTGCGCTACAATTGGAGCAAGTTCGACGCGATCCGCCTCGGTGCACCGCTCAACACCGCGCTGCCCGAGAACTATCGTGACAGCTACAGCCTCGCCGGCGGCGTGGATTATGCCGTATCGCCAGCCTTGACGCTGCGTGCCGGCGTGCAGCGCGCCACCACGCCGACACAGAACGGCCTGCGCGACGCGCGCGTGCCGGACGCGAACCGCTGGAACTATGGTGCCGGCGGCACCTTCCAGCTGACGCCGAAGATCGGCATCGACCTTGCGGCGAACTATGTGGACTTCAAGGACACGACCATCGATCGCGTGACCGCAGCCTATGCCGGCACCGCCGTGCAGACGCCTATCGTCACCAACGGCTTCCTTCAGGACGCGCATGCCGTCGTGATCTCGGCCGGCGCCCACATCGGGTTCTGAACTCCGCCGCCCTCTCCGGGAACGCAGAGGGCGCGCAGGAACGAGAGATTGGGATCGAAGGGGGCGGGCGCCACGGCGCCTGCCCCCTTTGTCGTCGGCCCTTAGCGGTTCCGGCGCGGGCTCGCACCCAGTCCTGCAGCCGACTTTTCTGCGGCGATCACCGATAGGTGGAACCCGGACCTATCTTCCCGCGTACGGTCTTGCGTGTTTGCTTTGGGTCAGTGTCCTGTGTGAGGACGTGACCAAAGCCAGTGAGAACGTTCCCCGCCGCTCGGCCGGGAATGTCCCGATCAGCATCAGGGGGGCCATTGATGAGCCAGAATGAATTTCAGCTATCCCGCCGCGGCGTGATCGCGAGCGGGGCAGCCGGGGTCGCGGCGACCGCAATGCCCGGCGTATCCGAAGCAGCGCCGTTGCCGCTGCCCGAACGTGACGCACCGCCGACGATGCCGGTGACGCTCAAGGTCAATGGTCGCAGCAACCGGCTCGATCTCGACACGCGGACCACCTTGCTCGACGCACTGCGCGAGCATTGGAAGCTGACCGGAACCAAGAAGGGCTGCGATCATGGGCAGTGCGGCGCCTGCACCGTGCTGGTCGATGGTCGTCGGATCAATTCCTGCCTGACGCTTGCGGTCATGCACGACGGCGATGAGATCACGACGATCGAGGGGCTGGGCAAGCCCGACGATCTGCATCCGATGCAGGCCGCTTTCATCAAGCA
>CAYQPM010000151.1:0-5447 GCA_964419295.1 uncultured Stakelama sp. | reverse complement strand
TCGCCTTGAGGCCCGACTGCATCGGCTCGCTGACCGACTGGCGCGGGATGATGCCCGGCGCCTTGACCTCGACGCGGCTGCGCTTTTCGGCGACGATCGGGCCCTTGCCGTCGATCGGATTGCCGAGGCCATCGACGACGCGGCCGAGCAGGCCCTTGCCGACGGGAACGTCGACGATCGTGCCGGTGCGCTTGACGATGTCGCCTTCGCGGATTTCCGAATCCGAGCCGAAGATCACGACGCCGACGTTGTCGGCCTCGAGGTTCAGCGCCATGCCCTGCACGCCGTTGGCGAATTCGACCATCTCGCCCGCCTGGACGTTGTCGAGGCCGTAGATGCGCGCGATGCCGTCGCCGACGCTGAGCACCTGGCCGGTCTCGGTGACCTGGGCCTCGGTGCCAAAGTTGCTGATCTGGTCCTTGATGACCTTCGAGATTTCTGCGGCGCGGATATCCATATGCTTAGCCCTTCATCGCGTGCGCGAGAGTATTGAGACGGGTGCGGATCGACGAATCGATCATCTGTGAACCGATGCGGACGACGAGGCCGCCGAGCAGTTCGGGATCGACCGACAGGTCGACGGAAACCTCGCGCCCCATGCGGACGCGCAGCTGCTGCTTCAATTCGCCGAGCTGGTCGTCGGTGAGCGGATGCGCGCTGGTGACTTCGGCGGTCGCTTCGCCGCGATGGCGCGCCGCGAGCTGGCGGAAGGCGCGGATGATCGCGCCGAGCTGGCCCAGCCGGCGATTTTCGGCGAGCACGCCGAGGAAGTTGCGGGTGGTGGCGTCGATGCCGAGGCTGTCGGCGGTTGCCAGCACCGCCTTCACCGCAGCGCCGCGCGCGACCAGCGGGCTGGTCGTCAGGGTGCGGAAATCCTCGCTCTGCGCCAGTGCGTCACGCACCGTCGTCAGGCTGGCCTCGACCACGTCGATGCTCTTCGAATCGCGTGCGAGCTCGAACAGCGCGAGCGCGTACCGCCCACCTAAGCTTGCTTGAATACCGCCGGATGTCTCCACGGAAATCGAAGTCCTCGTGCCGAATGTTGGCCCATGGGGAAAAGGGCGCGCAAAAGCGCACCTCTAATGGGTGGCGGGCGGCTAGCATGGGGGTGGCCGAAGCGCAAGCTTGGCGGATGACAGGAACGTCATATCGGCGGGTCGCCCGGCTTTCGCCACGAAGCCGCCGCCGCGCAGCCTGCGTTCAGGATCGCTTGCGTAACGATCGCCGGACAGGAGGGTGGCGATCATGCGATGGACGGTGCTGATGACGGTTGCGATGCTGGCCATGCCGGCATCGGCGGAGACGTTGCGGGTCGAGGGCGTGTTCGCGGCGCAGGCGCGCGAGGCGAGCTTCCTGCCGACGATCGCGGTCCGCGCCTTTACGGGGCGCGATGGCGGCGAGCTGGGCGATGCGATCGAGCGGCAGCTCGGCGCGCTGGGCACCGACGGCCTGCCGCATGTCCAGCTGATCCCGGAAAGCCTGCGCCCCGACGGCGTGCTGACCGGACGCACCGCCGCCGAGGTCGATGACACCGGCTTCACCGAGACGCGCGAACGCTGCGCGGAGAAGAAGGATGGCAAATGCGTGCGCAAGGATCGCTATCGCGTCGCCTGCGTGCGGCGGACGATCGCGCTGCGCGCCGACCTGTCGCTGATCCGCCGGAGCGACCGGGTGACGCCTTATGCGGTCACCAGAACGCGCGACGACAGCCATGAATGGTGCGAGGACAACGGCGTCGCCAGCGACGTGGGCGGCACCGTCCACTCGATGATCGAATCGATCGCGGCGGAGGTTCGGCTCGATCTGGCGCCGCACCGCGAACGTTACGCCGTCCGGGTGCAGGAAAAGCGCGACGGCCTGACACCGGAAGCCGCGGCGCGGTTCAAGCAGGCGGTGAAGCTGACCAAGAGCGATGGCGCCGCCGCCTGCGCCGTGTTCGCCGAGGTCGACCGGATGGTGCCGGATCACGGATCGACGACCTTCAACCTTGCGCTCTGTGCCGAGGCGGCGGGGCGCTACGCCGAGGCGTCGGACCGCTATATGCGTGCGCGGCTGTTCGCGCCCAGGGCCGGCGGCGAGGTGAGCAAGGGGCTGGGCCGGGTCGGCGCGCTGGCGGCGGGCGAGCAGGACATCGCCGCGATGCGGCTGCGGCCGCCGGTGCGCGGCACCGGCTTTTGATCGCAAGCGCCGGGATGAGTATCGGCGCCGATGCGCGTAGATACGCGCCATGACGACGATCGATCAGGATGCGGCCTGGGCCGCCTTCGAACGCCGCGACCGGGCGCAGGACGGCGCGTTCGTCGCGGCGGTGCGGACCACCGGCATCTATTGCAAGCCGAGCTGCCCGGCGCGGCATCCGCACCGCGCCAACGTCACCTTCCTGCCCGATGGCGCGGCGGCGCGGGCGGCGGGCTATCGCGCCTGCCTGCGCTGCACGCCCGATGCGGTGGCGCGCGACAGCGTCGCCGTGGCGGAGGCGATCGCATTGCTCGGTTCGGCGGACGGCACGATCGCGCTGCCGGTGCTGGCGGCACGGGTGGGCTATGCGCCCCATCACTTCCAGCGCCTGTTCAAGCGGGCGACCGGGGTCACGCCCGCCGCCTATGCGCGCGGCCTGCGCGCCACCAGGGCGGCCGAGGCGCTGCGCCGCGAGGGGCGCGTGACCGACGCGATCTACGATGCGGGCTATGGCGCGGCGAGCCGTTTCTATGCCGATGGCGCCAAGCGGCTCGGCATGGCGCCGAGCGTATGGGCGCGCGGCGGTGCGGGGGCGGCGATCCGCTGGACGGTGGCGGCGACCAGCCTTGGCCCGCTGCTGATCGCGGCGACCGACAAGGGCCTGTGCCGCGTCGCCTTCGACGAGGACGAGACCGCGCTGGCGGCGCGGTTTCCGCAAGCGCGGATCGCGCCGGGCGGCGATGCGCTGGCGGCGCTGGCGGCCGACGTGGTGGCGCTGGTCGAGACGCCGGGCCGCGACACGGCGCTGCCACTCGACGTGCGCGGCACCGCGTTTCAGGAAGCGGTGTGGCAGGCGCTGAAGACGATCCCGGCCGGGGAAACGCGCAGCTATGCCGAACTCGCCGCCGCGGCGGGTGCGCCGGGCGCGGTGCGGGCGGCGGGAACCGCCTGCGGCAGCAACCCGCTGGCGGTGGTGGTGCCGTGCCACCGCATCCTGCGCAGCGACGGCGGGCTGGGCGGCTATGCCTGGGGCGTCGAGCGGAAGCGCAGGCTGCTGGACCGGGAGGGCTAAGCGGGTCGGGCTGCGCGGGCGCGGTCTGTCCGGCCTGCCGGTCGAGGCAGGCGTCCCCGGCGTGTCAGCCGGGACGACAGGCGTAGACGAGCTTTTCGTTGGGCAGCGGCGGCAGCATGGCGCGAATGGCCGACCGGCGCTGGGCGAGGCGATCGGTGGCGGCGGGATCGACGGTGCAGCCCTTGTCCGGCTGCGCACCGCGGAGCGCACGCACCTGCGTCATCGCCTGCGCGCCGAGCATGTAGCGGGTATCGGTGTAGCGCCGCGTGACCGGATCGAAGACCAGCACCGACACGGTCTGGTCGCCGTCGGGCACCGCGACGCGTTCCCAACGGTCGGCGACGGCGAGATATTGCGTCCGGCCGCCGACGCAGCCGCTGCGGCCCCAGTCGAGCGCGACGTCGGGCGTGGCGGAGACAGTGACGCGGCTGCGCTCCGGCACGACGGTGCAGACCAGCTTGCCGAGCGGCGCGTTCGGAATCGCGCGGCTGACGAGCGCAGGCGGGGCCGGCAGCCGCGCTTCGCCCGAGGGCCGCAGCACGAACACGACGATCGCGGCGACCATCCCGATCCCGCCGACCGCCGCCGCCCGGATCGCGTGACGGCGCGCGCCGCGGGAGGCGAGCAGCCCCGCCCCGCCGACGCCCAAGGCGCCGAGCACCAGCAGCAGCCCGGCCAGCGCCATGACGTTCTCGCGCCGGGTCTGCGCGGCATCACGGGCACGCACCTGCGCCTCTTCGCGGCCCATGGCGGCGCGGGTCGCCGCCTCGCGCTGGCTGGTCAACGCATCGGCGCGTGCGCGGACGTCCGCCTCGTTATCCTCGCGCAGCCGCTCCTCGATCGAGGTGCAGGGCGTGCCGACGCTGGCGAAGGGCTGCTTCGCCTCGCGCAGGAAGCTTGCGACGCGCGTGTCGGCGATGGCGAAGCCGAACGAACTGTCGCCCTCCTCACCCCGCGTGATGGCCGAATTGATCCCGATCACCCGGCCGCAACGGTCGAGCAGCGGACCGCCCGAATTGCCGCGCGCGATATTGGCGGTGTGCAGCAGCACCTCCACCCCGGTCAGGCTGCGCCGGCCGGAGAAGACGCCTTCCGACCGCACCGGCGAGGTCGGGCGGATATAATCGGCCGCGGACCGGGCGGTGGCGAGATCGACGTTGCCCGGATAGCCGAGCGCGACCACCGCATCGCCCTCGCTCACCGGGCCGGTATAGAGCGTCGCGGGCGGCAGGCGCCCGCCGGCGAATTCGATCAGCGCGAGATCGGCCCGGGAATCATAGGCGATGACCCGGCCCTGATAGCTCTTGTCGCCTTCGGAGGGGACGACGCCGACGACGACATTGTCGGGATAGCGTTCCGCGAGTTCGACGACATGCGCGTTGGTGACGATACGGTTGGGGCCGATCGCCACGCCGCTGCCGTGGCCGAAGCCCACCACCTCGCCATCGACCACCGCGATCGTGACGATGCGCACGACGCCGCGGGCGGTCGCACCGATATCGTCCGCCGATGCTGACGGCGCGGCGGCGAGCGCCCAGCCCAGCGCGATCAGGAAGAGGATGAGCCGCCGCATGCGACAGCCTCCGAACGGCACCGCGCCCTTGCTGTCAAGATCGCGGCGCGGCGGCGGAAGAGTGACGCCCTGCCCCGCGCCGCGGACAGGCCGCCTGGTTTGGTTAGGAAAATGTCAAACTCTGCGGCCTAGGCCTGCGGTCAAGGTTCGAAGGATACAGCATGAGCGCGTTCGGGCGTCGCAGTGGAATGGGTGGCGGACAGGCGGCACGGCCGGCGTTCGGCGTGGCGCGTCCGATGCAGGGCAGCGGCAATGCGCGGGCCGAGGAGCCGGCCCCCGGCAGCCAGTTCCCCCCGATCGATTCGATACCGCTGCCCGGCGAAGAGGCGATGGGCAGCACGATGCCGGTCGGCACGGCCGATGCGATGCAGCGCCTCACGGATCGGCAGAATGCCAGCGGCGACGCCGGCAGCAGCCGCGGCGAAGGGTTCGAGGCATCGATCCACAAGATCAAGGAACAGGTGCTTCCCCGCCTGCTCGAACGCGTCGATCCGGAAGCCGCGGCGACGCTGGGCAAGGACGAGCTGGCCGAGGAATTCCGCCCGATCATCGGCGAGGTGCTCGCCGAGCTGAAGCTGACGCTCAACCGGCGCGAACAGTTCGCGCTGGAAAAGGTGCTGGTCG
>CAYQPM010000150.1:0-5467 GCA_964419295.1 uncultured Stakelama sp. | reverse complement strand
CCGATCCTGGTCGGGCGCGACACCGGCATCCCCGACTGGCTGGTGCTGGTGACGACGCTGGGCGGGATCGAGGTCGCGGGCCTCGCCGGCATCGTCGTCGGGCCACTGGTCGCGGCGCTGTTCATCGCGGGATGGCAGATCCTGACCGAACAGCGCGCGGGGCGGCGGGTGGCGAACGACGATCCCGCCGACGCGCCGGCAGCCTAGGGCGCGCACCCTATCGCTTGTCGAGCAGCGCCTTCAGGTCGTGCAGCGCGCCGAGCGGCCGATGGTCGTCCTCGCTGACCACGCCTGCCGCACGCAGCGTCTCTTCGGCATCCGGACTGCGCGGGAAGGGATCGAGCGCCAGCGCCATCGTCTCCGCCGCGGCCTCGCCGAGATCGACCGCTCCCCCCTCGATCTCGACGGTGTCGAGTGCACCGGAATCGAGCTCGACCTCTTCCTGTTCGTCGAGTCGCTCGACGAACAGCAGCGCGACGGGTTCGTCGATCGTGGCGTCGAGCGGCACGCCCGTCGCCGAACAGGCCTGAACCAAAGCGCCGGTCACGCGGCCGCGCACCGCGATACCCGCAGCCTGCCGGCGGACGGTCAGCACCGCCTCCAGCCGCTCGACCGCGATCACGCCGAACCGCGCCGCCAGCGCCTTGCGCTCGTCGGCATCGGCGGCGATCCGCACCTCGCGCTCCTGTTCGCCGATCGTGTCGAGCCGTTCGGGGCGGCTGAATTCGGGCGTCATGGCAATTCTCCCGCGGTCAGGTGATCGAGCGGCGTCGTCGCCAGCGCGGCGTGCAGCGCGGCGAGCGAATCGGCGACGTGCGCGACGGTGTCCGGCGACGGCGCATCGCCGCGATACAGGTTGCGGATCAGGGCTGGGGCGAGGTTTCCCGCCGCCAGCGCGTCGCGATAGGCACCCAGCCGCCCGCCCAGCATGCTCATCATCTTGCCGATATGCTTGCCGACGATGATGTCGCCGATGCCCATCTGGCGGAGCTGTCCGTCCATGTCGTCGACGAACCGTTCGGTCAGGTGCGCCTGCAGCGCCGCCGCCTCGGGATCGCGTTCGAGGCGCAGCAGCACCATCGTCAGCACCGCCGCGATCATGTCGAACCGGCCGTCGACCGTGTCCGGCACCGCGCCCGCGACATACCAATGTTCGGCACGGCCGCGTGCGACCACCGCATTGTACAGCGGCAGCGCCTCTTCACGGCGTTCGCCGAACAATCGTCCCCACCAACCCAAGCCCTGCGTCCCTATCGTTATGCGCCCGCTGCTACCCGGCGCTTGATGCCTGTCCGTTCCTCGCATATCGAGGCGATCGGCGGGCGATGCAATCGACCATGCGTGGCGCTGCCGCTGGAGATAGTGATGAGCGTATCCTTTGCCCGTGCCGGCCTGTTCGCAGGTATCGGGCTGACCATGGCGATCGGGGCCTGTGCGCCGCTGCGGTCGCATCAGGGCTATATCATCGACGCCGATCTGGTGAATTCGGTGCAGCCGGGCGTCGACAACCGCCAGTCGGTGGCGCAGGTGCTGGGCCGCCCGACGATCGCGAGCCAGTTCGGCGCCGAAGACTGGTATTACGTCGCGCGCGACAGCCGCAACTTCAACTTCCAGAAGCCCAAGGCCAAGGACCAGATCACGCTGAAGATCAGCTTCGATCCGTCGGGTACGGTCAAGTCGATCACGCGTACCGGCGTGGAGCAGGTCGCGAACGTCAATCCCTATGGCAAGACGACGCCGACGCTGGGCCGCAAGCGTGGCTTCTTCGAGGATCTGTTCGGCAACATCGGCACCGTCGGCGCGGCGGGTGCCGGTGGCCCGGGCGGCGGTGGTGGTGGCGGCGGCGGCGGTCGCGACACGCCGTAAGACTGCATGATCGTAGGGGGTTGGCCGCGCCGCCTGCTACGCATCGGCGCGGCCGTGCCGTGCTTGGACCGGCACTGATCCCGAAAGGGGAAAAGGGATCAGGAGCGGCAACGCGCAAGGCCCCAGTTGGTTCGAGCGCAGACGATCTTTTCCGTGCCGCGGTGATCCGCGCATCGTCCCGGTCACGAAATCTCGCGTGCGAGGCGAATGAGGACATGGGGTGTCCGGCCGGCGCCGGGCGATTCCGCCAAGGTCTTCGTTGTTCAGGTGAGCCTGGCGGCCCGCAACCAACGCTCCTGCCATGTGCCGCCCACGAAGCGGCGCGCTACGGTGGCATGCTTCGCGTGTCGCGCGCGGGTGATTCGCGACATGACCCAATTACGCAGGTTCAAAACACATCCGTTATAGACATGGCTGTCGTTACTTAACGGATAGTACTTGAACAAACATAGTCCGTATTGGACATAGGTCCCGAGCTTGGGCGGCGGGGGCGGCGTGTGCATTTCATCATCGGCGTCATCGACACGCTGGCGCGCGAAGCGATGCTGTTCGCCGCGACGGGGTTGCTGATCGGCGGGATCGACGACCTGCTGGTCGATCTGATCTTCATCATCCGGCGGCTGTTCGGTCCGGCGCCCCTGTACCGGACGCTCGACGCTCTGCCGCCGCCGTTCCGGCCCGGCTCTCTCGCCGTGTTCGTCGCCGCCTGGGACGAGGAGGCGGTGATCGGCGGAATGTTGAGCGCCGCCGTGGATCGCTACGACCATCCCGATTACCGGCTGTACGTCGGCGTCTATCCCAACGATCCCGGCACGATCGCCGCAGCGCGCGCGGTCGCCGCACGGGACGCCCGTATCCGCGTGGTCGTCGGCATGCGCGATGGCCCGACGACCAAGGCGGATTGCCTGAACACCTTGTGGTACGCGCTGATGCGCGACGATGCGGCGGCGGCTCGCACGACCAAGGCGGTCGTACTCCACGATGCCGAGGACGTCGTGCATCCGGCCGAACTCACGGTGTTCGACACGCTGATCGAAGGCCGTGCGGTCGTGCAGCTGCCGGTGCTCCCGCTGATCCGATCGGGGTCGTGGGTTTCGGGGCATTATGCCGACGAATTTGCCTATGCCCATACGGTTCAACAGCCGGTGCGGGCGGAATTGGGCGCAGCGATGCCGTTGGCGGGCACCGGATGCGCGATCGCGACGGCCATGCTCGTGGAAATCGCCGCGGAGCGGGGCGGAGCGCCGTTCGACGAGACTAGCCTGACCGAGGATTACGAGCTGGGCCTGCATGTCGCCGCCCGCGGCGGCGCGAGTTGTTTCGCCCGGGTCCGCGATCCCCGCAGCGGCGAACTGGTGGCGGTGCGCGCCTATTTTCCCGAGACCGTGCCGGCGGCCACCCGACAGAAGGCGCGCTGGATGACGGGGATTGCACTGGCCGGGTGGGACCGGACCGGCTGGAGCCGGCGGGACGCGGTCGCCGATCACTGGATGCGGATGCGCGACCGACGCGCGCTCTTGTCGGTGCTCGTGCTGGCCATCGCTTATGCCGCGGTGCTGCTCTGGCCGCTGGGTATCGCGGTCCACTGGCTGACGGGCACGCCCGGCGCCGACGACCGCCTGGCCGACTGGGTGCTGGGCACGACGTCCGCGCTGCTGGTCTGGCGATTGCTGATGCGGATCGTCTGTACCGGCCACATGTACGGGGCCATGGAGGCCGCGCGATCGCTGCCGCGCTTTTTCGTCGGCAATCTGGTCGCGCTGGTCGCGGCGCCGCGGGCGCTGTATCGCTATGTCAGCCTGCTGCGCGGCGCGCCGCTGGTCTGGGACAAGACGCGTCATGTCTTCCCCGATCTGCCCACACTCGACGCGGTGCCGCTGTGACCGGCGGCAGGCCGCTGCGGTTCCTGGCGGTCGTGATCGCCGTCTGGGCTTCGGCACGGGGTGTCGCGATCTACCGCGAGGGGGTGGGCGCGGTGCCGGTCACGATCGCGCCGGTGCAACGGGTCATCGCCGCCCTTACGCGGTCCTTCGTGGCCGACGCCCTGCCGCTCCCATCGCTGCCGATCGGCATCGCGTTTCCGGCGCAAGGGGCGCGATCGTCGAAGGCTGCGGTGCCTGCGCCGACCACGCGTACGTCCGAAGCCGCGGCCGCGCTGCCGCGGGCGGCGGCAATGATCGCCGGGCCATCGGCGTACCAGGACCGGATACCGGCGCCCCGACCCGCGCCTGTGGTCTGGGTTCCCTCTGCGTCCGGGACCATCCCGCATGGCGCCTCGCGCCTCGCCGGCAGCGCCTGGCTGATCGCGCGCAACGGCGTGCCGGCGGGGGTGTCCGGCAGTCAGCTCGGCGCGTCGCAGGCGGGGATGCGCGTCACCTATGCGCTCGGCACGGCACGGAGGGTCGCGATCGCCGCACGGGTATCGGCGCCGCTGTCGGGCCGCGGGCGAGAGGCATCGCTGGGACTGGATTGGCAGCCGACCCGCGCGCCCATCCACGTGATCGCCGAACAGCGGGTCGCGCTGGACGGCGGCCGGGGTGGTCCGACGCTCAGCCTGGTCGGCGGCTTCGGCCCGACGGAGGTCGCCCCCGGCCTGCGCCTCGAAGGCTATGGCCAGGCCGGCGTGATCGTTCGCGATGGTGGCGAGGGGTTCGCGGACGGAGCGTTGCGGGCGAGCCACGCTGTCGGGCGCATCGGTCCGCTGTCGCTCGACCTGGGCGTCGGCCTGTGGGGTGGTGCGCAGCGCGGCGCGACGCGGCTGGACGTCGGCCCGTCGCTCGGCGTGGGGGTGCCCGTGGGACGCCGCACCATCCGGCTGGCCGCGGACTGGCGCGAGCGGATCGCGGGTCAGGCCCGCCCGGATTCGGGGCCGGCGCTGTCGATCGGGACCGACTTCTGATCGCGCGATGACGAAGGGGTTCGCGTGCCGGCAAAGTCGCGGCCGGAGCAAACCGCGCTGGCCCGCGGCGGCGGGCGGGCTATAACCCGCCACCGTGGACCTGTACCTTCCCATCGCCAACCTGTCGGTCAACGCGATCGTCATCGTGCTGCTCGGTGGCGGCGTCGGTCTGCTGTCGGGCATGTTCGGGGTTGGCGGCGGGTTCCTGACCACGCCGCTGCTGATCATCTATGGCATTCCGCCGACCGTCGCCGCCGCCTCGTCGGCGAGCCAGGTGACCGGCGCCAGCGTATCGGGCGTGTTTGCGCATTTCCACCGCGGCGGCGTCGACGTGAAGATGGGCGGGGTGCTCGTCGCGGGCGGCATCGTCGGCAGTTTCGCGGGCGCGTGGATCTTCCGGCTGCTGCAGGCGAGCGGCCAGATCGATACCGTCATCGGCGTCGTCTACGTGCTGATGTTGGGGTCGATCGGGACGTTGATGGCGCGCGAATCGATCGGCGCGATCGGCGTCGCCAGGGGACGCCGGCCGGTCCGACCGCGCAAGCGCCGCCATCATCCGCTGGTCGCGGCCCTGCCGCTGCGCACGCGTTTCTATGCGTCCGGCCTGTATATCTCGCCGCTCGCGCCGCTGCTGCTCGGCTTCTTCACCGGCATCCTGACCATCCTGCTCGGCATCGGCGGCGGCTTCATCCTGGTGCCGGC
>CAYQPM010000149.1:0-5481 GCA_964419295.1 uncultured Stakelama sp. | reverse complement strand
GCTTGGCAAGGTGGGTCTGCGGCCCGTCGGCGCGGATCGGCTGCCCCTTGCCCTGCCGCACGCGCAGCCAGCCGATGAAGCGCGGCCCGATGATCAGCCCGATCAGGAGCGCCGTCGCCACCGCCGATCCGGTCCGGAAGGACTGGTAACGGATGAGGTTCAGCAGTCCCGTGAACCCCAGGTGCTCGGCGATCCAATACAGCATTTACGTTCCGCCCCCCATGCGATCACCGATCGCCCGCACTGGAATCACCAAGGCCCGCGACGACCCGCGACAACCCGACTCCGTTGGATCCCTTGACGAGCAACGCATCGCCGGCGCGAGCCAGATCCTTCAGACGGCCGAGCGCTGTCGCAGCATCGGGCACATGGACGACTTCGATGCGGCCCTCAAGGGCCTCGGCGAGCGGCGTCATCGCTTCGCCGACGAGCAGCGCCGTTTCGACGCGCGCGGCGAGGATCGGTTCGGCAAGGCCGGCATGATAATCGGCCGAAGCATCGCCCAGTTCGCGCATTTCGCCGAGCACCGCGACGTGCCGCCCCGGCTCTTCCGCCAGCACCGCCAGCGTCGCGCGCATCGAGGCCGGGTTGGCGTTGTAGCTTTCGTCGATCACCAGCATGTCACCGCCCGCGATGCGCGCGAGGAAGCGCGCACCGCGCCCGCTCAGCCCGCCCATCTCCGCCAGCGCGAGACCTGCGCGGGCGAGGTCGGCGCCGGCCGCATCGACGGCGGCGAGCACGGCGAGCGCGTTCGACACCCAATGCATGCCCGGCTGCGACAGGGTGAACGACAGTTCGCGCACACCCAGCCGCGCGGTGACGAACGACGCGCCGGACGGCAATCGCATCGCCTCGATCGCGCGGACGTCGGCGCCCTTGTCCAACCCGAAGGTGATCGTCCGTGCCGCATAGGGGGCCGCGGCGGCGATCAGCCGGTCGCGATGCGGGCTGTCGAATGGCACGATCGCGACGCCGTCCGGCTCCAGCCCGCGGAAGATTTCGCCCTTGGCGTCGGCGATCGCGCTTTCGTCCGGAAAGAAGGCGGTGTGCGCAGGGGCGATGGCGGTGACGATCGCGACGTGCGGACGGACCAGCCGGGTCAGCGCATCGAGCTCGCCGGCATGGTTCATCCCCATCTCGAACACGCCGACGCTCGTGTCGCGCGGCATGCGGGCGAGGCTGAGCGGCACGCCGGTGTGGTTGTTGTAGCTCTTGACCGAGCGATGCACCGCGTCGGGCAAGGATCGGTCGAGCGCGGCGAACAGCGCCTCCTTGGCGCTGGTCTTGCCGACCGAACCGGTGACGCCGATCACCGTGCCGCCCATCCGCTCCCGCGCCGCGCGGCCGAGGTCGCTGAGCGCCGCGAAGGTGTCCGCCACCCGAACGTGCGGATGATGCGTGTCGGCGGAAACGATCGCGCCCGCCCCGCCTTGCGCGAACGCCTGGTCGAGGAAGCGGTGGCCATCGGTGCTCTCACCGGTCAGCGCGACGAACAGGTCGCCCGGTCCGACCTCACGGCTGTCGAAGGCGACCCCGTTGGCGGCAAAGTCGGCCGAGGCGGTGCCGGAGGTGGCAGCGGCGATCTCAGCCGCGGTCCAGAGCGCCACCGTCAAAACCTCCCCAAGCATGCTTGGGGAGGGGGACCAGCGAAGCTGGTGGAGGGGCGGCGGGCGTAGCGTGCCGTATGCGACGGCAGCTCCAGCACCACCACCGGCCCACAACCGGCAGCCCGCATCTCCCTGCCGCGCGCGGGGAAGACCCGCTGCGCCCCGCTCACGCCGCGAACTCGCGGGCGACGGCGACATCGTCGAACGGCAGCTCCAGATCGCCGACGATCTGGCCTTGTTCGTGGCCCTTGCCCGCGATCAGCACGATGTCCTGCGGCCCCGCCTCCGCGATGGCGGTGCGGATCGCTTCGCGGCGGTCACCGATCTCACGCGCGTTCGATGCGCCGCGCAGGATGGCGGCACGGATCGTCGCCGGGTCCTCGTGACGGGGGTTGTCGTCGGTGACGATCGCCACGTCCGCCTGCATTTGCGCGACCTGACCCATCGTCTCGCGCTTGCCGGCATCGCGGTCGCCGCCCGCGCCGAACACGACGATCAGCCGGCCGCTGGCATGCGGCTTGAGCGCGGCGATCGCCGCCTCCAGCGCGTCCGGGGTATGGGCGTAGTCGACATAGACCGGCGCACCGGACCGCGAGATCGCGGCACGTTCCAGCCGCCCGCGCACCGGTTGGAGTCGAGCGAGATCGGCGATCGTGCGCGCGACGTCGCCGCCCGTCGCGATCACCAGACCCGCGGCGACCAGGGCATTCGCCGCCTGATAACCACCGATCAGCGGCAGCGTGACCCGGTGCGTCCGCCCCTCGGCCTCGATCGTCAGCCCCTGCCCCAGCAAGGTCGGATCGCGCCCGACCAGCCGCAACGTGCCGCCGCGTTCGCCGACGGTGACGAGCGCGTTGCCACGTGCCTGGGCAAGATCGACCACGCGCGCGGATTCGACGTCGTCGGCCCAGACGACCGCGGTGCCGTCGGGGCTCAGCACTTCGGAAAACAGCCGCAGCTTGGCGGTCAGATAGGCGCCCATGTCGCCATGATAGTCCAGGTGGTCGCGGCTCAGGTTCGTGAATGCAGCGGCGACGACGTTCAGCCCCTCGGTCCGATACTGGACCAGGCCGTGGCTCGACGCCTCGAACGCGAGATGCGTCACGCCTTCACGGGCCAGTCCGGCGACGTTGGACAGGAACGTCACCACGTCGGGGGTCGTCAGGCCGGTCGTCACGCGTTCGTCGGCGGTGGTGACGCCCAGCGTCCCGATCGAGGCGGCATGTTCGCCCGCCATGCGCCACAGCTGGCGGGTCATCTCGACGGTGGACGTCTTGCCGTTGGTGCCGGTCACCGCGACGGCGACCGGCGGAAACGGCGCGAAGAACCGGGCCGCCAGCTGCGCGAAGCATTCGCGCGGATTGTCCGATTCGATCCCCACCGCGCCCTCGACGGGCACGCCCGGTCGCGTCACCACCGCCACGGCGCCCGACCGCACCGCGTCGGCGATATAATCCTCGCCGTTGACCCGCGTGCCCTGGAACGCTCCGAACACGGTGCCGGGCGCGACCTTGCGATGGTCGATTGCGAAACCGGTGACGATCGCATCCTCGCCGCCGCCGGTGAGTGCGCCCAGCTTCATCGGGCCGCGCTCAATTGCCGGTGACCGGCTTCTGCGCCGGGTCCTGCCAGATCAGCGGCATCATCTCGGACACGTCGATGTCCCGGCGCTCGTCCGGCACGACACCCAGCATGGCACCCACGCGCGAGATCGTGCGTCCGACGACGGGCGCGGCGTTCCAGGCGGCAGTCTTCCAACCTGCGGTCTCCTTCGTGCCGAGCGGCGAATCGAGCATCGCCAATACGACATAACGCGGTGCGTCCATCGGGAAAGCCGCGGCAAAGGTCGCGACGTTGCGCGAATGATCGTATCCGCCCGCGACCGCCGCCTCGGCGGTGCCGGTCTTGCCGCCGACGCGATAGCCCGGCGCCTCGCCCTTGCGGCCGGTGCCGCGCAGCACGATCAGCCGCAGCATCTGGCGCATCTTGGCGCTCGTCGCCTCGCTGATCACGCGGCGGCCGACCGGTGCGTGGCCGGGCGCGACCTTCAGCAGCGTCGCCGGACGCCAGATGCCGCCGTTGACCAGCGCGGCATAGGCCGATGCCAGATGCAGCGGGGTCACCGCGATGCCGTGGCCGTAGGCGGTCGTCATCGTCGTCGTCCGCGCCCAATAGCTCGGCATCAGCGGCCGACCCTTTTCGCGCAATTCGATATCGGGCTTGGTGTCGAAGCCCAGCTTGCGGAACATCGCCTGCATCTTCTGCGGCCCGACCTCGTCGGCGATCCGCGCGGTCGCGATGTTGGAGGAAAAGATCAGCGTCTCGGGCATCGACAGCCAGCGCTTGGGATCGCCCCGCTCGTCGTGGATCGTGAAGCCGCCGACCTTCAGCGGATGCGTCGCGTCGAACTTGCGGTTGAGCGTCACCGTACCGGTGTCGATCGCGGTGGCGACGGTGATCGGCTTGAACGTCGAACCCAGCTCGAACACGCTCTGCGTGGTGATGTTGCGCAGCTGCTCGCTGCCCGACATGCCGACCCGATTGGGGTTGAACGTCGGCAGCGAAACCATGGCGATCACCTCGCCCGTGGCGACATCGAGCACGATCCCGCCGGCGCCGCGCGCCGAAAAGGTGTTCATCGCCCGGCCGAGCTCGCTTTCCATCGCCGCCTGCACGCGGGTGTCGAGCGACAGCGCGACCGGCTGGCCCGCCTTGGTCGAATCGAGCAACCGCTCGTCGAGCACCCGCTCCATGCCGCTCATGCCGTGGCCGTCGGTCGACAGGAAGCCGAGCGCGTGGCTCGCCATCGTCGATTGCGGGTACAGCCGCTGCGTCTCGCGCGCGAACACCAGCGCCGGCTCGCCGATCGCATTGACCTGCTCGACCAGCGCGGGGCTCGCGCGGCGCTGCAGGTAGACGAAGCTGACGTTGCGCATCAGCTGGCCGTAAAACCATGCCTGGTCGCCGCGATCGGGCATCAGCGCGGCGAGCCGGCTGGCGATCTCCATCTTGTCGCCGATGATCTGCTTGGGGTGGACCGCGATCGTCCATGCATCGATCGTCCGCGCGAGCGGCGCGCCGTTGCGGTCGACGATGTCGCCGCGCGCGGCCAGTGCGGCGACGCGCGCCGCCGCCTCGCCGCCCGACAGGACGCCGAGCATCGCCAGCCGCCCGATGACGAGCGTCACCGCGGCTGCGAACAGCATCAGCAACATCATCAGCCGCATGTGCGACGTCGCCACCAGCGCATGGCGCTGGCTGGCATTGCGCCGCTGCGGCACGGGGCGCGCGACGATCACGGTCAACGCTTGCGGGCCTCCGCGCGCGCGCTGCTCAGCAGATCGCCCAGCGTGGTGTCGGACAGCAGCTTCTTGTCGAGCATCGCCACCGCTTCCGGCCGCACCTTGGCGACGGCGGCCTTGCCGCGCGCCGTTTCGTTCAGCTTGGCGAGCATCGGGGCGCTCTTCTCGATCGCCGCGACCCGGATGACGGCGGGCTTGGCGGTAGGCATCGCGGCGGCGACCTGAGCCAGCGCGGGCGCCGGTGTGGCGGCAGGCGCGACGACGCTGCCGGATGACGACGGCACGACAAGCGCGGCGAGCTTGGCGCCCGGCACGGTCACGCCGACCTGGTTGACGTCGAGGCTGGCAAGCGCGCCCTCGTCGCTGACGAACTGGCCGGCGGTCGGCGCGGCGAGCGCGAGCGTCTCACCGTTCCACTTCTCCAGCTGCGCAAGGTTGGCGCGCGTTTCGAACTCCGTTTCGAGCGCGCGGATGTCGCGCTCGGCGGAATCGATCTTGCGATCCATGCCTTCCAGCTTCTTGCGCTCCGCCGCGACCTGCAGCGACACCAGGTAGAAACCGAGGACGATGGC
>CAYQPM010000148.1:0-5566 GCA_964419295.1 uncultured Stakelama sp. | reverse complement strand
AAGCGGCGCTGTTCGCCGGCGACCTGTTCCGCATGTACCAGCGCTATGCCGAGGGTCAGGGATGGCGGGTCGAGATGATCAGCGGTTCCTCGTCGGACGCGGGCGGGTTCAAGGAGGTCGTCGCGTCGGTCAGCGGCACCGGCGTGTTCGCAAAATTGAAGTTCGAGGCAGGCGTCCACCGCGTCCAGCGCGTGCCCGCCACCGAAGCCGGCGGCCGCATCCACACCTCCGCCGCCACCGTCGCGGTGCTGCCGGAGGCGGAGGAGGTCGATGTCCGCATCGACGAGGCGAAGGACCTGCGGATCGACGTCTATCGTTCGTCCGGTCCCGGCGGCCAGTCGGTCAACACCACCGACAGTGCGGTGCGCATCACCCATCTGCCCACCGGGCTGGTGGTCATCCAGCAGGATGAAAAGTCGCAGCACAAGAACAAGGCCAAGGCATTGAAGGTCTTGCGTACCCGTCTTTACGAGGCGGAGCGCGAGCGGCTGGCCAATGAACGGTCCGGCACGCGCAAGGCGATGGTCGGTTCGGGCGATCGGTCGGAGCGGATCCGCACCTACAACTTCCCGCAGGGGCGGGTAACCGATCACCGCATCAACCTGACGCTGCATCGCCTGCCCGAGATCATGACCGGCGAGATGGACGAACTGATCGGCGCATTGATCGCTCAGGACGAAGCGGAGCGGCTCGCCGCGCTTGATGGCTGACGGGGCGCCGCGTGGTGCTTCACGCGTGGTAGCAGGCCAGATGAATCACGCGGAGACGCGGAGACGCGGAGGTGTGTCGCCCGGCGAAGCCGGCGCGCATCGACACTCCGCATCGGCATGGGGCATTCCGTGGATGGAGAGGGCCTGCGGCTCCATACGGCGTCCGGTTTTCCGCGTTAATCCATTCTCGTCGTGGCCCCGCAAGGGCGCACGTACGGCATGAACGCAGCAGCGATGCACGCCGCGCTCGCCGAGGCCGCCAGCCGGTTCGCCTTTTCCCCGACCGCGCGGCTCGATGCCGAACTGCTGATGGCGCATGCGCTCGGCATCGATCGCAATGCCCTGCTGCTCGACATGGCACGTGCCGTGCCGCCGCAATTTGGGGCATTCGTCGCACGCCGCGAAGCGCACGAACCGGTCGCCTATATCACCGGGAGTCGCGGCTTCTGGACCATCGACCTCGCCGTAGGACGGGGTGCGCTGGTGCCGCGCCCGGACAGCGAGACCCTGCTGGTCGCCGCCCTCGCGCATTTTGCCCATCGCGCGCCCGCGACCGTGCTCGATCTCGGCACCGGGCCCGGCACGTTGCTGCTCGCCGCGCTGAACGAATGGCCGGCGCGCGGACTGGGCGTCGACCGCTCGGCGCAGGCGCTCGCCTATGCCCGCGTCAACGCCGCGACCCTGGGCAGTGCGGACCGCGCCGCGTTCGCGATCGGCGATTGGGCGGCGGCGATCGATTCCCGGTTCGACCTCGTCCTCGCCAACCCGCCGTATATCGGCACGGACGAACCCCTGCCGGACGAGGTGCGCGCGCATGAGCCGGGATCGGCGCTGTTCGCCGGGACGGACGGGCTGGACGATTACCGCGTCCTCGCGCACCAGCTGCGCCGGCTGATCGCGCCGGGCGGATGCGCGGCGGTGGAGATCGGTCACCGCCAGGCAGCGGCGGTCGCGGCGCTGTTGTCCAAGCACGGCCTTTACAGCACGGTGTATCGCGACCTCGGCGGGCGTGATCGCTGCCTGTTGGTGACGCTGGAGCGTCAGGGTTGAAAGAAGGCGACACGGGCCGCATATTTCACTTGTAGGAAGGCCCTTACGCCAGCTATTGGTCGGGCCGGGGCACGCACCATCGACGATTTCGGGGTTGTTCGTAGGGCGTTGGCTCGCATCCTTCGTCATGAACCCGCTGCAGCCCGGCGGTCGTGACAGGCTCGGGTGTTGCCGGATGGCACGCCACGACCTCGGGGGATCGCACCGTTTGACCGGGAGCAAGAGGCCGCTTGGGCCGGATTGGTTGCCTCGGATGGGGTTCAAGGACCACACACTCTGATCATGGGACAGTAGCTTGATCAACAATCGGCAGCAGAACGGCCGTCGTCGCGGTCGTGGCGGCAACAATAACGGTGGTGGAAACAGTCCGCGCCAGGGCGGACAGGGGCGGCCCGACAACGGCAACCGCATCGACAGCCGCGCGCGCGGCAACGCGAACCAGCTGTTCGAAAAATACAAGAACCTCGCCGGCGAGGCGCAGCGCCAGGGCGACCGCGTCAACACCGAATATTACCTGCAGTTCGCGGACCATTATTTCCGCGTTCTCGCCGACCAGCGCGGCCGTTTCGAGGACAATAGCCAGCCCAAGCGCCAGCAGCCGTTCGACCTGAACGACGATGACGATTACGGTGACGAGGGCGAGCCGATCCGCGCCGGCGAGCAGGACGGCGACAACCGCGACCAGCAGCGCGAACAGAATTATCGCGAACAGCCGCAGCAGCAGCGCGACGATCGTCCGCAGCGTCGCGACCGTCAGGACGGCGACCAGCGGCAGGCGCGCAACTGGGACGATCGCGGCAACCGCGACGGGAATCGCGACGATCGCCCGCAGCAGCAGCGCGAAGAGCGTGCTCCGCGTGAGGATCGCCCGCAACGCGAGGATCGCGTCCGCCGTCCGCGCTTCGAGGCCGAACAGCCGGTCGAGGTCGCCGGCCAGCGCCGCGCCGATCCGCTGGCCGAGGGTGAATCGCTGCACGACCGTGCCGAGGCGGTGCTGGAAGCGGATGCACCCGTGCTCGCGCCCCGCCCGCGTCGGGGTCGTCCGCGTCGCGATGCGCAGGTCGATACGACCGCCCAGGCAAATGCTGACGCCGGTTCCGGTCCGCAGGACAATGGCGTCGACGCCGATCGCCTGCCGCCCTCGCTCAACATCTCTGCCGCCAATGACGCCGGCGAAGAGGCGCCCAAGCCTCGCCGTCGTCGCACCGTGCGCACCCCGGCAGCGGAAGCGCCCGCAGCCGAATAAGCTTCGGGTTACCCGCGCGTCAGCGATACGAGGGGCCGGTTCCGCAAGGATGCCGGCCCCTTTGCGTGTCGAAACGACCGAGGGCAGGGCCGCCTAGGCGTCGAAGCGCTCGACATCCTCGTCATGGCCCGTTCCGGAACTGAGGAAGACCAGCCCCATCAGGGCGCCGGCCATCGTCACCGATCCGCCGACGCCACCGATTACCGCCAGCATCGTCACCAGCCGCAACGGCCCCTGCACCGTGGCGAGCGCGACGATCGCGCCGGCGCTGCACACAGCGGCGATCAGGATCATCCAGCTCATGATCGCGCGAAACCGTCGCCATGCATGCGCGGCATGGGCAGGATCGTCGAGTCCGCGATGCGGTTCGGGTCTATGCTCACGCATGTTTTTGCCAATGCCGCGCAAACGTGATCTGCTCAACCTCGCACCGACCCGCGGCTGACGGAATCGGGCCTTGAGGAGGAGGATATCGGCATGACGATCGCGGCGATCTTGCGCACAAAGGGGGATGACGTGCTGTCCCTGTCACGCGACGCGACGGTGAGAGAGGCGGTCGCACTGCTCGCGGACAAGCGCATCGGCGCAGTGCCGGTGGTCGACGGTGCGGCGGTGGTCGGCATCTTTTCGGAACGCGACGTCGTCTATTGCCTCGCGGCCCATGGTGCGGCGGCGCTCGACCATCGGCTCGACTCGGTGATGACCCAGCCGGTGCAGAGCGTCACGCCCGACGAGCCGGCGATCGGTGCGCTGTCGCTGATGACGCGGCGCCGTATCCGCCATCTGCCCGTAGTCGAAACGGGTGATAGCGGCGAACGGATGGTCGGCTTCGTCTCGATCGGCGATCTCGTCAAATATCGCATCGACCGGATCGAGGCGGATGCCGCGGCGATGCGCGACTATATCCAGCAGGGCTGATCAGGCGGGCGCCATCGGCCGCTTGCGCACCATAGCGATCAATTCACGCACCGTGTCGCGGGCGAACCGCGCAAGCCAGACGCCGTACGTGGCTGCACCCACGACGACGAGGATCGCGAGACGCGGCGCCGCGGCGAGGGGCGGCAGTTCGTGGTCGACCAGCGTCACCACCAGCGCCATCGCCAGCGCCGCGATCGCCGCAGGCGCGATGGCTGCGGCGAGATCGCGGACGCTCGCGCCGATCACGGGCAGTGACCGCCACGTGCTGACCCCGAGGTAGAGCGGGTAGGCCACCACCCAGGCACAGGCGAGTCCGACCGGCCCGCCACGCACGCCGATCAGGAACGCCAGCGCGAGCACGCCGGCGCCGACCGCGCCGTTGCGGGCTCCGATCCCCGGCCGGCCGCGCGCATCGCACGCCGGCGAATACAGGACCTGCAGCGTCATGAACGGCATCGCCAGCGCTATCAGCCGCACGACCGGCGCGACCTCCGCCCATTTCGTGTCGAGCGCGGTCAGCACCAGCGGCTCCGCGGTGGCGGCGAGCCCCAGGTAGAAGGGCATGGCGACGAGCATGATGACCCGCACCGATCGGACGAAGGCGCGCGCGACCGCGCCCTCGTCGTGCTGGATCCGCGCATAGGCGCTGAACGCGACTTCGTTGAGCGGCGGTACAAACTTCGAGACGAAGATCTGCGCCAGGAAAAGGGCGGTGGTGTAGATTCCCAGCTGGTGCGGATCGAACCAGCGTCCGCCGATGAACACGTCGACCTGGCTCTGCAGGAACCAGAAGAACTGCCCGGCCGCCATCACGCCGCCATAGCGCGCCAGGTGTCCCGCACCGCGGAAGTCGAAGATCGGCCACATCAGCGATCGCGCACCCCAGGTGAGCATGATCGCCCGTACGGCGTAGAGCGCGATCGGTGCCCAGACGAGCGTCCACACGCCCCAACCCGCCATCGCGCCCCCCAGGGCTGCGGCGGCACCCGCGAAGGACGCCGCGATATTGGCCGTCGCCTGCCGCCGGAACTCCATCGCGCGGCTCAGCAGCGCATAGGGCAGGGCGGCAAAGGGCGTGATGACGTAGATCAGCGCCTGCACCCGCAGCAGCTGGGCGACTTCGGGCTGGCGATAATAAGCCGCGGCGACCGGCGCGATCGCCAGCTGCGCGAGGGCGAGCGCGCCGTTCAACGCGATCAGCATGCCGAACAGCTGGCGCGTCTGGCGTGGCGTCACGTCGTCACGCTGGATCAGCCCGCTCGCCAGCCCATAGCCGTTGAGCATGTTGAGGAACACCAGCACCACTCCGGTCATGGCGTAGAGACCGTAATCCTTCGGATCGAGTATCCGGATGACCAGGAAGGTCGCCGCCCATTGCACGGTCTGCGCCAGGATCTGGCTGCCGGATCGCCACAGCACGGCGCGCCGCACCTGATTCTCTAGCGATTCTGCCTGGGAAGGTGCGTGATTCGAAGCAATGGCCATGGCGGCCAGTTAGGCCGGCCATGCTTCACATCCCGTAAACTCCAGCATTTCTGCGGGTTTCGCGGCAATGTGACAGAAAAATGCAAAAAGTGTTTGACCGGTCGGAACACCCCGCCTAGAGGGACGTCACCGCAGCGACGGACCACACGGTTCGCTT
>CAYQPM010000147.1:0-5594 GCA_964419295.1 uncultured Stakelama sp. | reverse complement strand
CGGGCAGGATCACCAGCTTGCCGGTGCCGCCCAGCTTGCCCTGCATCAGGATGCGGGCGAGGTTCGCCTTCACCGCCGGGCTGGTGGCTTCATATTTGTCGAGGATCGCCTTCACGGCGGGGGTCGTGGTGGTCATGGGTCGGCTCCTTGGGGATGGGGTTCAGAGCATCAGCCAGCGGCGTAGCGCCTGGTCGATCTGCTCCATGCGGGTGGGACTGGCGTGGCCGATCACCGCGGTGATCCGCGCGCGCGCCACGCTGGTGATGCGATCGACCTGCACCTCGCATTCGGCGGTCAGGCCATTGTGTTCGCGCGGTGACATGGCGACGCGGAACAGCGCTTCGCCGCCCATCACACTGGTCAGCGGACAGACGGTGATCGTCGCATGCGTGCCGTTGAACAGGTCCGACTGGACGACGACGCACGGCCTCGCCGCCAGATCGTCGGGTCCGTCGATCAGGACGATGCCGCCGTGCCTCACATCCACGCAGCCGCGTCCTGCCAGAAGTGAGTGTCGTCGGTGGAAGCACGGGCGGAGGCGCGCGCCGATTGCCTCGCCGCCTCGCGACGATATGCCTCGTCATGCAGATCGACATAGCGTCGGACCGCTTCGCGCGCGATGTCGCTCTTGCTGCGACCCTGGGTGCGCGCGACGGCGGCCAGCCGCTCTTCCAATTCGGTGTCGAGTCGCACTCCGAGCATGTCGGCTCCGCCGTTTAACGCGTTTAACATAGCTCGACGCGCGAGAGCGATCAACCGCTTACGGCTGCATGACGATGCGGTGTTGACGGGCACCATCTCCGCCTGCGCCGTGGGGCTCTCCGCTCATGGGCGAGATCGCGCTGGAATTCGAATTTGCGCCGGAGGGGCCGAACCGCCAAGGCGGCGGCGCTCAACCTCGACGACCTCAACATGATAGTCATCCGCGTGGGAGGGAGCCGCCACCCGCATGAGCGGTGCTCCCCCACGCATTCAGCGGATCAGGGCCGCGACTCCGGGCAGGTCCTTGCCCTCCATCCATTCAAGGAAGGCGCCCCCGGCGGTCGAGACGAAGGTGAAGCGATCGCCGACGCCGGCCTGATTGAGCGCCGCGACGGTATCGCCGCCGCCCGCGACCGACACGAGGCTGCCGTCCTGCGTCAGCGCGGCGGCGGTGCGCGCGAGGCTGACGGTCGCCACATCGAACGGCGGGGTCTCGAACGCGCCCATCGGTCCGTTCCAGACGAGGGTGCGGCAGTTCTTGAGTACGTCGCCCAGTGCTTCCACCGCGCTCGGGCCGACGTCGAGGATCATCTCGTCCGCCGCCACTTCGTGCACGTTGACCGTGCGCACCGGCGGATTGGTGCGGAATTCCTTCGCGACGACCACGTCATAGGGCAGGTGCACCGTGCAGTTCGCCCGCTCCGCCGCGTCGAGGATCTCGTCCGCGGTGCCGGTCAGGTCGTGTTCGCACAGCGATTTGCCGACATCGACGCCGCGCGCCGCGAGGAATGTGTTCGCCATGCCGCCACCGATGATCAGGTGATCGACGCGGGTGACCAGATGGCGCAGAACCTCGAGCTTGGAGGAAACCTTCGCACCGCCGACCACGGCGGCGACGGGATGTTCGGGGCTGCCCAGCGCCTTTTCGAGCGCGATCAGTTCGGCCTCCATCGCTCGGCCGGCATAGGCGGGCAGCACCTTGGCGAGCCCCTCGGTCGAGGCATGGGCGCGGTGCGCGGCGGAGAAGGCGTCGTTGACGTAAAGGTCGCCAAGGCTGGCGAAGCGATCGACGACCTGCGGGTCGTTCTTCTCTTCGCCGCCGAAGAAGCGCGTGTTCTCCAGTACGGCGATGTCGCCGGGCTGCAATGTCGCGACCGCGTCCTCGGCGCCCTCCCAGTCGATGTAGCGGACCTCGCGGCCGAGTACGTCGCTATACGGCCGCACGACGCGGGCCAGCGACATGTCGGCGCTCGGCACACCCTTCGGACGGCCGAAATGCGCCAGGATCAGCACGATCGCGCCACGATCCGCCAGTTCGGTGACGGTCGGCAGCGTCGCGCGCAGCCGGGTATCGTCGGTGACGGCGCCGTCCGCCATCGGCACGTTGAGGTCCTCGCGCACCAGCACGCGCTTGCCGCTGATCTCGCCCATGTCGTCGAGCGTCTTGAAGGGCTTGGCCACGTCGTCTTCCTTCGTGTCTGAAGTGTCAGGAAATGATGGTTACGGCATCGCCGACGGCAATCCGCCCGGCGACCTTTACCCGGGTGCAGGCGCCGCCACGCCAATCCGGCGTCAGTGCGGCCTTCAATCCCGCTGCGATCGTCTCCATGCGGCTGCACGGATCGCATTCGACGGTAATCTCCAGCTCGACCCCGCCGATCCGCACGCGGGTGCCGGGTATTTGTGGAATGTCGATGCCGTCGAGCAACAGGTTCACCCGCCGTTCCTGCCAGGGAATGGCATGGCCGAGGTCGGTCATCACCGCATCCCAGTCGATCCGCTCCATCATCGTGACCTGGCGCTTGCCGCGACCGCCCGGCTTGACGACGCCGCGGAAATCGCCGGCCAGCCCGCCATCGATGGTGACCTCGACGCTGTCGACCACCTCCATCGGCGCCTTGGGAAAGGCGTGCCGGGCGATCCCGACCAGCACGCCCGTCACGTTACAGGAAGCTCGCCATCACGGTGGCGGTATCGACCATGCGGTTCGAGAAGCCCCATTCGTTGTCGTACCAGCTGACGACGCGGACCAGCTTGCCGTCCAGCACCGCGGTTTCCAGGCTGTCGACGGTCGAGGACTGCGGCGAATGCATCAGGTCGATCGAGACGAGCGGTTCGTCGGAATAGACCAGCACGCCCTTCAGCGGGCCGTCTTCGGATGCCGCCTTCAGGATCGCGTTGACCTCGTCCTTCGTCGTGTCGCGCTTGGGCGTGAAGGTCAGGTCGATCAGGCTGACGTCGGGCACCGGCACGCGGATCGCGGAGCCGTCGAGCTTGCCCTTCAGTTCGGGCAGCACTTCGCCGACCGCACGGGCAGCGCCGGTGGTGGTCGGGATCATCGACATGGCGGCGGCGCGGGCACGACGCAGGTCGGGATGGATCTGGTCGAGGATCTTCTGGTCGTTGGTATAGGCGTGGACCGTGGTCATCAGGCCGCGTTCGATGCCGATCGAATCGTTCAGCACCTTGGCGACCGGGGCCAGACAGTTGGTGGTGCACGACGCGTTGGACACGATGGTGTGCTCGGCAGTGAGCTTGTCATGATTGACGCCATAGACGACGGTCAGGTCGACGCCCTTGCCCGGTGCCGAGATCAGCACCTTCCTGGCGCCGGCGTCGATGTGCTTCTGGCAGGCGACGTCGTCGGTGAAGAAACCGGTGCATTCCAGCACCAGGTCGACGCCCAGTTCCTTGTGCGGCAGATTGGCGGGATCGCGCTCTGCGGTCACGCGGATGCGCTTGCCGTCGATGACGAGGTCGTTGCCCTCGGCGGTGACGGTGCCGGGATAGCGCCCGTGAACGCTGTCGCGGCTGAACAGCCACGCGTTCGACTTGGCGTCGGCAAGGTCGTTGATCGCGACGAGTTCCAGTTCGCTGGAATTGCGCTCGATGATCGCGCGCGCCACCAGGCGTCCGATGCGTCCGAAGCCGTTGATCGCAACCTTCACCGTCATCTGGTCTCTCCAAGCATGGCTATTCGCGCGCGCCGTCGATCGCCGCGCCGGGCGGGATGCCTTTGCGAGTGGCCGGCCCTTTCTGTCAACCGCGCGCGCGCCGCGCCCGGCCGATCGCGCGCCGGCGATTGGCGTCTTGCCGCTCGACGCCGGGCGGCTTACGTCGCTGACATGGCCGACAATCTTACCGCCGTGGATCGCATCGATGCGGCGATCGCCCGGATCGAATCCGCTATCGACGCCCGCGCAAAGGCCGGCGATGCGCTCGCGCGACGTCATGCCGCGCTGAAGGCGCGCATGGCAGAGGCGGTCAGCGCGCTCGACGACGTCATCGCCCGTGGCACGGCCGCCTGATGGCCAACGTCACCCTGTCGATCGGTGGTCGTCCGCATACCGTCGCCTGCCGCGACGGCGAGGAGCCACGGCTGCAACAGCTTGGCCGGATGCTCGATGAACGCTGGGCCAGCGCCTTGCGCGCCGCCGCCGGCGTGCCGGGGGAGCGCGCGATGCTGTTCGTCGCGCTGATGCTGGCGGACGATCTCGACGAGGTGCAGCAACGCCCGCCCGAAGGTGCCGCGGTGAGCGAGCCCGCGCTGGCGCGGATCGCCGACCGGCTGGAAGCGCTCGCCGATGCGCTGGAGCGCGACCCGGCGGGATGATGCGAAGGGCATCGCCGCTCATCGTCGACCCACGTGCCGCGAAACGCTGCCGCCCATTGCCACCGCCCGCCGGACGCACTAAATCGTGCAGCGGCGGGTTCTGCCCGGTACGAGCCTTACTTTATCCCTGAGGCTATTCATCATCCAAGGGGGCTGTCCCTGCCCGGACCCTGGTCCGAAGCATATGGTCCCCACCTGACGTTAACAGGCGTCGGCGGATACTTTGGCACACGGCCACGGCGGTCCCGCCACCCGCTGCTTCCCTCATGCGCCGGTGCGGAGCGATGATCGACAAGCTCGCCCTCCGTGCCCGCCTTCGCGCCGCCCGCGACGGGTTCATCCGTGATCGGGAGATACCGGTGCCCGCGGCGTTCCTCGCGCGGCTGGACACCCGCCCCGTCGTGAGTGCGTATATCCCGGTCGGCAGCGAGGCCGACCCGGCGCCCCTGGTCCGGGCGGCGCGTCAGGCGGGTTGCGTCGTCGCGCTGCCGCACGTCACCAGCCGCGCCGCGCCCATGCGCTTCCTCGTCTGGGATGAAGCGACGCCGCTGATCGCCGGTCGCTTCGGCCTCAGCCAGCCGCCGGCCGATGGCCGGGAGGCTCGGCCCGACATCATCCTGACGCCGCTGCTCGGCTTCGATGACGCCGGCAACCGGCTTGGGCAGGGGGCGGGCTATTACGACCGCGCCTTCGTCGATCATCCCGCGGCATGGCGCATCGGCATCGCATGGTCGGTGCAACGCCTCGACGCCGTGCCGACCGATTCGTGGGACGTGCCGCTGCACGCCATCGCTACCGAAAAAGACTGGATCGTTCCATGACCCCCACCTGGCGCAAGCCTGCCGGCATGTTCATCATCCTGGCGCTGATCCTCATCTGGTGCGTCGGGATCGTCAGCCTGTCGAACGTGGTCGGCGCGTGGCCCTGGTGGCTGCAACTGCCGTTCTACCTGATCACCGGCATCATCTGGATCATGCCGCTGAAGCCGCTGCTGCTATGGATGGAGACCGGGCGCTGGCGATGAGCGCGGGGTTTTGGCCACCGGTCGGTGACCGGATGGCGCGAGTGACGGGGCTCGAACCCGCGACCTCCGGCGTGACAGGCCGGCGCTCTAACCAACTGAGCTACACCCGCTGAAAGCGGACGGAGGGGCGCGCGCCGGATCGGCGAAGCACCACGTTTCCGCATGTTCCGATTGACTTTCTACACCCACCCGAACGGGGAGTGGCGCGAGTGACGGGGCTCGAACCCGCGACCTCCGGCGTGACAGGCCGGCGCT
>CAYQPM010000146.1:0-5650 GCA_964419295.1 uncultured Stakelama sp. | reverse complement strand
AAGGAAGCGCAGAACACCGCCGCGATGCTGACGACGTTCAACGACGTCGACATGACCGCGGTGATCGAGGCGCGCGCCAAGTACAAGGACCTGTTCGAGAAGAAGCACGGCGTCCGCCTCGGCTTCATGGGCTTCTTCGTGAAGGCCGCGACGATGGCGCTGAAGGACATCCCCTCGGTCAACGCTTCGATCGAGGGCGACGAGATCGTCTACCACGATTACGCCGATATCTCGGTCGCGGTGTCGTCGCCGGGCGGCCTGGTCGTTCCCGTCATCCGCGACGCGCAGGACCTGACCGTCGCCGGCATCGAAAAGACCATCGGCGACTTCGGCAAGCGCGCCAAGGACGGTACACTGAAGATGGACGAGATGAAGGGGGGCACCTTCACCATCTCCAACGGCGGCGTGTTCGGCTCGCTGATGTCGACGCCGATCATCAACCCGCCGCAGTCGGCGGTGCTCGGTCTTCACCGCATCGAGGATCGCCCGGTGGTGGTAAACGGCCAGGTGGTGGTGCGCCCGATGATGTACCTCGCCTTGAGCTACGACCACCGTCTGATCGACGGTCGCGAGGCGGTGACTTTCCTCGTCGCGCTGAAGAACGCGATCGAGGACCCGACGCGTATCCTGATCGACCTGTAATTCGCTGATAACAGGCCTGTTCCCCGGCGGAGGCCGGGGCCCAGTCGGGAAGGCCGATGTAAACGGGCGCGGCGCTCACCATATGCCGGCTCGCAACTGGACCCCGGCCTCCGCCGGGGAACGGAGAAAACAATGGCTGACGAACAGCAGTACGACTATGACGTCCTCGTGATCGGCGCCGGACCGGGTGGCTATGTCGCCGCGATCCGCGCTGCGCAGCTCGGATTGAAGACCGCGTGCGCCGAAGCGCGCGAGACGCTGGGCGGCACGTGTCTGAACGTCGGCTGCATCCCGTCGAAGGCGATGCTCCACGCGTCCGAGTACTTCGACGCTGCCGCGAACGGCACGATGGCCAAGATGGGCATCAAGGTCACGGCGGAACTCGACCTCGACACGATGCATGACCAGCGCCGCGACGCGGTCAAGCAGCTCACCGGCGGCATCGAATATCTGTTCAAGAAGAACAAGGTGGATTGGCTGAAGGGCCGCGCCAGCTTCACCGGCAAGGACAGCGTAGAGGTTGCCGGCAGGACCGTGCGTGCGAAGAACATCGTGATCGCCACCGGTTCGTCGGTCACCCCGCTGCCCGGCGTGGAGGTCGACCAGAAGGTCGTCGTCGACAGCACCGGCGCACTCGAACTGGCCAAGGTGCCGCAGCATCTGGTGGTGATCGGGGGCGGCGTGATCGGACTGGAGCTCGGTAGCGTCTGGCGTCGCCTGGGTGCCAAGGTGACCGTGGTCGAATATCTCGACCAGATCCTGCCCGGCTTCGACGGCGATGTCCGCAAGGAAGCGCAGAAGATCTTCAAGAAGCAGGGCTTCGAGTTCAAGCTGTCGACCAAGGTCACCGGCGTATCGGTCGTCGGCGACACCGCGACGGTGACCGTGGCGCCTGCGGCCGGTGGCGAAGCGCAGTCGATCGAGGCGGATTGTGTGCTGCTCGCGATCGGTCGCCGCCCCAACACCGACGGCCTCAACCTCGAAGCCGCCGGCCTGATGGTCAACGGCCGCGGGCAGGTGGAGATCGACCATGATTTCGCCACCAGCGTGCCCGGCATCTGGGCGATTGGCGACGTCGCGCCCGGCCTGATGCTCGCGCACAAGGCCGAGGATGAAGGCATTGCGGTCGCCGAGAACATTGCCGGCCTGACCGGCATCGTGAACCACGACATCATACCGAGCGTCGTCTACACGTTGCCCGAATTCGCCGGCGTCGGCCTCACCGAGGAAGCCGCCAAGGCCAAAGGCGAGATCAAGGTCGGCAAGTTCCCGATGATGGCGAACAGCCGCGCGAAGACCAATCATGAGCCCGACGGTTTCGTGAAGATCATCGCCGATGCCAAGACCGACCGCGTCGTCGGCGTCTGGGCGATCGCCAGTGTCGCCGGCACGATGATCGCGCAGGCTGCGCAGGCGATGGAGTTCGGCGCGACCAGCGAGGATATCGCTTACACCTGCCACGCCCATCCGACGCATTCGGAAGCGATGAAGGAAGCTGCCATGGCGGTCACGGGTAAGCCGATCCACATCTGATAGGTGCGCGCGCGGAGTGACTGGAGTGGGAACGTGAGGCTGCCCCGGTTTCTCCAGTCAGTCGGGCGTGTCGAACCGCAAATGAGTGCCGCGGCGCTTCGACAAGTCCGATACGAGCGGTCCTATGTTGCGTCGCCGAGATCAGAGGACGCATCATGACCGCGGGCGCGGAACCGGTGGACCGTGCCGCGCTGGAGGCCGAATGGCTGGTGTTGACGCGGGCGACCTTGCCCGCGCTCGCGATCGAGCGGCATTGGCCCGTCAGCGCCGATCACTGCTTCCAGCGCATTCTGCTCGACGCCGCTGTCGGTGGCGTATGGTACGATGCCGTCGCGCAGCGCCCGGCCTATCGCTTCATTGCAGCCGATGCGCTGGAGCGCGCGGTCGTGCTTGGGCGGGCGATGGTGGATGGCAGTGGCGATCTCACCGCACTAAACCGCCAGTCCCTCGCCTGGCGACGGAATCGCAAGGCCATGGTCCGAGCGGACTGAGCCTCCCGTTGCCCTTTCGCGGGGGATCGGCCGTCCGGATCAGCGCGAGTAACGCCTACCGGGCAGGGCATGTGTCACGGACCTTTGCTGTTCTTTCGCCGAACAGCCGCCGATCACCGTAGGCAATTGTCCAGTCCCCCGCGCTTCACCACGCCGACATAGCGAGCCAGGGCGTTGCCGTGCCGCCGCACGAACCCGCGCGGATCGATCGCCGCGCGCTTTTTGGGCAGCGGCAGCACGGCAGCGATGCGGCCTGCTTCCGTCGGCGACAGGCGGGAGGCATCGTGATGAAAATAGCGGATCGCCGCCGCGTCCGCGCCATAGGTGCCGATGCCGGTCTCCGCGACGTTGAGGTAGACCTCCATGATGCGCCGCTTGCCCCACAGGGTCTCGATCAACACCGTGAAATAGGCCTCGAACGCCTTGCGGACATAGCTCCCGCCCTGAAACAGGAAGACGTTCTTCGCGGTCTGCTGGCTGATCGTCGAGCCGCCCCGGATCCTGCCGCCCTGGGCATTGCGCACCGCGGCACCCGCGATCGCGCGGAAGTCGAAACCGTGATGGGTGCAGAAGCGGGAATCCTCGCCGGCGATCGCCGCGCGCGGCATGTCGGGGTCCATCTCGGCGAGCGGCATCCATTGCTTGGTGACGCCATGGCCGTTGATCAGGTCGCCCGCCATCGTCCAGGTGAAGGGGACGGGCACGAAGCGGAAGATGCCGACCCACAGCACGCTGATGCCGACGAAGATCAGGCCGGCCTTGAGCAGGATGAGGAGGATGCGGATCATGCCCGCTCCTTAGTGGCGGTGCGGGGGAGCCTTCAAGGCCAGGATCGCATCCGCTGCGGCCACACCCGTTTGATAGGCACCGTGCGCGGTCGAGAAATCGTGCGGCGAGCACGCCTCGCCCGCGAAGAACAGCCGCTGATCCACCGGCGTGGCAAGCGCCGCGCGGGCGGAGGCGTGGCCGACACGCGCATGACTGTAGCTGCCGTGAATGAACGGCGCGCCACGCCAGTGGGTCGCGCCCAGCGGCACCAGCCGCTTTCGCCAGCCACTGCCGAGCAGCTCGACGAGCTCTTCACGCGCGAAATCGATCGCCGCGCGCGTATCGGTCATCGCCTCGGCACAGCTGCCGCCGAAGAAGCTTTCGACGATCGGCAGCCCGAAAGGCGACAACCGATGGCTCGCCGTGCAGACACGGTGCGGATTGCCGGTCAGATGGGCATGCGCGGGCCATTCGGGGCCGTCGACTGCCAGGAACACCTTATCCGCCAAGCCCAGCGGCAGGGCAGCCGCAGCGTCATGCTTGGCAGGCAAGGGGGGATCGAAGGCGATGGCGGCATAGGCGCTCGTCGGCACAGCGATAACAACCGCCGACGCTTCGATCGTGCCGGCGATCGTGGTCAGACGGATGGTCCGCCCATTATGATCGATCCGCGTCACGGCAGTGCGGAAAAGGACCTGCACATCGCCCGCATGATCCGCGATCAGCGTCCCGTAACCACCGGGGAGCGCCCAATTGTCGTCCGTTGCCGCGTCTTCATAGGCCGCCCAATCGTGCAGCGACACGCGATCGAGCGGAGCGCCGTTGGCGTAACCAGAGATGGCATCGATCATGGGCCGCCATGGGTCGTCACGTGCGACGAAGGCGGAAAGCGGCTGATCCGGCCCGTCGAGCGCCGCATGAGCGGCTATCTGGAACCGCTGATAAGCTTTAGCGAAGGCGCGCTTCCGTTCCGCGGGGAAGCCCAGATCCCGCCACTGTACGCCCCAGTTGGGTGACGATCGATCAATGGCCATCCCGGATGCTTCCGCGATCGAAGTCCAGGGGTTGCGCCCGGCAGAATGAAGCCAGCCGCAGCCAAGATCGACTCGGGCATCGCAAGCTGAACCGAGCACCGCCATTGCCTCGACACCATCATAGCGACTTTTACCGGCGCTGTGGAGCATGCCACCCGGAGCGCGTTCGGGATGCCGATACAGATCCGACAGAGACAGGCTGAACGCGCGTCCGCCGAGGCGTTCTCCTGCCTCAAGCAGAAGAACATCATCCCCCGCGTCCCGGAACCGGCGCGCCGCGGCGATGCCCGCCGCACCGCCGCCGATGACGACGGTGCCGACCATCTCAGGCTGCGGCGAGCAGCCGCTTCTCGCCGGCGATCCGCATCATCGCCTTCTGCAACTTCTCGAAGGCGCGCACCTCGATCTGGCGCACGCGTTCGCGCGACACCCCATAGACCTGGCTCAGTTCCTCGAGCGTCTTGGGATCGTCAGTCAGGCGCCGCTCCGTGAGGATGTGCTTTTCGCGATCATTCAGGTCGTCCATCGCCGACACGAGCATGCCGTGGCGAACATCCGCCTCCTGCGCCTCGGCCACGACTGTGTCCTGCAGGGGCGCATCGTCCTGCAGCCAATCCTGCCATTGACCCTCGCCATCCTCCCGCATGGAGACGTTGAGCGACGTATCGCCGCCCATCGCCATGCGCCGGTTCATCGACACCACGTCGCTCTCGGCAACGCCAAGATCGGTGGCGATCTTGGTGATGTGCTCGGGGCGCAGATCGCCGTCCTCGAACGCATCGAGCTTGCTCTTCATACGGCGCAGATTGAAGAACAGCTTCTTCTGCGCAGCGGTGGTGCCCATCTTAACGAGGCTCCACGACCGCAGGATATATTCCTGGATCGAAGCGCGGATCCACCACATCGCATAGGTGGCGAGGCGGAAGCCACGATCCGGCTCGAACTTCTTCACACCCTGCATCAGGCCGATATTGCCTTCGCTGATCAACTCCGACGTCGGCAAGCCGTAGCCGCGATAGCCCATCGCGATCTTCGCCACGAGGCGCAGGTGAGAGGTGACGAGCTGCGCCGCCGCATCGGTGTCGCCATGCTCCTGAAAGCGCTTGGCGAGCATAAATTCCTGTTCCGGTTGCAGGATCGGGAATTTCTTGATCTCGGACAGGTAGCGGTTGAGGCTCTGCT
>CAYQPM010000145.1:0-5702 GCA_964419295.1 uncultured Stakelama sp. | reverse complement strand
CTGCGACCCCCTGGTCCCAAACCAGGTGCGCTACCAGCCTGCGCCACTCCCCGACTTGCTTGCTGCGGCACTGCGGCCACGGAACGGGACGCCGCCCGTGCAAGCGTGACCGCTCCTATAGCGGGCGCATCCTAGTGGCAAGTGACGATCGCGACACCTGGAGCGTCGCAATGCTCGTGGTTGCCCATGGATGCGGAAAGCATCGGCGCTTACGAGATTGCGCCATTTACACCGAGGCAATGCCGTGTCGCCGCTCCCTCTGGAGCAGATACAACAAAGGGAGCCGAAGCTCCCTTTGCGTCAGTCGATGGCCAAGCGGCCAGCGTCCCGAGGACGCCGCCGGATGCCTCTCAACCGCTCTTAGTTGCTGTCGCCGTTGCTGTCGGCGACGATCACGATGCCGGCAACGACGGCAGCCGCTGCGACCAACGCGATGATCAGACCGCCACCGGCCAGCTCATTGCTCTTCTTCGCGGTCGAACCGGTGCGAACCGACTTGGCAACCGACAGGCTTGCAGCGGGGTTTGCCGGAGCAGCCGCGACAGGTGCAACGGCCATAGTCGCTGCAGCTGCAGCCATCAGATACTTGGCAACCATAAGGTCCCCCCTCTCATATTGTGAGTGGCCCCTATGGCTCAGGTTACTTCAGATTACAACCGGGAATGTCCCGATCATGCCCCTATTCTTCCTCTTGGGCTTGCGGGTGCAGTTGATGAGCGTGTTCAGCCTACATTGTTGCAGTTCGAGGACAGTTGAGCGGGCATTGGTTCAGTCCTGGACAGACAATTGTCACTCGGAGGATTGCATCAGGCGATCATGCCAGCCGGATAATATCGTATCATTAGTCGTGACGTTAACCGTTGTGGATCAGGACCCTGATCGAGGAGGGGGATGCGATGCCGCGGCGGCAACGTCGTCGACCGTCGCAGGTCGCACCTCCAGTTCGTCGAGAAGCGCGAACATGCGCTTCCACCATCGCCAAAAACGGAGCAGATCGTCCGCGGTCCGCACATAGGGCGTGTGGCCGGGCTCGAGCGACGGCGAGTGAAACGAAAAGCTGATCAGCCGCTCGTCGTCCTTTTCCACCGCCGCCCTGACCGCCTTCAGCGCCTCGGCGATGGGCATGTCCTCTGGCGTCAGCGCGACCCTTTGCAAAAGGCCCGATCGTGCGAACAGACCCGGGCCGTGCGGGATGGCGGCGATGCGCGGATAGGCCGCGGCACCTATCGATCGCATCGCGCCGGTGAACACCGTCGTCAGTGGAAGTTCGATCAACCCTCCGACGCGGAATGCCCCATTGCCGACCGCGGTAAAGTCCGGCCCTCCGTCATGCGTGTAATCATAGCGCGCACGCACGGATGTATCGAGGCGATAGCCGCGGCTCGCCAGCAGATCGATCGTCCGCGGGCCGATCCCGTAGCGGCCCGAGCGGAACGCGATCGGCGGCGACCCGAAGCGGTCGTGCAGCAGCCCGGTCATCGCATCGATCTTGGCCGCCTCCAGATCGAGGGGCAGATTACCGGCATAGCTGTCGCCGAAGGTCGGTGCAGCCAATGGTGGCGTCACCCAGGCATGCAGCTGGGCGCCGATCGACGACCGACCATCGGTGACCAGCCCGCGCAGGATATCGCAGGCGGCGTCGTCGCTCGCGACCGGGTGATCGACCATATACGCCGGGCCGATGCCGTGCTCGGCAAACCGTGCGTGTGCCGCCGGCAGCGCGCGGATCGCCATGACCGATCGATTGTCCGCGGCGAGCGGCGCAGACCAGTCGAACTCTTCCTCGACATCGACGAACACCAGGAACCGGCGCCCGAACGACTCCGGCCAGCGTACGATATCCGCCGCAGCGGGCGCTGCCGCGCGATACGGCAAAGCCGCGCCCGGTCGCACGATCAGTTTACTGCCTGCCCCACCGTCTCATCTAGGGCAGCGGGCAGCCGCAGTGTCAAGAGTTGGTCGCCGAACAGCAATTCACCGCCGAGTTCGGTCGCCAGGTTGCGAGCGAGGCGCAGCGCAAATCCGGTTCCCAGCAGCGGCATGCCGTGTTCCGCGCCGCCGCCTTCCGCAGAGTGGGCCTCGTTGTCGAGGCTGAGCAACACCTCTTCCCCGCCGGTGCCGAGGGCCTGCGGTCGTGCGAAACAGATGGCGACCTGTCCAACCGGCGCCGGGGCTTCCGCGATGTCGATACGCTCGCCGGGCGCGGCGGCGGCGGTCAGCGCCGCGAGCAATCTGGACAGCAGACGCTCCATTGCGCGATCGTCGGCGAGGGCCGCATGACCGCCCATCGGATGGATATCGAGCGCGGTGCCGCGCAAGCTCGCAAGCGGCGCAAGGTCCGCGGCGATCCGTCCGAGCATCGGTTCGATGGCCACAGGGCCGGGCCTGAGTTCAAGCGCCTTCCCTTCGATCCGCGCCGCTGTGTCGAGATCCTCGATCGCGGTCAGCAGGCTCGCCGCCTGTTCCCTTATGGTCTGCGCATGATCGCGGTACACCGGCGACACCGGGCCCAGCAGTTGCGCTTCGATCAGTTCGGCGAAACCGGCGATCGCGTTGGTTGGGGTCCGCAATTCGTGAACGAGTTGGCGCAGCGCATCCGAGGCGACCCGACGCACCGGGCGCGCCGCGTCTTCGTCGCTACGGGGGCGGCGGGCGGTCGCGGCGTAGCCGGTAAAGCGACCGCTCGCGGCGTCGAATTGCGGTACGCCCGCAACGCGCCACGCGCCGGCTGCGTCGGAACGGCCGCCGATGTCGAGCCGCGCATCGACGAACCGCTGGCGCTGACGCAGCGCGCCGTTGATCACCGCATCGACCCGTACCAGCCCCTGCGGCGCTCCATCTGCGAGCGATACGCCCACCAAGGCGCCGCGCGAGACGCCGTCAACGGCGCGAATTACGCCCCGTGCATCGGTGTCGAAGTGAAAGCTGGTAGTCGGGTCCGCCGGGCCGATCTCCGGCGAAGGTGGTGCCACCGCGACGGGACCACGCTGGCGCTGGAACGCATCGATGCGTGCGACGACGTCCGCAATGCGAAAGCCCCCTTCGGGTTCGGGGCGGGGTTCGGGCGGAGCAGCGACCGGAGCCAATACGGGCGATGGCACCGCCAACGATGGAGGCGCCACCTGCGGGGATGAGAGAGGCTCGCCGGGCGCGCGCAGGTCGGTCGGCGGGGCAACGCCGCCGGGCTCGCCGCCCCCGCCGACGTCGTTGGCTGCCTCCCGCGAACTGTTGCCCAGCACGAAATCGGTCGGGCCGAAGGTCGCCAGCCCTCGCTGGATCGCTACGGAAAGGTCACGTCGGTGGCGCAGCACGGAGCGGCCCTGGGGATTCAGGCGGGAGAGCAGCCCAAGCCAGTCGTCATCTTCGAGCATGACGGTACGCAACACGGGGGCAGCGACAGCGAGTTCATCCTCCGCGAAAAAGCCGACCAGCGCCGCTGGTGGCGTCGCGAAAGCCAGCGCACGCGCACTGGCCGAGCGAACCGACAGCGGCACCGCCTGACGCAGCAGTCGCAGGCGGGCCAGCGACGGTTCGTCCGCTGGAGCGCGGCCGCGCCCGATCAAGTCGACCAGCTGCCGCCATGCCGATTGCGCGCCGAAGCCGCTCTCCATGTCGGCGGAGAGCACCGTTTTGAGGCTATCGTCGAAACGCACGTCGTCTCCTGGACCCGCACACCGAGCCGATGCGCAAACGAATTCTTAACGAGCGGGAGTCGCCGGGGGAACAGGCGATTTCAGGCCGTAGCATAGTGGGACAATTGCGTTGCGCCGCAATTTTATTATGCTTAGGGCTGGCAAGCGGCCGAATTTGGCCTGTATCTGAGAGTAATGCGCAATGTCCTTCGATCGGATCGACCGTCAGATCCTGGCCCATCTGCAGCAGGACGGGCGGATGACCAATGTCGAACTGGCCGATCGCGTCGGATTGACGGCCCCACCCTGCCTGCGCCGCGTGCGGGCGCTCGAGGAAGCGGGAGTCATCCGCGGCTATCACGCAGATCTGGATGCCGCCAGCCTGGGCTTCCCGATCACCGTGTTCGCCATGGTATCGCTCCGCAGCCAGGCGGAACATGATCTCGCTGCTTTTGAAGCTCACGTGGCAGATATTCCGGAGATCCGGGAATGCCACATGCTCAACGGGGAAATCGACTTCATCCTGAAAATCGTCGCCAGCGATCTCAGGAGCTTTCAGGAGATCCTGACGACGCATCTGACGCCCGCGCCGAATGTGGCGAGCGTCAAGACGTCACTGACGATCCGAACCGCCAAATCGACGTCGGGGATTCCCGTGATCATCGAATAGTCGTCAGGCCGAACCAGTCATCGATGAAGGGGGCGGCCACAGGACCGCCCCCTTTGTACAACACGTGGCGTGATCAGGCAGAGGGTGCCGGCGTCGATCCTACCTGCGTCCATGTCGACCACAGCGCTGCGATACCGGCGCGCGGATTGCCCGTGACCGCGCCGAACGCCGCCTGTGCGCCGGCCTTGTCTCCCGAACGCGCCAGAGCGATACCGAGGCGCGTATTCACCTCATTCGTGTCGACACCGCCCTTGGTAAGGGCCGTGCGATACAGTTCCGCCGCCTTGGCGTAGTTGTTCTGGCCGAGGTAGGCGTCAGCAGTCGACGCGGCGATCTTGCCGTCCTTGGCCGCAAGCGCCTGCTTCTCGCTGCCGGCGAGTGAACCTTCGGTCTTGATCGCGCCGTTCGCGGCGGTCAGCAGGCTCTTGGAGAAACTGCTCGAAGCCGGGATCTTGCCCGACGCCATGCCTTCCTTCAGCACCGCCGCCGCTTCGTACGGATTGCCGCGGTCAAAGACGTTCTTGGCGTAATCCTCGTATGATGCCTGATCGGGCACCGACCCGGTCGCGCGCAGCAGACGGTACAGATCGATGTTCTGTGCCTTGTCCGGAGTCGCGATGCTGTTCTGCGCAAAGGCGTATTGCAGCACGACGTCACGCCAGACCTTGGCGTTCGGATAGGCCGTGACATACTTCTGCATCCACGCCAGCGTCTCCGGCGCCATCTTCTTGCCGTTCGCGGTCGCGATGGCGAAACGATAATAGGCTTCCGGCACGACCTGGCCTGCCGCCTTCTGCGCGGCAATGTAGCGATCGAGATCGGTCAGACCGCCGGCCACGTCACCCGATTGCACCTTCACCTTGGCGAGTTGCAGGTCGAAATCGGGGCTGCTGTAGCCGGCCTCCTTGGCGCGCGTGAAATATTGCACGGCGATCGGATACTGGCCGCCGTTGAATGCCAGCTGACCACGGCGGAACAGGTATTTCCCGCGGTCGGCGGCAGGCGTGTTCGTTGCGGCGATCAGCGCGTCGAGCGGCTTCGCCAGCACCGTCTCATCGAGCGGAGCCTTCGGGTTGGCGGCCTGCGCGTTCGCGAGCTTGGTGTTTTCGAGATCGTAGCGCAGGGCGGCGGCAATATACTTGTCGTCGTCCGTAGTCGCTGCGGCTTCGATCTGCGCGACCAGCGGCTCGGCCGTGGCGGGGTTGCGCGCCTTGATCGCCTCCTGCGCCTGGAACGCAATGGCCTGTACCGGCTTGCTCAGCTTGAAGCCCGGAGCTGCCGGCACTTCCTTGTCCTTGGCCGCCGCGGGCGCGACACATGCAAGGCCGCTCACACCGGTGGCCAGAACCGCGGCCAGCGCGAGCTTCGAAAGGGTCTTCATGCTAACTCTCTCTCCAACA
>CAYQPM010000144.1:3528-5752 GCA_964419295.1 uncultured Stakelama sp. | reverse complement strand
GATTTTAGCCGGCGCTATCGTGACCGCTTCGGCCACACGCCGAGAAACCGATCGAGCCTGGACGAGTGAACTGGCCGCCTCGCAGATCCCGCGCTTGGATATCTGCCGCGACTCTTCAGGCGCCTGAACCGGGCCTGCCGGTGTCGCTCGGGCTCATCGCGGATCGACACGCGCCAACATCGAGCGGGCGGGCAAGCTACCAGTGACTCCGGCGGCGGGGTGACGTAGCGCCGCAACGCCGCTAGGGAATGGTCATGGCCGGTCTTTTCAGTCGCCTCGGCGCAGCGAAACGCTGGACGCCTTCGCGCTACCGCGCCCTGCTCCGAGCCCGCGGACCACGATCCGTCCAGTTCCGGACCCGTGCCGCCATCCTGGCCGGCGCAATCCTGGTCGGCATCGTCGCCACGATGTTCGCCGCCGCCGCCGACTGGGCGGGCGGGCTGTTCGATCGATATGCAAAGACCTGGCATTGGGTACCGCTGATCACCACGCCTGCCGCGTTCATGGGTCTGGTCTGGGTGACGCGGCGATACGCCCCGTTGGCGCGCGGATCTGGCATCCCCCAGGTCATCGCTGCGCAGGCCAATCCGAACGAAGCCACCAAGTCGCTGATCTCGATCCGCACGGTCGTTGCCAAAGCGGTGTTGACGATCGGCGCCGTGCTGAGCGGTGCCTCGGTTGGTCGCGAGGGGCCGACTGTACAGCTGGCGGCCGCGGTGATGGGGTTCACGCATCGCCTGGTGCGCGTGCCGCTGCGTGGCGGCGTCGTCATTGCCGGGGGGGCGGCAGGCGTTGCGGCCGCCTTCAACACGCCGCTCGCCGGCCTGCTGTTCGCGATCGAGGAACTTGCTGCGGCGTATGAGCAGCGCGTGACCCTGCTCGTCCTTGCCGCGATCGTGATTGCCGGCATGGTCGCGCAATCCGTGCAAGGCGATTACATCTATTTCGGCGCGATCGGCGCGCACATGCCGCTGTCCGCCGCGCTGCTCGTCGCGCCCGTCGCCGGGATTTGCGGTGGCATGGCGGGGGGCCTGTTCTCCCGCATCGTCCTCGGCATGGCGCTTGCCGGAAATCGCATGACCCGCTGGTCGCGCGCCAACCCGGTCAAGTTCGCCGGGATATGCGGCATGATCGTCGCGCTGCTCGGTGTGGCCACCGGGCTTACCTGGGGCACCGGATATTCGTCTGCCAGGGCGATGATCGTAGGCGTGAATGCACCCTTGTGGTTCGGGCCGGCCAAGCTCGTCGCCACCGCAGCGACGGCGATCGCGGGGCTGCCCGGTGGCATTTTCGCCCCTTCGCTCGCCGTCGGCGCGGGGGTCGGCAACCTGTTGCGTGAAGTGTTCCCCGGCGAACCCGCGAGCGCGATCGTCATCCTGGGCATGGTGGCGTACTTTTCCGGCGTTGTCCGTGCGCCGCTGACCGCAGTGATCATCCTGTCGGAGACGACGGCAAGCCGTGGCCTGATGCTGCCGATGTTCGCCACCGCCTTCATCGCCGATGCGGCAAGCCAATGGGTCTGCAGGGAAAAGCTGTATCACGGCCTGTCCAGAACCTTCGCGATGACAGATACATCGAAGCCGCTCTGACAAGTATCCAAATGCACGTTACCCTCGACGGAGTTTCACCGACTGGGGCGCTGCGCCGGCGAAGATCATCGCCAGCCCGCAGGTTACGCTGCGCAGGCGGCAACGGGGCGCCGCCTTCCGATCAGCAATAGCATCGCCAGCGCCGCCGCCGCCATCGCCGCCCCCGCCAGCGATACCGCCGGCAGACCCAGTCCCGCGCCGATCACGCCGCCGCCCAGCGCCGCGCCGATCGCGTTGCCGAGGTTGAACGCGCCGATATTCATCGCCGAGGCAAGGTTCGGCGCGTCGGCCGCGGCTTCCATCACCCGCATCTGCAACGGCGGCACGATCGCGAAGCTGGCGATACCCCAGACCAGGATCGCGGCGGCCGCGGGCAGCGGCCAGTGCATCACCCCCGCGAACACCACCAGCACCGTGGCGAGGGCTGCAAAACTGCCGACCAGCGTCCGCTCGATCGACCGGTCCGCCAGCCGCCCGCCCAGCGTGTTCCCGATCGTCAGCCCGATGCCGTACAGCACCAGCATCGCGGTGACGAACCCGGTCGAGGCGTGCGTCTCCTCGCGCAGGATCGGCACGATATAGGTGAAGACGGTGAACATCGCGCTCGCCCCGACGACGGTCAGCGCCAGCGCCGC
>CAYQPM010000144.1:0-3428 GCA_964419295.1 uncultured Stakelama sp. | reverse complement strand
CCATCAGCCCGACCAGCAACGTCCGCCGGTCGATCCGCCCGGTGGTCAGCGTCATCAATGGCGCACCGATCAGCACCCCCATCGCATAGGCGCTGACCAGCAGCCCCGCCGCGGGGATCGACACGCCGAGATCGCTGGCGATGCCGGGCAGCATCCCCATCGGCGCGAACTCGGTGACGCCGATGCCGAACGCGCCCATCGCGAGCGCGAGCAGGGGAAGGTTGAGGCGCATAAAAAACGATCCTTTGTTGCTCGTGCCGAGATGATGGCTTGCGCGACCGTCCGGTAGCCGGAGAATGGGACCAGCAGCGTTGCTTCGGAGTCACAAATGGACGTAGGCGGTCGATCGGGAGAAATGGCGGTGTTCGCCAGCGTCGCGGCGCAGGGCAGCCTGTCGGCGGCGGCGCGGGCGCTGGGCCTGACGCCCTCCGCGGTCAGCCGCATCGTCGCCCGTATCGAGGCGCGGCTCGGCGTCCGGCTGCTGGTCCGCACCACCCGCGCGCTGGCGCTGACCGCGGAGGGAGAGGCGTATCTGCGCGCCGCGCGCCGCATCCTCGCCGATCTGGCGGAGGTGGAGGGCAGCATCGCCGATCAGGCGTCCCCGCGCGGTCGGCTGCGCGTCACCGCGTCGCTGGCGCATGGGCGGCTGTTCGTCGTACCGCTACTGGGCGACTTCACCGCGCGCTATCCCGGCATCCTCGTCGACCTGAACCTCAGCGACCGGATCGTCGATGTGCTGGCCGGGCAGGCGGATGTCGCGATCCGCTTCGGCCAGCCCGCCGACAGCCCGCTGACCGCGCGCAAGCTAGGCGAGACGGGCCGGGTGGTGGTCGCCTCACCCGACTATCTGGCGCGGCACGGCACGCCGCAAGTCCCCGACGACCTGCTCGCGCACAATTGCCTCAGCTTCAACTTCCGCCGCGCGGAACCCGGCTGGCCGTTCCGCGAGGAAGGCCGCGACCGGGCGCTGGCGGTGACGGGATCGATTGAGGCGAATAACGGCGAATCGCTCGCCCAGCTTGCGCTTGCGGGAGTCGGCATCGCCCGCGTCGGACGCTTTGCCGTTGGAGAGGAACTCGCCGCACGACGGCTCATCCCGTTGCTAGAAGACTATAACCCGCAAGATCGCGAGCCGCTGCACGCCTTGTTCATCGGTGGAACGACGATGCCGGCACGCGTGCGCGTCTTCGTCGATTTTCTGGCCGAGCGGATCGGCGGACGGCCGGCGACCCAATCGCCACCGACATCACCGTCCGCAGGATCGGGGCCACTCCTCGCAATGCACAACATTACGGGGGAAAATGGTGCTGCCGGTGAGGATTGAACTCACGACCTCAGCCTTACCAAGGATGCGCTCTACCACTGAGCTACGGCAGCATTTCCACTTTTCGGCGGAAGCGGCCTAAGAGACGAGGGCGGCGTGAATGTCAAGGCGAAGACGGTAATGAATCACAAGGACGAGAAAGCGGAGCGGCTGGCGGCGGCGTTGCGGGACAATCTGAAACGACGGAAGGCGCAGGCGCGCGCCGCCGACGCGCCCCCGCCGGAAGACGATCCGATCAAGCGATAGGCGCGCATTTCCGCTGCAGCCAGGCGAAATCCTCCCCTTCCATCTGCGGGCCGAGAACCGTCAGGACCTGCATGTGATAGGCGTCGAGCCAGTTCCGCTCGGCGTCGGTCAGCATCTCCGCGACGATCAGGCTGCGTTCGATCGGGCAGAAGGTGAGCGTCTCGAAACCGAGCATGACCGTGTCACCGTCCGGAAAAGCGCGTTCTTCGACCAGCACGAGATTCTCGATTCGGATCCCATACTCGCCCGCTTTGTAATATCCGGGCTCGTTCGAGATCATCATGCCCGCGCGCAGCGGCTCGGCGGGTCCGCCGCCGGGATAGTTGGGCGGCGCGATGCGCTGCGGCCCCTCATGCACCGAAAGGTATGCGCCGATGCCGTGTCCGGTGCCGTGCGCATAATCCAGCCCGATTTCCCATAACGGCCGCCGCGCGAACGCATCGAGCTGGCCGCCAGTGGTGCCGGGCGGGAAGATCGCGGCGGCGAGAGCGATATGGCCGCGCAGCACGCGCGTGAAGCGATCGCGCATTTCGTCCGTCGGCGGCCCGACCGGAACGACCCGCGTCACGTCCGTCGTGCCGTCGGCATATTGGCCGCCCGAATCGACGAGGTACAATTGCCCGGGCTCGATCGGCGCGTTCGATTCCTCCGTGACGTGATAATGCGGGCTGGCACCATTCGCGCCGGTCGCGGAAATCGTATCGAACGACGTATCGAGCAGGACGCCCGTGGCTTCGCGGAACGCCTGCAGCTTGGCGGCGGCCGACAATTCGCTTTGCCCGCCTTTGGGAAGTTCGATCTCGCACCAGCGCAGGAAGCGCGCCAAGGCCGCCCCGTCGCGTGCCGACGCGGCACGATGGCCGGCAATCTCCACCGGGTTCTTCAGCGCCTTGGCCAGTATGACGGGATCGCGCTCGGCGATGACGGTCGCCCCGCCGGCCGCCAGCGCGTCGAAGATCGCCGCGACGGCGCGTTCCGGATCGGCGGCGATGCGCTTGCCGGAATAGTGCCGGAGCGCATCGGCGAATTCGGCACGCGGACGCACGCGAACGGCGTTGCCCAAATGGTGCGCGACGTCGTCGCCGATCTTTTCGGGCGCGACGAACAGGTCCGCGGTGCCGTCCGCATCGACGATCGCATAGGCCAGGGCGACGGGGGTATGCGCGACGTCCCCGCCCCGCACGTTCAGCGCCCAGGCGATCGAATCGAGCGCAGTCAGCACGACGCCGTCGGCATGATGTTCGGCCAGCCAATCGGCGATCAGCGCGCGCTTTTCGGCCGACGACGCGCCAGCGAGGTCGTCATGCTGGACCGCGAGCTTGGCATCGGAGGGCTGCGGACGATCCGGCCAGATCGCATCGACCGGATTGGTATCGACCGCGACCAGGCTGGCACCCCGTTCCGCCAGTGCGGCGCTTGCCTGCCGGACCCAGGCGCTGGTGTGCAACCACGGATCGTACCCGATCCGCCCGCCCTGCGGCGCATAGCTGCCGAGCCAGTCGGCGACGCTGACCGCGGGAACCGGGACATAGTCCCACTGGGCGCCATCGACCTGCTGGCGAACCTGCAAGGTATATCGTCCGTCGGTAAAGATCGCGGCCCGTTCGGGCAGGATGGCGGCGCTGCCGGCCGAGCCCTGGAACCCGGTGAGCCAGGCGAGGCGCTGCGCATAGGCGCCGACATATTCGCTCATATGCTCGTCGGTCAGCGGCACGACGAAACCATCGAGGCGATCCCGTTTCAGCTGGTCACGCAGGGCGGCGAGGCGGTCGGCATAGGTGGACATCGGAACGGTTCCCGGAGACGATCGTGATCGGGGGCTTCTGCCAGAATTTACCGTGCGGCAACAGGCATGCCG
>CAYQPM010000143.1:0-5771 GCA_964419295.1 uncultured Stakelama sp. | reverse complement strand
TCGCGCATCCAGCGCCGCGCGGCGTTGAACGCGATGTTGGTGGCGAGCGAGGTCTTGCCCATGCCGGGACGGCCCGCCAGGATCATCAGATCCGAATGGTGCATGCCGCCGATCTTGGAATTGACGCTGTCGAGCCCCGTGGTGACGCCCGACAGGTTGCCGCCGGAATTCAGCGCGCGTTCGGCCATCTTTACCGCCATCGTCGTCGCCTGCGCGAACGACTTGGTGGCGTTTTCCGCGCCGCCGTCGCCGGCGACCTTGTACAATTCCTCCTCGGCCGCCTCGATCTGCGCGCGGGGATTGACCTCTTCGGACGTGTCCATCGCCCGCTCGACCAGCGTCCGCCCCACCGTCACCAGCGCGCGCAGCATGGCGAGATCGTAGATCTGCGTCGCGAACTGCCGCGCGCCGATCAGGCCCGCGCCCGAACCGGTCAGGCTGGCGAGGTACGACGGCCCGCCCAGCTCGCGCATCCCCTCGTCCGCCTCGAACATCGGGCGCAATGTCACCGGCGTCGCCAGCATGTCGTTGACGCGCAGCGTCTTGATCGCGGCGAAGATGCGGCCGTGGACGGGTTCGAAGAAGTGCGCCGGCTCCAGCCGATCGAGCAGATCGTCGGCCAGGCGATTATCGATCATCATCGCGCCCAGCATCGCGGCTTCGGCCTCAACGTTGCGGGGCAGCTGGAGCGGTTCGGCGGGAGCCGCCGGAGTCGGGAATGCGAGAGTGGCCATGCCCGCGCTTGTATCCGAATTTTCGGATCGCAACACGGTTTGTCGTATCGGCTCAACCCGACTATCGGACCCTATGGCCGACCCGCGGATCATCGACATCACCCTGGACGAGCACAGCATCGGCTGGCGCTCGGCCGATGTCGAACAGGAACGGCGGATCGCGATCTTCGACCTGCTGGAGGGCAATCACTTCGCCCCGCAGCGGGTGCATCCCGACGGCTATGCCGGTCCCTATCGCATCACGCTCGAATCGGCCGAAGGGCGGCTCGGCATCCACATCCATCGCGAAGACGGCACGCATCTCGAGACGCTGGTGCTGGCGCTCGGCCGCTTCCGCCGACCGATCAAGGATTACTTCGCGATTTGCGACAGTTACTATCAGGCGATACGCGCCTCCACCCCGCAACAGATCGAGACCGTCGACATGGCCCGCCGTGCCATCCACAATGATGCCGCCGAATTGCTGCGCGAACGGCTGGACGGCAAGATCGCGGTCGATTTCGACACCGCGCGCCGACTGTTCACGCTGATATGCGTGCTGCACCTGCGCGGCTGATGGCGTACGGCATCCTCAAGGCGGCGGGCGTTCTCGTCGGGATCGGCCTCCTCGGCATCGGCGGCTGGAGCTTTGCGACCGGCTGGCACCCCGCGCCCGGCCAATATCCGTTGCAGGGCATCGACCTCGGCGAAAATCCGGGCGAGATCGAATGGGGCAGCGTGCGCGCGCGCGGCGCCGATTTCGCCTATCTGGTCGCGACCTCCGGCTCGGACCGGCGCGACCCCGGGTTCGAGGCGAATTGGGCCGCCGTGCCGGAAGCGGGGCTGCGACGCGGGGCGGTCCACCTGTATTCGCTGTGCCAGCTCGCCGCCGATCAGGCCAATGCCTTCAACGCCTTCGTACCGCGCACCGCCGACGCGCTGCCGGCGGCGGTGGACGTCGAATTCCGCGGCGATTGCACCGCGCGCCCCGATCGGGCCGTGCTCGTGGCCGAGCTTGAACGGTTCGTCGCGATGGTCGAAACGCACACGCGCAAGCCGATGCTGCTACGGATCGGCAAGGCGGTGGACGATCGATACCAGCTGTCCGCCGCGATCGATCGTCCGGTCTGGGCGACCGGCAACCTGTTCCCGCCCGCCTATGCCGCCCGCCCGTGGCGGATGTGGCGGGCGAGCGATTTCCGCCGCATCGACGGCATCGAAGGCCCCGTGAACTGGGACGTAGTCGCACCATGACCGAACATACCGATCCGAAGCGCCTGATCGACGCCGCGCGGGAAGCCGCCACGCGCGCGCACGCGCCCTATTCGCGGTTCGCGGTGGGGGCGGCGCTGCTGATGACCGACGGCAGCCTGATCACCGGGGCGAACGTCGAAAACGCCAGTTACGGCCTGTCGCTCTGCGCCGAAACGGTCGCGGTCGCGATCGCGAGCGCGGCCGGACGGCTGCGCGAGGTGGTGGCGGTCGGCGTGATCGGCGGCGCGATGGACGATGCGGGCCGCGCAACCGGCACCAGCCCGGTCAGTCCGTGCGGTCGCTGCCGACAGGTCCTGAACGAAGCCGCGCAGCTCGGCGGACGCGACCTGGCGGTGCATTGCGGCGCGGCCCAGGGCGATGCGATCGCAAGCTATCGCCTGTCCGAACTGTTGCCGCAGGCGTTCGGTCCCGCGGACCTCGGAATCGGCTGACCCAGGCGCGGGTCCCGCGCGTCGACGCCGGATACGACGATGCCGCCCTGCTGACGTTCGAGCAGGGCGGCATCGCCGCGATCCGTTCGGATCGCCCCCGGTAGACGGGTTAGCGGATCGTCGCGATCAGCGGCACAGGCACTTGGGTGCCGGCCGCCAGACGCGCTTGGTCTTGGTGCGGGCGTGGACCACCGGCCTGCGGGTGTAGGTGACCGCATCCTCGTAGATTTCGGTCGTCGTCGTGGTCACCACCGGGGCGGTCTGCACCACCACCGTCGTGGTGGACGTGCCGGGATAATAATAGCCGTTGCTATAATAGCCGGCCGCGCCGTTGCTGGTCGTCACGGTCGTGGTGCCGTCCGCCGATCGCCAGCCATCGCCGCCCCGGCCATAGCCGGCCGGCGGGGGTGGAGGCGCCCGATCCGGCGCCATGGGCACCGCATGGTCGCGCTCGCGATAGGCGGGCGGCGGCGGCGGACCGCGATCCTCCGCCTTGTCGATCGCATAGCCTGCCGCCGCGCCGACGCCCGCACCGATCAGCGTGCCGCCCAGCCGGTTGCCCCGGCCCGCGATCACGTTGCCCGCGACGCCGCCGACCACCGCGCCGACGACCGCTCCGCCGACGCCGTCGTCGCGGCGCTGGTAGCCGCGTTCGTCATAGCGGCGGTCGTCGTGACCGCGATCCTCGTAACCACGGTCGTCATAGCCGCCGTCGGCGTAGACGCGGTCGTCGCCCGCATAATAGCCTTCGTCGTAGCGGTCCCAATCGATGCCGGCGCGCGTGTCGTAGACCGACCCGCGTCCATCGACGAGAACCGCGTCGTCGTAATAGCGGACCCAATTGTAGCCATAAGTCGGCTGCGTCAGGCCATAGCTTTGCCAGTCGCTGATGTAGAAGCGCGGCGCGATCCAGTAGCTCGGCAGCGAATAGCCGCGATACGGCCGGTGATAGGCGTTCCAGCCACCCGGTGCGTTCGCGCCGCCCCACCAGCGGCCGCCCACCTTGCTGCCCCAGCGGGACTGGCCGGCGTGGACCATCGGCGGACGACCACCCGAATTGCCCCATGCCATCGGCGGTGCCGGGACATGCGGGGGCTGGCCCGGCTGCATGTGCTGGCCACCGTTGTTGTAGCCACCGTTGCCGTAGCCGCCGCCGTGCTGCCAGTTGCCCTGGCCCGGACCGCGCGACGGCACCTGCCAAGTCTGGATACCGCCCTGCTGCGATGCCTGCGCCTGCGACATGCTTTGCGCACGCGAGATGCTCTGGCCCTGTCCCATGCTCTGCGCGCGGGCCATGCTCTGCGCCTGAGCCATGCTGCGCGCCTGCGCCATGCTCTGCGCCTGGGCCATGCTCTGGCTTTGCGCCATGCTCTGGACCGGCATGTTGAAATTCGCGCCCGGGCGCATGCCCATCGGGCCGTGCGCCACGACGCGCTGCTGCGCGTCCGCGCCGCTGCCCGCCATCAGGGCAACGCCCGCCGTCGCGATCAACCAGGTACGCATCGTCTTCTCCCTGTTGCCGGCACGCCGCCCCCTCGCGCCAACGGTTAACAAAGTATTGACGTGACGTTTATCACCGGGATGATCGAGTCGCCATAGCGCGCCGGCGGCGCGGTCCGTCCCGTTTCGGATCAGCCGAGCCGCTCCGCGAGCAGCAGCGCAAGCGCTTCACAACCCACGGCATCCTCCGCATCGAAGCGCGCCGGTTCGGGGCTGTCGAGGTCGAGCACCGCGATCACCGCGCCGTCGCGCACGATCGGCACCACCAGTTCGGACCGGCTGGCCGCGTCGCAGGCGATGTGGCCGGGAAAGGCATGGACGTCCGCGACCAGCTGCGTCGCGCCGGTGGAGGCCGCCGTGCCGCACACGCCCTTGCCCAACGGGATGCGGATACATGCCGCCTTGCCCTGAAACGGGCCAAGTACCAGCTCCCCCGCCACCATGCGGTAGAAGCCCGCCCAGTTGAGGTCCGGCAGATATTGCCAGATCAGCGCCGACGCATTCGCCATGTTGGCGATCCCGTCGACTTCGTCCGCAGTCAGCGCATCGAGCGCTGCAAGCATGTCGCGGTAAAGGTCGGCCTTGCTGCCGGCGGAGATGTCGAACTGGTACATCGCCGCCATGTAGGATGCCGACCCGCCGCCGTCATCCGCCCGCAGCCGCAGCGAAGGCGAAATCCCGTCGTGGGGACTTGGCGATCGAGCCTCATGCCCGGCCCGGTGCACCGTCTCCGCGCAGGTCGCGCTCAGTCCTCGCGCACCCGGCCGCGCCCCGCCTTCACCGCGCTGCGCCCTTTCTTTTCGTCGACCCGCTTCGCCTTCGCCGTGCGGCTCGGCTTGGTCGGGCGGCGTTTCTTGGGGACGATCGTCGCTTCCTGGATCAGCGCGACCAGCCGCTCGCGCACCTCGCGCCGGTTCATCTCCTGCGAACGGCCGCTTTCGCCGCGCAGCGTCAGCACGCCGTCCTTGCTCAACCGCGATCCCGCCAGCACCGACAGCCGCTGCTTCACCAGATCGGGCAGGTTGGGCGATCCCCACACGTCGAACCGCAGCATCACCGCGCTGTCCGTCGTGTTGACATGCTGCCCGCCGGGACCCGACGCGCGGGTGAAGCTTTCCTCCACCTCGCGCTCGTCGATCGCGATCGATCGCGTCACCTGGATCAGCGGCATCGGCGCGCCGCCCGCATCACGCCGGCTGGGCGGAAACGATGCCCGGCCAGATGCCGAACCGTTCCGGCAACGGCGCTTCGGCGACGATCGGATCCTTGTTGGCGCGCGGCACCGTCAGTGCGGCAGCATGCAGCATCATGCCGCCCGGCTCGCCCGCGCCGTAATGCGGGTCGCCGACCACCGGCAGCCCCAGGCCGGTCGCCGCATGGACGCGGATCTGGTGCGTGCGCCCGGTCGCGGGCCGGAATTCGACGAGCGCCCGCCCATCGCGGGTGGCGACGACGCGCCAGTCGGTCTTCGCCGCCTTGCCAGCCGGATCGGCGACGATCCGCCAGCCCTCTTCGCGGGTGCTGACCTTGCCGAGCGCAAAGTCGATCGTGCCTTCGCTGTCGGCCGGGATACCGCTCAACACCGCGAGATAGCGCTTTTCCACCTCGCCGCGTTCGAACGCCTGCTGGAAGCGCGCATGCGCCTTGGGGTTGCGCGACAGCAGCAGACAGCCGCTGGTGTCCCGGTCGAGCCGGTGCACCGCCACCGGCCAGCGCTGAAACCCGAACTTCAGCGAATCGAGGTGATTTTCCAGGCTGAGGGAGCCGTCGCGCGGCTTGTCGACCGGCAAGCCGGCAGGCTTGTCGATGACCAGAGCCTCGCCGTCGATGAACAATACGCGGTCGCCATGCA
>CAYQPM010000142.1:0-5965 GCA_964419295.1 uncultured Stakelama sp. | reverse complement strand
CCGCCGCCATGCCCGGCAGATGCGCCGCGCCGCCCGCACCGGCGATCACCACCTTAAGGCCGCGGCCCGCCGCGCCTTTCGCATAATCGTACAGGCGATCGGGGGTGCGGTGTGCCGAGACGACCTGTGTCTCATGCGCCACGCCGAGTTCGGCGAGCACGTCGGCGGCACCCTGCATCGTGTCCCAGTCGGACGTCGAACCCATGATGATGCCGACCAGCGGATTGTCCATCGGAAGCGCCTAGCGAGGGAGGGGGGGAAGGGCAACGGCAGTCGCCGCGTGGCGGCCGCCATGTTGCCGCTGCGGCCGGCGGGTCACCGCTCGCTGAGATAATAGCGGTCGGTCGCCTGCATCGCGTCGTCCAGTTCGTAGACGATCGGCTGCCCGGTCGGGATTTCCAGGCTCGTGATCTCGTCGTCGGGGATGTTCGACAGATGCTTGACGAGCGCGCGCAACGAATTGCCGTGGGCGGAGATCAGCACGCGCTGTCCGTCGCGCAGCGCCGGCACGATCCGCTCTTCATAATAAGGCAAGACGCGGGCGATCGTGTCCTTCAGGCTTTCGGTCGCAGGGATTGCGGTGCCCGCATAGCGGCGGTCGCCCGACAGATCATAGTCGCTGCCGGCTTCCATCGGCGGCGGCGGCACGTCGAAGCTGCGGCGCCAGATCTTCACCTGGTCCTCGCCGTGCTTCGCCGCCGTCTCCGCCTTGTCGAGGCCGGTCAGCCCGCCATAATGCCGCTCGTTCAGCCGCCAGTCCTTCTCGGTCGGCAGCCACAGCCGGCCCATCGCCTCCAGCGCCAGGTTCAGCGTCTTGATCGCCCGCGTCTGGAGCGAGGTGAACGTCATGTCGAAGTCCAGCCCCTTGGCCGCCATCAACTCGCCCGCCGCGCGCGCCTCGCCTGCGCCCTTTTCGGTGACGTCGATGTCCCACCATCCGGTGAAGCGGTTCTCGAGGTTCCAGCTGGACTGGCCGTGGCGGATCAGGACGAGGCGAGGCATCGGGACTCCCGGAGGTCGAGGGTGAGGAACTGGTTGTGCGGGCTCGGGCGATAGTCGGCGAACGGCCCGGTGTCGACAAAGCCCGCCCGTCGGTAGAGCGCCACCGCCGGCGCATGCAGGTCGGCGGTCCCCGTCTCCAGGCTCAGCCGCGCGTAATCCCGCCGCCGCGCCTCGGCGACGACATGGTCGAGCAGGGCGCGTCCGACACCGGTGCCCCGCGCGGCCGGCGCCGCGCGCATCGACTTCAGCTCGCCATGCGCGGGGTCCAGCCGTTTCAGCGCGACGAAGCCCGCCAGCGCGCCGTCGCGCCATGCGGTCCAGAACGTCACCTCCGGCGCCGACAATCCGCCCGCATCCAGCGCAAAGGCATATTCCGCCATTTCCCCGCGCAATTCGGTCAGGTGATGCGCGAGCAGGTCGGCGACATGGGACGCAGCGGGATCGTCGCGCCGGATCTCCATCAGATAACGTCGATCATGTCGGTCAGCACCTCCAGACACGACACGCCCAGCTTGCGGCTCCGCTCCGGGGACCAGCCGAACTCGGCGTCGGGGTTGGGATCGTGGTCCTTGAACGGCATTTCCAGCGTCACCGACACCGCACCGAATCGCTGCGCCAGCTGGTTGGTCGACATCGACAGATTGGCATTGCCGGCGCTCGATTTCTCATAGCCCTTGCCGACCTGGAAGTCGGGGGTATGCGCCGCCAGCCGATCTCCGAACGCATAGAATTTGGCGCCGTGATCCTCGGTCCAGTTCGGAATGCCCTCGTAACCCGCGATGAAGTTCGCCGGGATCGCCTCGTCGCCATGGACGTCGATCGCGAAGGCGACGCCGGTCGCATCCATCGCGTCGCGCACGCACAAAACTTCGGGGCTGCGCTCCGCCGTCGGCGCATGCCATTCGCGGTTGAGGTTCACGCCTGCGGCATTGGTGCGCAGATGCCCGCGGCGCGTGCCGTCCGGGTTCATGTTCGGGACGACATGCACCGTCGCCTTCGCGAGCAGCGGCGCGGCGGCATCGCTCGTCAGCCAGTCGAGCGCGCCCTCCATCCAGAATTCGACCATCGATTCGCCCGGATGCTGGCGAGCGTAGAGCCACACCGGCTTGGGTCCGCTGCCGATCCGGAAATAGTCGATCGCCTGCCCGTCCAGCGACACGCCCAGTTCGCGATGCTCGACCCCCGGCCGGGCGGCGATCCGCGCGACCAGATCGTGGTGCATCTCCATCGTGAAGGGCGCGAAATAGGCGAACCACGCCAGATCGCCCTCGCAATGATAGTCGAACGACAGCACGCCGCCGTCGTAGCCGGTGTCGATCATGCGCCAGGCGACGCGATCGGTGCTGGCGCGCGTCCTGTATCCCGGCCAGCCGAAGGGATAGGCCGACTGCCCCGCATTGAGGATGCGGAACGTCAATCGGCGTCCCGCCGCTCCCGCGACACGGAAGTAGAACCATTGGAAGAAATCGGACTGGTGGTCCTTCACGATTTCCAGGTCGACGCGATCGCCCTCGATGGCGACGACGCGGATGTTGCCGCCATCGAAGGCGGCATTGATGCTGATCGTCATGCGCTCACTTCACCGTGATCGTGCGACCGGATTCTCCGGGGAATCCGGTGAACAGGGCGCGGGCGAGCTTGCCCGCCTGCTCATCGGCGCCCTTGATGTCGCTGACCCCCTGCGCCTTGCCTTCCCAGATCGGCGATTGATCGACCCGGCGCTTGATCGTCACCGCCAGTTCCGCGACCAGCGCCACCGTCGGGCGGCTCTTGCCGATCGGGAAGCCGATGCCGCCGCCCAGGCCGACGCCACCACCACGGCGCCCGCCGCTGAACCCGCCACCGCCGATGCCGATGCTGATCGGCGACTGACGCGGCGGCCCTTCGCGGCTGGTGCGGGTGAACCCGACCGTCGCGACGTAATCGGGCGTGGCACCCTGCGCCGGCACGGTATAGCCGACCTTCAGCAATTCGGTCTGTACCGCAGCGGCATAGGTCTTGAATTCCAGGCTGGCGGGGGCGCCGCCAGACAGCGGCTCGACCGCGATGCTGCCGCGCGCGATCGGCTGGCCCAGGTGATAGCGGATGACCTCCATCGGCGGCATCGGCGCGGTGGTGGCGCAGCCGGCGAGCGTGACGGCGGCCACGCCGAGGGCCAGGAACGGGCGGATGGTCATGGCGGCAGGCTACCTTTTCACGATACGTTGCATCTGGGAAACGCTCTAGCGACCCCGGCGTTGCTTGACTATTGCAGCCTCCGCCCTTAGGCGCTCGCGCTTTCACCGACACCGTCAATTTTCGAAAAGAAGCGAATCGATCATGAAGATCCGCAATAGCCTGAAGTCGCTCAAGGACCGTCATCGCGACAACCGCGTGATCCGTCGTCGCGGCCGCACCTATGTCATCAACAAGACCAACCGCCGCTTCAAGGCGCGCCAGGGCTAAAGCCTTGGCAGGTCCCACGGCCGTCATCTTCGATGTCGGCCGGGTCTTGTACGACTGGGATCCGCGGATCCTCTACAGGCGCCTGATCGACGACGATCGGGCGCTTGATGCGTTCCTGCGCGATGTCGTCACGCACGAATGGCACTTCCAGCACGATGCTGGACGCGACTTCGCCGATACCTCGGCGGAGCTGGCGGCGCTGTATCCGCAGCATGCCGATCTGATCGCCGCCTGGGGGCCGCGATTCCTCGACAGCATCGGCGATCCAATCGCGGGCATGACCGCGCTGGTCGACGAACTGGAAGCGCGCGACGTGCCGCTGTTCGCGATCACCAATTTCAGCCACGAATTCTGGCCGCCGTTCCGGGCGCGCGAGGCCGCGATGTTCGATCGCTTCCGCGACGTCGTCGTCTCGGGCGCCGAGAAACTGGTGAAGCCCGATCCCGCCATCTACCACCTCGCGCTGAAGCGGTTCGGACTGGATGCGGCGCATACCGTCTTCATCGACGACAATGCCGCGAACATCGCGGGCGCCGCATCGGTCGGCCTGATCGCGCTGCATTTCGAGGGCGAACCGAAGCTGCGCGGCGAATTGCGGGCACTGGGGCTGCTGGCCTAACGCTCGGGGCGCGGCGCGCGCTTCGGAGTGTCGCGGGTCCTTTGTCTCCTGTCCCCCACTCGTCATCCCGGCGAACACCGGGACCCACGGACGCGCACCATGGGTGAGGGGCACGCCATCAGCGTCGTGCAGCCATGGGTCCCGGCGTTCGCCGGGATGACGGGGAGTGGGGAGCGGCACTCCGGACGACGCACGCCGGTAACCAGCACACCTATGCAACCTCGAAAACGGGGCACTCGATTTCGGTCCCGGCACGCGCCCTTCGCGCCTCCGCGCGAACGGCCTCTGCCGCCGCGCGGCCTAGACCCGCTCCACCGCATTCACCGCGTCGGCGGCGCGCAACGCGGCGATCAGGCGCATCAGCTGGTGGATGTCGTGAACCTCGACGTCGATGACGTTGGTGTGGAACATCGAATCGCGCGTATCGAGGCGCAGCGCGATGATGTTGGCGCGATGCGCGCCGATGACCGTCGACACGATGCCGAGCGCGCCCGGCTCGTTCTTCACCTGCACCGCAATGCGCGCGACCGCGCCGTCGCTCTTGTCGCCCCAGTCGACATCGACCCAGTCGGTTTCGTTCGCGCCGCGCTCCGCCAGTTCGGCGAGCACCGGGCAATCGATCGCATGCACCTCGATCCCCGCATCCGGGCGGCGCAGGCCGACGATCCGGTCGCCCGGCACCGGGTGGCAGCATTCCGCCAGGTCGAAGGCGACGCCGGCGGTCAGCCCCTTGATCGAGATCGCGCGCGTCTGCGGCGCGAGCAGGCCGACGTCCGCGCCCGCCGATCCGGGCATCAGCGCTTCCATCACCGCCGCATCCGACACGCTGCGCCGTGCGATCGACGCCATCAGCGCAGCCTCGTCGGGCAGCTTCAATCGCTTGAGCGCCTGGTTCAGCGCATCGCCGCCCAGCGTCGCGGGCAGCCGCTGGACGATGTCGTCGTACAGCTTGCGCCCCAGCGCGATCAGTTCGTCGCGCTCCTTGTGGCGCAGGTGGCGACGGATGCCGGCCAGCGCCTTGCCGGTGATCGCGAAGTTCAGCCAGCCGGGCTGCGGCACCTGCCCCTTCGACCGCAGCACCTGCACCTGGTCGCCGTTCTCGATCACCGTCGACAGCGGCACGACGCGGCCGTTGATCTTCGCGCCCACCGCCTGGTCGCCCAGATCGGTATGCACCGCATAGGCGAAGTCGATCGGCGTCGCGCCCTTGGGCAGCTGGATCAGCTCGCCCTTCGGCGTGAAGGCGAAGATGCGATCCTGGTACATCGCCATGCGGGTATGTTCGAGCAGCTCTTCGGGGCTGCCCGCCGTGTCCAGGATCTCGACCAGGTCGGCGATCCAGCTGTGCTGGCTGTCGGCGCGGACCTTGTGTTCCTTGTACGCCCAGTGCGCCGCCAGCCCGAACTCCGCCTCGGCATGCATTTCGGGGGTGCGGATCTGGATTTCGATGCGCGCATTGTCGGCGTGGATGACGGAGGTGTGCAGCGAACGATAGCCGTTCCGCTTGGGGGTCGAGATGTAATCCTTGAACCGCCCCGGCACCATCGGCCAGCGGCGATGGATGACGCCCAGCGTCTTGTAGCAATCCTCCACCGTCGGCGCGATGACGCGGAACGCCATGATATCGCTCAGCTGTTCGAAGCTGATGTGGCGCTCGCTCATCTTGCGCCAGATCGAATAGGGGTGCTTCTCGCGGCCGTTCACCTCGGCCTCGACACCGGCGCGGCCGAGCAGCAGCTTCAGCCCCGATGCGATCTTGGCGATCCGGTCGCCACCGCCGGTCTTCAGCAGTTCCAGCCGCTTGCTGATCGATTCATAGGCTTCGGGTTCGAGCTGTTCGAAGGCGAGCGTCTGCATCTCCTTCATGAACTCGTACATCCCGATCCGCTCGGCGAGCGG
>CAYQPM010000141.1:0-5988 GCA_964419295.1 uncultured Stakelama sp. | reverse complement strand
GGATTTCGGGTTCGTGCGCCAGCGCCTTGGCGATCAGCACGCGGCGCTTCATGCCCCCCGACAATTCCATGATCTTGGCATCGCGCTTGTCCCACAGCGACAGGTCGCGCAGCACCTGTTCGATATAGGCGCTGTGCCCCGAACGGCCGAACAGCCGACGCGAAAAGGTGACGGTGGCGAGTACGGTTTCGAACATGTCGACCGACAGTTCCTGCGGCACCAGTCCGATCCGCCGGCGCGCGGCCTTGTAGTCGGTGAGCGCGTCGTGACCGGCGACGGAGATCGTGCCGGTGGACGGTGTGACGATGCCGCAGATGATGCTGATCAGCGTGGTCTTGCCGGCGCCGTTCGGGCCGAGCAGCGCGAAGATCTCGCCCCGTTCGATCGCCAGATCGATGCTGTGCAGCGCGGTGAAGCCGCCCTTGTACGTCTTGGACACGCCGCTGACGGCGAGGATCGGTTCGGCCATGCAGTCCCCCTGAGCCGCGCAGATAGGGTGGCGCGGCGCCATGGGGAAGGGCGCGCCGGCCCGATACCGCGATTGACGCAGCGTTAAGTGCCCGTGTGGCAGGCACTTGCCGATGCGCATTCTCCACATCCTCGACCACGGCCTGCCGCTGCAGAGCGGCTATACCTTCCGCACCCGCGCGATCCTGAAGGCGCAGGAGCAGCGCGGGTGGCAGGTCGCCGCGGTCACCGGGCCGCGGCACAGCGCGGCGGTCGGCGCGGCGGTGGAGGAGGTGGACGGACTGACGTTCCACCGCACGCAGGCGCCGCGCCGACCCGGCGTGCTGGGCGAACTGGCCGGGATCGCGGCGTTCGCGCGGCGCATCGAAGCGGCGGTGGATGCGTTCCGGCCCGATATCCTGCACGCGCATTCGCCGGTGCTCGATGCACTCGCCGCGCTGCGCGTCGCGCGCCGCCGCAAGCTGCCGCTGGTGTACGAGATCCGGGCGTTTTGGGAAGATGCGGCGGTCGGCAACGGCACGGGCACCGAAGGGTCGGCGCGCTATCGCGCGACGCGGGCGCTGGAAAGCTGGGCGGTCGGCCGCGCCGATGCGGTCGCGGTGATCTGCGAAGGATTGCGCGGCGATCTGGTCGCGCGCGGCGTAGCGGCGGACAAGATCGTGGTGTCGCCCAACGGCGTCGACATGACGCTGTTCGGCGCGCCGGTGGCGCCCGACCCGGAGCTGGCGCGATCGTTGGGGATCGAGGATTCCGAGACGATCGGCTTCATCGGCAGCTTCTACGATTACGAAGGGCTCGACGACCTGATCGCCGCGATGCCGGCGCTGGTCGCCGCGCGACCCAGGGCGCGACTGCTGCTGGTTGGCGGCGGGCCGATGGAGGAGGCGTTGCGGGCGCAGGCGGCGGCGTCGCCGGCGGCGGACGCGATCCGCTTCGTCGGCCGCGTGCCGCATCACGAGGTGGAGCGCTATTATGCGCTGGTCGACGTGCTCGCCTATCCGCGCAAGCACATGCGGCTGACCGATCTGGTCACGCCGCTGAAGCCGCTGGAGGCGATGGCGCAGGGCAAGCTGGTCGCGGCATCCGACGTCGGCGGGCATCGCGAACTGATTCGCGACGGCGAGACGGGGACGCTGTTCCGGCCGGACGATCCCGCCGCGATCGCCACCGCGCTCGCCGCGCTGCTGGCCGATCGCAGCGGCTGGGAAGCACGGCGGGAGCGGGGCCGCGCGTTCGTCGAGAAAGAGCGTAACTGGTCGTCAAACATTTGTCGTTACGAGCCAATTTACCAGCGGCTGACGGCGGCCGCGACAGTGGATGGATCATGGCAGCGTTCACCGGCCAGAATTTGAACCAGCCCCCGGCGACGCGATGGATCGCGCCGGGCGGGGGCGCCGTCGCGGGAATCGCCGCGGCCGCTACCTTCCTGTTACTGCCCACCGACATACTGGAGGATTGGGTATGGCAGAGCGGCCTGCCAGCGCTGCTCGCCGTCGCCGAACCGCCGCTCGGCACCACCGCCCGCGCGGTGCTGGCGATCGTCGCCGCCGCGCTGGCTGCGGCGGTGGTCTGGTCGGCGCTGTTCCTGCTGTTCGGCCCCGACGGCATCTTCGGCACCAAGCCTGCGACCGAGGGTGGCGTGCCGGTGCTGCGCCGCGCCGACGCCCATCCCGATGCCCCCGCGCGCAAGCCGATGTCGGCCGCCGACCTGGGTGCGCCGCTGCCGCCGCCGGCCCCTTCGTCGTCGGCAGACGCCGCGCCGCCACCGCCGGTCGTCCAGTCGATTCCCGCCGATCTCGACCTGCCGCTCGCCGCCTTCCATCCCGGCGCGTTGCCGGACGTGCCGCGCGAGCCGGTGCGCCCCTGTCCGCCGCTGCGTCCGCCCGTGGCGCTGGTGCCGGGCGAGCGGATCGCGACCGTGCAATTGCCGCGTTCGCCCAACGAAGCGACGACCGCGCCATCGATCGAATCGCTGCTGAAGCGGCTGGAGCAAAGTGCGCGGGGTCCGTTGCGCGCCTGATTAGAATATCGGGTATCGTTTTCGGCTTTGCGGGGCCGGCATCCGTCTGTTAGCCTCCGGCGAAACAGAACGGAGAGGTCGATGGCTATTCCAGCCCCGGACGGCGCTGCACCCACCGGCGCCGGGGCGCAGCAGGCGTCGCGCTACGCCTGGTACGTGCTCGGCATCCTGTTCGTCGTCTATGTGCTCAACTTCATCGACCGGCAGGTCATTTCGATCCTGGCCGAGGACATCAAGCGCGACCTGCACCTGAAGGACGAGGACCTGGGGTTCCTGTACGGGACCGCGTTCGGCGTCTTCTACGCGCTGTTCGGCATCCCGTTGGGCAGGCTGGCGGACAGCTGGCACCGGGTGCGGCTGATGACCGTCGGGCTGACGCTGTGGTCGACGATGACCGCGCTGTCGGGCTTTTCGCGGACCGGCGGCCAGCTGGCGTTGGCGCGGATCGGCGTGGGTGTGGGCGAGGCGACGGCGAGTCCCTCGGCCTATTCCCTGATATCGGACTATTTTCCCAAGCGGCTGCGGGCGACGGCGCTCTCGATCTATTCGGCGGGGCTGTATGTCGGCGGCGGTGTGTCGCTGTTCATCGGCGGGCTGATCGTTCAGGGCTGGAACCGCGCCTATCCCGGCGGCGGCCCGTTGGGGCTGGTCGGGTGGCAGGCGGCGTTCCTGGCGGTTGGCCTGCCCGGGCTGATCGTCGCGATGTGGATCGCGACCCTGCGCGAGCCGATCCGCGGGCTGGTCGAGGGCCTGCCGGAGCCGGAGAAGCATCCGGCCCCGTTCCGCGCCTTTTTCGAGGAATTGCTGACGATCATCCCGCCACTGACGCTCGTCGGCGCGGCGCGCGGCGGCACGCGCGCGCTGATGATCAACCTGACCGGGCTCGCCGCGGTGGTCGCGGTGGTCGCGGCGCTGATCGGGCTGGGCGAACCCAAGCCGCAATGGTTCGCGATCGGCATCGGGGTATATGCCGTCTTTTCCTGGGCCTGCGCCTTGCGGCGGCGCGATCCGGCGACGTTCGCGCTGATCGTCGGCACCCCGGCCTTCCTGTGCACCGTGGTCGCCTATGGCCTGAATTCCTTCCTGAGCTATGCCGCGAGCTTCTGGGCGGCGCCCTATGTCATGCGTGAACTGGGCGAGACGCCCGCGCGTGCGGGCCTGTTGCTCGGCAGCAGCGGTGCGCTCGCCGGGTTCCTGGGGCTGACCATCGGCGGTGTGGTCGCCGACCGGTTGCGCCGGAGCGATCCGGCCGGGCGCCTGATCGTCGTGATCTTCGGCGCGAGCGTGCCGGTGCCGTTCCTGATCGGTGCCTTCACGGCGAGCAACGTCTGGGTCTTCTACCCGTGCCTGTTCCTGTCGGGGCTGACCGCGAGCGGCGCGCTGGGATCGGCGGCGGCGACGACGCAGGATCTGGTGCTACCCCGGATGCGGGGCACGGCGACGGCGACGTTCTTCATCGGCACGACCCTGATGGGGCTGGCGATGGGGCCGTATCTGGCGGGGCGCATCTCGACCCTGTCGGGCAGCCTGTCGGTCGGCATGCTGTCGCTGCTGGCGGTGATGCCGGTGACGCTCGGCTGCGCGATCGCGGCGTATCGACTGGTGCCCAGGGCCGAGGCCTCACGCGAGGCGCGGGCGCGGGCGGCGGGCGAGGCGATCTGACGCGCTCGCCCGCCGATCGGTCAGGCGGCGGCGAACACACCGCAGGCGATGCGGCCGCCGCTGTTGCCGGACGGATCGGTCATCAGGTCGTCCGGCCCGGCGTGAACGACGATCGCCGCGCCGTCGGCGTCGAGCAGCCCGGCCATCGTCGCGCCGGGAACGGTCAGCCCCAAAGTACCGCGACCGTCGTTGCCGACGATCAGGTTGGGCAGATCGCCCTCGTGCGGGCCTTGCGGGTTCATGCTGCCGTGCTTGGCACCCGTGGGGTTCCAGTGGCCGCCGGCGCTGGCGAAATCGGGCGCGTCGCAGCGGCCGATCGTGTGGATGTGCGCGCCATGCGTGCCCGCGGGCATGTTCCTGACGTCGAGCGTGACGCGCAGGCCGCCCGCGACTTCGCTGACCGTGGCGCGGCCGGCGTCGGTGCCGGTGGCGGTGCGCAGCATCGCGGTCGCGCGGATGCCGCCCGGCGTCGGCGTGCCGACGGCGACATCGTCGCCACGGGTGCAGGCGGCGAGCGCCAGCGTGGACAGGCCGGCGAGGACGAGGATGGCGCGCATAAGTTAGACTCCCTGATGGTCCTTACGAACCCGTTCCGACCGTCGCCGGTTCCGCCGGGCTGACGAGCGGCCACCGCGCGACCGGTTCGTAGGTCGCGCCGCTGCGCCCGAGATGGCTCTGGTACAGCATCAGGTGCGTCATCGTGAAGACGGGGCTGGAAAGGCCGGCATGCACGGCGAGCCAGCCCTCGATCTCGGGCGTGGTGCCGGCGCTGCGGGGCAGCCGGGCGAGTGTCACGTGCGGCAGATAGGCGCGGCGTTCGGGGGGCAGGCCGGCGCGGACGCACGCCTGTTCGACCTTGCGCGCGAGGTGGTGGAGCGCGTCGGCGGGCGCCAGCGCGGCCCACAACGTATCGGTGCGCCCCTTGTGCGCGAACCGGCCGACGCCGGCGATCCGCACCGGCGGCGTCGCGGCATGGATCCCGGCGAGCGCCGCGGCGACGTCCTCCGCCTGCGGCCGATCGACGTCGCCGATGAAGCGCAAGGTGCAATGCAGCTGCTCGTCGTCCTGCCAGCGGGCGGCGGGAACGCCACCCATCGCCGCCTGTAGCAGACGGCGGATCGGCGGAGGCGGACGAAGGGCGACGAAGAGGCGCATGATGAACGAATCGCCGTTTGTAATGTTCTGTTGCCTGAGACCAACGGCCTAGCCGGTTTCGCTTGAAAAGGCGCGCCGTCGCGCCGATATTTCGATCATCCGACATCATGTCGGCAAAGGAGTTCTGGATACCATGGCCAACTGGTCTGACCCCCGGCCGAGCGCCGCACCGTTCGGCGCCACGCGCGCCGACGCGGCGCGTAGCAGCGCGTACGATGCGGGTCTGCGCTCGTACATGCTGTCGGTGTATAACTATATGGGTTCCGGCGTGCTGCTGACCGGCATCGTCGCGCTGCTGTTCGCGACGAGCGGCGCGGTCGGCGCGCTGGTCGGCCCGACCGGACGCACGAGCATGCTCGGCTTCATCGTCGCGCTGTCGCCGCTAGCCATCGTCTTTGCGATGAGCTTCGGCCAGAACCGGATGAAGACCGCCACGCTCCAGATGCTGTTCTGGGGATTCGCGGTGCTGATGGGCATGTCGCTCTCGACGATCTTCCTCGTTTACAGCGGCACGTCGATCGCGGGCGCGTTCTTTGCGACGGCGGCGGGCTTTGCGGCGCTGAGCCTGTACGGCTACACGACGAAGCGCGACCTGTCGGCGTTCGGCACGTTCCTGATCATCGGCGTCGTCGGCCTGCTGGTCGCCAGCGTGATCAACATGTTCATGCAGTCGGGCGTGCTGA
>CAYQPM010000140.1:0-6106 GCA_964419295.1 uncultured Stakelama sp. | reverse complement strand
TCGTCGAAAAGCCGATCTTCACCTATCTCGACTGGCTGTTCCGCATGATCGGCAACTTCGGCGTCGCGATCATCGTGCTGACGCTGACCATTCGCGGGCTGATGTTCCCGATCGCCCAGCGCCAGTTCGCCAGCATGGCCAAGATGCGCGGCATTCAGCCGAAGATGAAGGCGATCCAGGAGCGGTACAAGGACGACAAGCCGCGCATGCAGCAGGAGGTCATGGCCCTCTACAAGACCGAGAAGGTCAATCCGGTCGCCGGCTGCCTGCCGACGCTGCTGCAGATCCCGATCTTCTACGCCCTGTACAAGGTGCTGATGTTGACGATCGAGATGCGGCACCAGCCGTTCGTCGGCTGGATCAAGGATTTGTCGGCGCCCGATCCGCTGACGCCGCTCAACCTGTTCGGCTACCTGCACTTCACGCCGCCGCACATGATCGCGATCGGCGTGGTGCCGATCCTGCTGGGCGTGTCGATGTACTTCCAGTTCAAGATGAACCCGGCGCCGATGGACGATACGCAGAAACAGGTGTTCGCGGTCATCCCCTGGGTGCTGATGTTCGTCATGGCGAGCTACCCGGTCGGGCTCCAGATTTACTGGATCGCATCGAACGCGCTGACCGTGCTGCAACAGCGGCTGCTCTACGCGCGTCACCCCGCGCTGAAGACGGCGCCGGTCAAGTGAGCGGGGATGTCGTCGTTCCTGAGGACGAGGGCTTCACGCCCGAGATGCTGGAGCGTGCCCGCAAGACCTTCGCGGGGCCTGTCGGCTTCCTGAAGTCGGCGCCGGCGCTGGAGCATCTGCCAGCGCCGGTGGTGCCGGAAGTCGCGTTCGCCGGTCGATCCAATGTCGGCAAGTCGTCGCTGCTCAACGCGCTGACCGGTCGCAACGGCCTTGCGCGCACGTCGAACACGCCGGGGCGGACGCAGGAGCTGAATTTCTTCGATGTCGGCGATCCGCTCGCGTTCCGGCTGGTCGACATGCCGGGCTATGGCTTTGCCAAGGCGCCAAAGGACGTCGTCCGGAAGTGGCGCTTCCTCGTCAACGACTTCCTGCGCGGCCGGGATACGTTGAAGCGTGCGCTGGTGCTGATCGATTCGCGTCACGGCATCAAGGAGGTCGATCGCGAAATCCTGGAGATGCTCGACAAGGCCGCCGTCAGCTACCGTCTGGTGCTGACGAAGGCGGACAAGATCAAGGCCAGCGAGCTTGCCGAAGTGACCGAACGCACCGCCGAGGAAGCGCGCAAGCGGCCGGCGGCGCATCCGGATATCCTCGCGACGTCGAGCGAAGGCGGCCTCGGCATCCCGGAACTGCGCGCGGCGGTGATGGAAGCGATCGGCTGAGCGCCACTCGCCGACGTCGGCCGGCGCATACCGAATGCGCGGTCGACGGGCTGGGTGACAGCGGGGAATACCGGCCCGCCAGTCGCGACGGCGCCGAAGTTCGGTCGGCATCGCTGGACCTGCCCTGCCCGCGCCGCTAACCCGAACGCCATGAAGCTCATCATCGGCAACAAGGCCTATTCCTCCTGGAGCCTGCGCGGCTGGCTGGCCTGCAAGCAATCCGGTCTCCCGTTCGAAGAGGTGGTAGTGCCCCTCTACGATGCCGAGTGGGACCGTCGCCGCGAAGGCGCCGAGTTCGCCCCGTCATCGGGCAAGGTGCCGATCCTGTGGGATGGCGAGGCCGTGGTGTGGGACAGCCTGGCGATCGTCGAATATCTGGCGGACAAGGTCGGACGCGACACGTTCTGGCCGCAGGACGACGCCGCCCGCGCGATGGCGCGATCCATGGCGGCGGAGATGCATTCGAGCTTCACCGCCTTGCGCCGCAAGCATGCGATGAACATTCGGCAGATCTTCCCGGCGAAGCGCCCCGACGACGACGTGCTCGCCGACCTCGGCCGGATCATGGAATTGTGGGCGCAGGCCCGCGCCCGCTGGGGCAGCAACGGCGATTTCCTGTTCGGCGAATTCGGCGCGGCCGACATCATGTTCGCTCCGGTCGTCACGCGCATCCTGTCGTACCAGCTGCCGACCGCCCGCTTCGCCGGCAGCTATCTCGACGCCGTGATCCATCACCCCTGGATGCAGGACTGGATCGCCGGCGCACAAGAAGAGGATTGGGTCATCCAGCAATACGAACAGACGCCGGCGTGAGACGGCGCGCGTGATCGACGTATTGGCGCTGACGCAGGCGCTGCTTCGCGCCGACAGCGTCACGCCCGCCCGCGGCGCGGTATTCGACGTGCTCGAATCCGCGCTGGTGCCGATCGGCTTCGCGGTCGATCGGTTCGTAGTCGGCGAATCGCCGGACGGTCCGGTCGAGAATATGATTGCGGTGCGAGACGGCGTCGGCCGGCACCTCGCCTTCGCAGGCCATGTCGATGTCGTGCCGCCGGGCGAAGGCTGGACCGTATCGCCCTGGTCCGGGGACGTTCGCGGCGGCCTGCTGTACGGACGCGGCGCCGTGGACATGAAGGGTGCCGTGGCGGCCTTCGCCGCCGCAGCGTCACGCGCCGGCGGACCGACGCTCAGCCTGCTGATCACCGGCGACGAGGAAGGCCCGGCGATCTACGGCACGCCGGTGTTGATCGATCGCCTGGCGGCGCGCGGACTCACGCCGGACCTGTGCCTCGTCGGCGAACCGACCTCGGTACACCGACTGGGCGACATGATGAAGATCGGGCGGCGCGGATCGGTCAACATCTGGATCGACGTCGCCGGCCGGCAGGGGCATGTCGCCTATCCCCACCTCGCCGACAATCCGGTCGGCAAACTGGTGAAGGCGCTGGCCGCGCTGGAGGCGATGGGACTGGATCACGGCAATGCGTGGTTCCAGCCCTCCAACCTAGAGATAACCGACGTGTCGGTCGGCAATCCGGCGCACAACGTCATCCCTGCGCGCGCGCAGGCGCGCCTGAATATCCGCTTCAATGACGAACAGCGCGGGGCGGCGCTGATCGATCGCGTGACCGCGGTCGTGCGTGAATACGCGCCGGAGGCGGCGGTGAGCGGCACCGTATCGGGCGAGGCGTTCCTGACCGAGCCGGGTCCGTGGACCGCCCTGGTGAGCGGCGCGATCGAGGCGGTGACGGGCATCGCGCCGGAGCCATCTACCTCCGGCGGCACGTCGGATGCGCGGTTTCTGTCGCGGTTATGCCCGACCGTGGAGTTCGGACTGGTCAATGCGACGATGCACCAGGTGGACGAGGCGGTGGCAGTCGCCGACTTGCTGGCCTTGGTCGACATCTATGCCAAGGTGATCGAGCGCGCAGTCTGAAGGCGTTGTCGAGGGCTGCGTGAGCGGACGTCGGCTGGAGCGCGCGGCATACCGAATTGTCCGGCGCAGGTGTGCAGACTCGCCAGCCGTTCTCGTCTTAGCGGCCGCGTCGCAACACGATATAGAGTGCGCCCTGCCCGCCATGACGCGGGTGTGCGCCGCGGACCGCAGCGATCGCGTCGGCATGGCGGGAAGCGGCCAGCCAGTCTGCGATTGCCGCCCGGATCGCGCCACGGGCGTGAGGACGCTCGCTTTCGGGGCGCGGCGGCTTGCCGGTTACCAGCAGCAACACCCGATCCCCCCGCGTGATCGCGCGCGCCAGTCCGTCGTCCAGCAGAGCGTGCGCCGAAGACAAGCTATGCCCGTGCAGATCGATCGAACTGTCGGGGATGACGATGCCGCGGGTCAAACGCTTGTCCCAGCTGCCGTCGAGGGTGTTCTGGTGCGGTGATGGCGTCGTGACGACCGGCTTCTGGAACGCTGGCCGCGCGGCGGCGATCGCCCGGGTCAGCGCCTTGGACGGCTTGGTCGCCTTCGCAGGAGCCGCGGGTCCGGCGGTGACCGGAGCGGGTGACACGGGCGGGGGCGCCCGACGGACCGGTGGAGCCACGGCGCGGAGCGGCTTGACCGTCGCCATGACCCGCGCCCACAGATCCGCCTCGTCAGGGTTGAGCTGGCGCAACCGATGCCGATCCATATTGGCTGCCCCGCAGGCGCGCGACGGTGCCGACCGGCAGCAACAGGAACGCGGTGCCGCGTGCCGCCATGCCACCCGCGGTCGCCTCGGCGGCCGGACCCGCGCCCCAGAAGGTATCGAAGCGGTTGCTGCCCTTGATCGCGCCGCCGGTATCCTGAGCCACCCACAGGCCGCTGGCATCCTGCCGATCCATCGAGAGGAACACCGGCGCGCCCAAGGGTACGAACTTGACGTCCGCGGCGGCGCTGATCCCGCCGTTGACGACATAGCCCATCGCCCCGACCGGCGGTGTGTTCAGCTCGCGGAAGAAGACGAAGCTCTTGTTCTCGTTCATGATCGCGCGCCCTTCGTCAGGATGGGCATGCAGCCAGGCGACGATCCCCTGCATCGAGGTCTGGCCCGGCTGGAGCAGACCTCGCGCCTTCATCAGCGCACCGATACCGGTATAATCGCGGCCGTTCTGGGTATCATAGCCGACGCGCATGATCCCGCCGTCGGGCAGGCGCAAGCGACCGGAGCCTTGGACCTGCAGGAAAAAGACGGCGGCTTCGTCAGCGCCCCAGGCGAGCACCGGCGCCTTGCCGTCGATCACCCCGCCGCCGATGGCGGCGCGGTCGTAATAGGGTACGAGACTGCTCCCCTGCACACGCCCGCGGATCTTCTTGCCTTTGAGGTCGCTGGTGAACTGGCCGAGATCGACGTCGATCAGATCGTCGGGCCGGGCGTAGATCGGCACCTCATACCCCGCGCGGCGCTCGCGCGATGCGGCGATTTCCGGTTCATAATAACCGGTGGCGAAGGCTCTGCCGTCCCCGACCTGCACTGCTTCGAAATTGGCGACGAGAAAGGCGCGGGCGCCGCCCCGGGGAACATCGGCCGCCGCGGCGCATGCGCCCTGCCAGTCCATGCCCCGGGTCAGGCCGGAGGTATCGGGCCGCCGCATCAGACCGGGGCAGCTGGCAAGGAACGCGGCGCGCGTGGCCTCCGCCTGCGCCTCCGTGATCGGCAACGTGTCGAGCGAAGGCCCGGGCACGACACCGGCGCTCGCCGCCGTAGCCGCACCGGGCACGACGACGACAGGCGCAGCCAGCAACGGTACGGCACCGGCGATGCGCCCGTCGAAGGCCCTGCCGGAAGCTATGGCCTGTCCCGCCGTGTTCGCCGTGACGGCGGGCCGCGGCGAAGCCGGCCGCGAACCGGTCGGGCGTCCCTGCTGTGCGACGGGCGGACGATCGGTGGCGATAGGCACAACGCGTCCGCCGCAGGCACTGAGGCAAAGGGCCAGCGCGATGCTGGCGAATACGCGATTTCCGGTCATCGAATGCCCCTGTGTGGCCGGACGGTCTCACGGCTTTCCCGGGCACGCTCTGCCCAAGCCGGCGAACGGGGACAAGTGGAACGTGGCGCCATGGCTGCCATACGCGCCGGCCCGAATGGCCCGCCAGCCGCCGGAGCGGCTATTCCTCGTCGGTATCGGCGAGCTTCCAGTTGGGATCGCGACTTTTCAGCGTGCGGGCAAAGGTCCACACGTCGTGCGTCTCGACCGCATCCGTCAGCGATCCGGCAATGACATTGCCCTCGGCATCGCGCGTGACCGCTGCGATATCGGCGTCGAAGCGAACGGTGATCCTCGCCTCCCGCCCGTTCAGCGCCGCATCCGCGATCACAGCACGCTCGATCGAGACCAGCCGGTTCTCCAGCGTCTCACCGGCGCTGCGCCGCGCCTCGATCGCCTCGCCGAAGGCGTGGGCGACGTCCGGTTCGGCGAGATCGGCGAGTGCCGCCTCGTCCCCCGCCCAGAACGCCTCCAGCGTCATGCGATAGGCTGCCTGAGCGCCGCCAAGGAACTGGTTCACGTCGAAACCCTGCTCACCCGCGATGATCGCGCGCAGACCGGCCTCGGCGCGGGGTTCGATGTTGCGATTGACCGGTTCACGCACGTCCGGCGCCGCATCGAGGGCACGCGGCGCGAGTGCAACCGCGGCCGGACGATCGTCGGCGGCACGCGGCAGCGGCTGCTGTTCGTGGCCGGTCCGCTTGCCGAGCACGCTGTAGAGACGGAGCGCCAGAAAGGCCGCCACCATCGCGAGAAGAACTACGTAGAACACCGTGCCTCCGATCTTGA
>CAYQPM010000139.1:0-6139 GCA_964419295.1 uncultured Stakelama sp. | reverse complement strand
TCGGCGTGGTCGAGACGCCGCACAAGGGCATGGAGCACCAGACGATCAACGCCTATGGCAACGCCTATGCCAAGGCGCCGGAGGGGTTCGACTGGCTGTTCCAGCATGAATTCGGCCACGAATGGTTCGCCAACCAGATGACCGCACCCAATTGGGACGACTTCTGGCTGCACGAGGGCTTCACCGAATATATGCAGCCGCTCTACGGACGCTGGCGCGATGGCGAGGCGCGCTATGCGGCGATGATGCTGGAGATGCGGCCCAGGATCCTCAACCAGTCGGCGCTGGTCGCAGGCAAGCCGCAGACCGCCGACGACGTCTACAAGACGGCGCCCGGCCGCGGCAACGACATCTATTACAAGGGCGCGTGGGTGCTCCACACGCTGCGCAATGCGATCGGCGACGCGGCATTCCGCGACGTGCTGCGGCTCACCGTCTACGGCCGCGTCGATCCGCAGCCGGGCAATTTCCAGCCGCTGTTCCGCACCACGCCCGAAGTGATCGCCTATGTGAAGCAGGTGACCGGCCAGGACTGGCAGTGGTTCTTCGACGTTTACCTGTATCAGGCGGCGCCGCCGAAGCTGGTCGTCACGCGCAACGCCACGCAGCTGACGCTGAAGTGGGTCGCCCCTAACGGCAAGCCCTTCCCCCTTCCGGTCGAGGTCGCGATCGACGACGTGGTGCAGAAGGTGCCGATGACCGCCGGCCTGGCGACGATCACCGTGCCCGAAGCCGCGCACATCGTGGTCGATCCGATGACCCGGATATTGCGGCAGGACGATGCGATCGACGCCTTCCAGGGCTGGAAGGCCGCACAGGCCAAGGCGAAGTGAGCACGATCCGGTCCGGCCCTGCACCGGCGGACGCAGCAGGTGACGCGATGAACAGATTGACCGCACGGGCGGCTGAGATGGCGGCGATCTTCATGGTGGGCGACGGCCTGGTCGGATTGGTCCAGCCCCGCCGGCACGTCGATCTGTGGAAGGACGAGGCGCTGGGCGCCGAGAGGACGGTGGCGCCCTTCGTCGATCGGCCGGGGCGCCGACGCTGGTATGCGCTCGCGCAGATCGCCGGCGGCCTGTGGCTGGCTGGTCGGCAGCGGGCACGATGAGCGGCGCGGCGGGCCTGCCCGGCATTGCCGCACTGGCCGCGGGTCTCCTGCTGTTCGCGGTCGCCCTGCTGGTGGCGCGCGCCCGGCGAGAACCCGAATCGGGCGGTCGCCGCGATCCCGCCTCGCTGCTCGGCATCGCGGTCCAAGGCCTGGCCTTCGTCGTCGCCGGCACGGGTGCGACCCGCGTCACGCTCGATCCGCTCGGCACGCCGGCCCTGCTCGCGACGCTCGTCGTCGTCGTGCTGATGGGCGGCGCGCTGGCGCTGTTCGTAGCGGCGAGCGCGACGATGGGGCGCAACTGGAGCCTCGTCGCCCGCACGCGCGGGGACCATGCGCTCGCCACCACCGGGCCGTTCGCCCGGATGCGCCACCCGATCTACACGGCGCTGGCGCTGGTCCTGATCGCGCTCGCGGTCGCGCTCGGCCATCTGCCGCGGCTCGCGATCGCGCTGCCGGTGTACGCGCTCGGCACCTGGCTGCGGGTGCGGATCGAGGAACGGCTGCTGCGCGACATGTTCGGTGCGGCCTATGATGGCTATGCGGCGCGGGTGAAACGGTTCGTGCCCGGCGTGTTCTGACCGCGATCTACGGCACGACGGTCGTGAACAGATAGGCCGCGAAGATCACCAGATGCACCACCCCCTGCAACACGGTGGTGCGCCCGGTGCCCAGCGATATGGTCGTCACGAACAATGACAGCGCCAGCAGCACCATACCCTTGGCATCGATTCCCATCGCCAGCGGCAGGCCGAGCAACAGGCTGACGATCGCGACCGTCGGGATCGTCAGCCCGATCGTCGCCAGCGCCGATCCCAGCGCGAGGTTCAGGCTGGTCTGCAAACGGTCGCGGCGCGCCGCATTGTAGGCGGCGAGGCTTTCGGGCGCGAGCACCAGCGCCGCGATCACGACGCCGACGATGGTGAGCGGCAGCCCCGCGCCGAGGATCGCCGCCTCGACCTGCGCGGAAAGGCCCTTGGCGAGCAGCACGACCACCACCAGCGCGACGAGCAGCGCCCCGAACGCGGTCCATGCCGTGCGGTCGCCCGGCGGCGGGGCGTGCTCCTCCGGCTCGACGTCGCCGGCGGGCAGGAAATAGTCGCGATGCCGCACGGTCTGGACCAGCACGAACGTGCCGTAGAGGATCAGGCTGACGATGGCGACGAACACGAGCTGCGACGGTGCATAGGTCGGTCCCGCGGCGGTCGTCGTGTAATTGGGCAGGATCAGCGCCAGCACGGCGAGTGCCGCCAACGTCGCCAGTGCCGCGCTGATCCCGCGCAGGGTGAAGCGCTGCTCGCCATGCTTCAGGCCGCCGGTCAGCAGGCAGAGGCCGATGATGAAGTTGAGGATGATCATGATCGCGGCGAACACGGTATCGCGCGCCAGCGCCGCGACGTCGCCCGATCCCGACAGCATCAGCGACACGATCAGCGACACTTCGATCACCGTCACCGCGATCGCCAGCACCAGCGTGCCGAACGGTTCGCCGACCCGGTGCGCGACGACCTCCGCATGGTGAACGGCGGCGACCACCGACCCGATCAGGATCGCCGCCGCAGCGATCGTGCCGGCCAATCCCATGTCGTAGACGGACAGCAGCACCGTCGGCACGCCGATCGCCGGAAACAGCAGCGACCAGAGCGGCAGGTCCCGCCACCCCGCGCTGCCCGCCCGCGCTTCTCCCTCGCCCCTGTCTGTCGCTGCCGTCACGCCCGCTTCCCGTATCGTTACGCAAAGCCAATGCTCCGGCCCTGGGAAAAGGTCCTCCCCGGCCGCATCCGATCCGCCCCAGACATGTTTCGATACGCGCCGCCGAGCGGTCGCCGCTCCCATCCTGCGCGAGTATATCAACCCAAGTTACTACGATTGTTGGACTTTGTTTTACCCGCGCAACAAACCCTTCGCGTTCTCGACGGTTGGGATGGGGTCGGCACGCTGCCGGCGTCCATCCTCAAATTCCATCAGGAGACGCCCGTCATGTACTATCACGACAAGCGCCTGCAATATCCCGTCACCGTCGAAAAACCCGATCCCCAGTTCGCGCGCATGCTGCAACAGGCGATCGGCGGGGTCGAAGGCGAGATCCGCGTCTGCATGCAATATTTCTTTCAGGCGTGGGGCAATCGCGCGCCGGACACCCGCTATCGCGACATGCTGCTCAACACCGCGACCGAAGAGATCGGCCATATCGAGATGCTCGCCACCGCGGTCGCGCTGAACCTCGACAAGGCACCCGCCAGCCTTCAGGAAGAGGGCGCGGCGGACGGCATCGTCGGCGCCGTCATGGGCGGCGAGCGGCCGCGTCATGTGATCGAAGGCATGATCCACAAGAACCTGTTGTCGAGCGGCCTGTCGGCGATGCCCGTCGATTCGGATGGCGTGCCTTTCGACATGAGTCACATCTACGCCAGCGGCAACGTCGCCGCCGACATGTACGCCAACGTCGCCGCGGAGAGCACCGGCCGCGTGCTCGCGGTGCGGCTGTTCAACGCGGCGCACGATCCGGGCATGAAGAAGATGCTCCACTATATGATCGCGCGCGACACCATGCACCAGAACCAATGGCTCGCGGTCGTCGAGGAACTCGGCGGTGCGGCGGCGCAACTGCCCATCCCCAACAGCCTGCCGCAGAGCGAGGAAGACAACCAGAACAACTATAATTTCTACGTTACCTCGGTCGACGGCAGCTATCCCGAAGGTCGCTGGACCAGCGGTCCTTCGATCGACGGCAAGGGCGAATTCACCACCTTCCGCAACGAGCCGCTCGGCGAGGAACCCATCCTCGGCCCCGCGCGCCCGGACAGCGGTGCGCAATCCGATCAGATCGGCAAGGCTTGAGGTCGGGATGGCCGGCGGCGATGGAAGCGCTGCCGGCCTCCAACCCCTTGCTATCGTACGATAAAGCAAAGGCAACGCGGCTGCTCGTTAACAGTTCGGCAAGCCCCGCCTGCAATCTTGCCCTGATGCAGCACCAGCATCATCCACGGCTTCGCCAGGCCCAGCAGGACTATCGATCCCGCTTACGGTCGGGGCACCACCCACGTGAGCGGCGCGGCACCTTCGCGGTTCGGGCGCTGGGCGTATGGATCGCCGTCGCCGGCGGCACCTGGCTGGTGATGGCGCCGCCGCAGCAGGTCGCGACCGATGCGCCGCAGACGCTCGCATCCGCCGCACCGACGTCCTCGACCGAACAGATCGAGCGATCGGTCTATTATTCCGGATGCCGCGAGGCACGCGCCGCAGGCGTGGCCCCGATCTATGCGGGACAACCCGGCTATCGGAGCGGGATGGATGGCGATGGCGACGGGATCGCCTGCGAGCCGCCGCGCTACTGAAGCAGACCCCCTTCGCCGTCAGGCCGGGCGTGCGCGAAGCAGCGCCACGCCGAATGCGACGAAGATGCCGCCGGTCACCCGGTTGAACGTCCGCCGGGCATTGGGCCGCTCCAGATACCTGGCCAACGAGCGGCCACCCAGCGCATAGATCGCATACCAGATGCTCTCGACCACGGCGAATGTGGCGACCAGTATCGCGAATTGCGGCGCCTGCGGCGCGTCAGGCTCGACGAACTGCGGCAGGAAGGCCGCGGCGAACAGGATCAGCTTGGGATTGCTCACGCTGATCAGGAAACCACCCTGGAACAACTGCATCGGCGTCAGCCCCGCGAACGCCGCCGGAGCCGGCATCTCGCCGCCGTCCACCGGCGCGGCGCCGTCGCGCCATGCTTTCACGCCGAGGTGGAGCAGATAGGCGACGCCTCCGTAGCGCAGGACGTCGAACGCGCCCGGCACCGCCAGCAGCAACGTCGTGAGGCCTGCCGCCGATGCGGTGAGCACCACGACGAGCGCGCTGAGGCAGCCGGCCATTGCGGCGATGCTGCGACGCACGCCGAAGTCGACGCTGCGCGACAGGACGTGGAGCATGTTCGGTCCGGGCGTACCGCACAGCAGGAAGATCGCGGCGACGAAAAGCCACCAGCCATGAACGGACATCGGATCTCCTGTTGCGCCGGCCGCGCCCTGCCCTGCGATGGCGGCGACCGCAAGGCGATCAGTGGCGGAAGACGATCAGCAGCGCGGGGAACAGGTTCTGCAGGACGTGTACCGATGCGACCAGCGCGACGGCCGGCCAGAAGCCGCGCGGGCGCCATGTGACGTAAAGCGTCGAGAAGATCAGGAACGGCCACCAGATCACCGCCCCCCATAATGGCGAGGCGAGGCTGTGCGCGATGCCCCACAATGCCGCGCTGGCGAGCACCGCCTGCCAGCCGGTCAGGATGCGGGTCAGCAGGGCGAGGCCGCCGGCCATGATCAGCGTTTCCACCACCGGACTGAACCCGGCGATCAGGAACAGCTTCATCGCCCCCGACGTGTCGCCAAGGTCGGGACCGGTGCTGGCCGGTGCCAGCCACGCCACGGCGTAGCCGAGTGCCGTGCTGCCGATGATCGTCAGCAGCCAGCCGACCAGGATGGCGAGCCACGGCTGGCGATCCCGGAAGATCAGGGTGGGAAGGATCGACAATGGGCCCCTGCCCCGTTGCCACGCGGGGCTGAGGCTGGGTGCGGCTTCGATCCGTGTCACTGCCATTCCTGTTTCCGTCGGTTTGGGCGGCGGGTATGGCGCACCCGGTGTTAACGTCGGATGATGAGGCGTTGCCTGCGTTGGGACGTGTGTATCCTTGGGCTACGGTGATGCTGGCGCTCGACGGCGTTAAGACTTGGCGGACGACGAGATAAGGCCGATCCGCTGAGGGTGGCATGACCCGGTCCCACCCCGTTCGCGGCGACGGAGCCGTCTCCGCCCTCCAGGCAAACGCCCGCATCGCGATCCGCAAATCGACCCAAACGAAAAAGGGCGCCGCTCCCGCGACGCCCTTCCTCAACTCGGCTGGATGGTTCAGGCGGCGGCGCCCGCTCCATCCTTCTTCTTCTCGGCATAGACGCGGATCGGTTCCTTGCGGCCCTCGATCACGTCCTTGTCGATCATCACCTCGTCGACGCCGTCCATGCCGGGCAGGTCGAACATCGT
>CAYQPM010000138.1:0-6324 GCA_964419295.1 uncultured Stakelama sp. | reverse complement strand
GCGCTTGCGGGTCGGCGCGATGTCGGAATGGCCGACGACGTTGCCGCGGGTGATGTCGTGCCGTTCCTTGATCGCCGCGACGAGCGGGACCAGCGCATCGATCTGTTCGTCGGTGAACGGGCGATAGCCCCATTCGTGACCGGGATTGACGATCTCGATCCCGACGCTGGCCGAATTGACGTCGGTGATCTCGCGCCAGTGCGACCGGCCGGCGTGCCAGGCGCGCTTCGCCTCGTCGACCAGCCGGTGGACCGTACCGTCCTCCTCGACCAGATAGTGCGCCGACACCTTGGCCTCGGGATCGCGCAACCGCGCAAGGGCCGATGCTCCGTCCGCCATGCCGGTATAATGAAGCACGATCATGCTGATCGGCAGCGTCCTCTCGTCGAAGTTCGGCGAGGGCGTGTCGAGGATGGTCATGCCCTATCCTAGCGCGGCATGCGCGCCGGCGTAAGGGGCGTCAGGCGGCGACCCGCCGTGCCGGAGCGGGTGCGGCGACGCGTTCGTAGAAACCGCGCAGGCGACGGCTCGGCTCGAACAACGGGGTCTGGCCGATCACCGTCTCGCCTGCACCCAGCACCAGCGTGCCGCCCGGACGCATCGCCTTGGCGAAGCGCCCGAAGACGTCGGCTTTGGTGGCGCTCGACAGATAGAGGAGGACGTTGCGGCACAGGACGACGTCGAACGGCCCGGCGGGGGGATTGTCCGCGACCAGATTGTGGCGGCGATACGCGACCAGTTTGGTGAGGTCGGGCTTGGCGAACCAGTCGCTGCCCTCGCCATCGAACCAGCGCATCATGCGACGGATCGGCAGGCCGCGCTGGATCTCGAACTGCGTGTACTTGCCGGCGCGGGCGCGGGCGATCGCGGCATCGGATACGTCGGTGGCGACGATTTCCGGCATCGTGCCGCCCGTCTCGGCGCGCTCCGCGAACAGCATCGCGAGCGACAGCGGCTCCTGCCCCGTCGAACAGCCCGCACACCAGATGCGCGCGCGACGCCCTTCGCCATCCGCAACCGCGACGGCTTCCACGACGAGGTCGAACACCGGCGCGTCGCGAAAGAACGATGTTTCCTGGTTGACCAGGGCATCGACGATCTGGTCGCCGATCCGCGGCTCCTGCCCGTCGAGCAGCAATGCGACGAGCTGGTCGAGCGTGTCCAGGCCGCGTTCGCGCATCAGCGGCTTCAGCGCGGTGTCGATCCGCCACGAGCGATAGCTGGAGATCTGTTGCCCGGTGCGCGCCTCCAGCAGGGCGCTGAACACGTTGAGCGCGACCTGCGATACCGACGTGGGGGCGCCGGTCATGGCCGCTGCCTCGCCGCGGCAAGCCGTCCGATCGCATCCGGCGGCAGCATCGCATCGGCATGGCCGGCGTCGGCCACCGCGCCGGGCATGCCCCAGATCACCGAACTCGCCTGATCCTGCACCACCACGCAGCCACCGGCCGCATGGACCTGGCGTGCGCCGTCGGCGCCGTCGCGGCCCATGCCGCTCAACACGATCGCCAGCATGCGCGGCCCGAAAACCGCGGCCATCGATGCGAACATCGGGTCGACCGACGGCATGCAACCGCTGGCGCTCGCGTCGTTCGACAGGCGGATCGCGGTCGATCCGTCGGCAAGCGGCACGCAACGGATGTGCGCATCGCCGGGCGCGACGACGATCCGGCCGGGCCGCAACCGCAACCGGTCGATCGCCACGTCGCAGGGGCGGCCGCCGATCACCGCGAGCTGCGCGGCGAAATACGGCATGAACGATGTCGGCAGATGCTGGGTAATGAGGATCGGCAGGCGGAATTCGGGCGGAATCGCGCGCAGCAGCTGGCTCAGCGCATGGATGCCACCCGTGGATGCGCCGATCGCCACGACATCGTATTCGTCGCCGCTCGCGAGGGGGCGCGGTGCCGATATGCGCGGCACGGGCGGCGATGCGGACGCCGCCGGTTCCGGCAACGCAGGATGCACCAGCCGGTCGAGCTTGTCGATCAGCGCTTCGGCGAAATGCGTCATCCGGTCCCCGTTGCCCGGCTTGAACAGCGTGTCCGCCGCGCCGAGCGCGAGCGCCTGCACCGTCGTGGACGCGCCTTCGCTGGCCTGGCCCGAGACGATGAGAATCTTTGCGCCCCGCCCGGCGACCAGAAGATCGGGCAGCGCGGTCAGACCGTCGACGCCCGGCATCTGCACGTCGAGCAGAACGAACGCCACCTGCTCGCGCGCCAGGAACGCCAGCGCTCCCGCTGCGGTGCTGACGCTCGCGGCGATCGCGAACCGGTCGGTCGCGGCGATGATGCGTTCCATCACCGCCCGCGCGACCGCCGAATCATCGACGATCAGGATGCGCGACGGTGCGGTGGTGCCATCCGCGACGGTCGACGCGGATCGAAGGGCCGATGCCATCGAGGTTGCTCCCGAGTCAGGCCACGCCGACGATCTGGAGCTTCGATGCGAGGGTGTCGCGGTCGAAGGGCTTCATGACATATTCGTCGGCACCCGCCTCGATCGCGGCACGGATATAGGCCATGCCGTTCTCGGTCGTGCAGAATACGACCTTGGGTCGCGACGGGATCGACGATTCGCGCAGCGCACGCAGGAAATCCATCCCGCTCATCACCGGCATGTTCCAGTCGAGCAGGATGACGTCCGGCGCCGATGCCATGCAGGCGTCCAGCGCTTCGCGGCCGTCGCACGCCTCGGTCACCACGAAGTCGAGCGTCTCCAGGATATGGCGGGCGACCTTCCGGATCACCTTCGAATCGTCGACAACGAGGCAGGTCTTCATGGGGCAGCCTTTTTACGAACGGGTAATCGCCAAGTCCTTGTAACCGCGAAGAGTAAGCGCGGTCTTAAGGCCGGTCATCAGACAGTCGGGCGGTCAGGCGGCCAGCGCCTGCTGCGGCACGAGCGCCGCGAGGTCGACGATCAGCATCGGCTCTCCCTCCCGCTCCACCAGTCCCGTCCCCACCGCGGCCCAGCCACGGTCGAGCGCGAGGCCGGACGACAGCGGCCGACGATCGAACAGCGCGACGTCTTCCAGCGAATCGACCAGGATCGCATAATGATGGCCGTCCAGCCGGGTGATGACGGCGCGGCGCGCGGTATCCGGCATCGGCGGCAGGCCCAGTGCGGTGCCGGTGTCGATCACCGTCACCACCCGGCTGCGCAACGCGACAAGCCCGCGAACCGCGGCATCGGTGCGGGGCACGGCGATGACTTCGGCGATGTCCACGACCGAATCGACCTGCGTGGTGTCGATGGCGACGCCCCGGCCGGCGATGTGCGCGATCAGAAACAAGTCCATCAGCGGCCTCCCCCCGCGCCGACCGCGGACGCGAGCGCGTCGAGCAATGCCGGACGGTCGTAGCGATAGATGCTGGGGTCGCCGCCCGTCGCGGACCGTTCGCGCCGCAGCCGCACGACCGTGCGCGCGCTGTCGGGTGCGACGGCCACATCGTCCATGACCAGCGCGACGTCGGCCTGCTTGTCGGCCGGCGGACGGCTGACGCACCGATAACCTGAGGCTTCGAGCATCGGACGCAGGAATGTTTCCATCCAGCCGGTGCCATCCGTCTGCAACCAGCACAGTCGCTCGCCGTCGTCGGCGCGCCGTTCGCCCGCGAACAAGGCGTGCGCGTCGAGCAGTTCGACCTGTTCGCCGGCGATGATCACCACGCCCGCGATCGGCCCCGCCCCGCGCGGCGGCGCGACCTCGGTCGGCAGCAGGACGATCTCGATCGGCTCGTGGATCGCATAGGCGATCTCGCTCACGCCGTCGGTCAGGCGCAGCACCGGCACCTCGATCCGGTCGCCGATGTCGACGGCCGAATAGAGCGGCACCAGATGCCCGTCGATCGCCAGCCGCAGCTGTCCTCCGGTCAGCCGGATCGCATCGGTCGATACCGGCTCGACCCGGTCGATCGCGGCGAGCGGCAGGACGCGGCGCTGGCCATCCAGGTCCTCGAACAGCAGGGCCGGCACCTGCTCCTCGCGCGGTTCCGCCGCTGCTTCCTCCTCGCCGGTCACCACGCGCTGGAACCGCAGGCCGGCGACGGCCGCGATCCCCGAACCGTCGAGCAACAGCATCGGCAGTCCCGAATCGGGCAGCGTCTGGCCGGCATACAGGCCCGTGGCCATGACCGCGGGCGCCGCGGGTTTGACGACCAGTTCCTCGGTGTCGATGACGTGGTCGATCGCGAGCGCATATTCACCGTCGCGTGTGGACACGATCGCCAGCGTGCGTTCGTCCAGGTTCGCAATGCCCAGCACCCCGCCGAGCGAGACCAGCGGAAGACGCCGGCCGCGCACCGTCGCCACCTCGGCATCGCCGATCGTGTCGATGCGCACCGCTTCCCCGCGCACGCGCAGGATCTCGTCCACCGACTGGCGTGCGATCGCGAAGCGCTGCCCGCCGACGCCGACGACGATGGTCGACATGATCGACAGGGTCAGCGGGACGTGGATGACGATCGTCAGCCCCTTGCCGGGCTGGTTGATCAGGTGAACGCGGCCGCCGATCTGCTCGATGTTCGCCCGGACGACGTCCATGCCGACGCCGCGGCCCGAGATCGCGGTGACCGTGTCGCGGCTCGACAGCCCCGCGTGGAAGATCAGGTCCAGCCGCTCCGCATGGTCCATCCCCGCCAGCACCGCCGGGGTGTACAGTTTCTGGGCGCGCGCCTTCTCGATCAGCCGCTCGACGTCGATGCCGCGCCCGTCGTCCGCGACCTCGATCATGATCTGGTTGCCCGACTGGCGCGCCGAAACGATCAGCCGGCCCGCCTCCGGCTTGCCCGCCGCCCGGCGCTCGGCAGGCGATTCGATGCCATGGTCGACGGCGTTGCGGATGATATGGACCAGCGGATCGCGCATCAGCTCGATCATCTCCCGATCCAGCTCGACATCCGCCCCTTCCACGCTCAACACCACCTGCCTGTTCAGTTCCCCCGCAGTATCCCGAACCATCCGCGGCAATGCCGAGAACAAAGCGTCGATCTTTTGCATGCGGGTGCGCGTGACCGTGTCGCGCATTTCAGCGACCGTCAGCGACAGGCGCTCCAGCGCGGCCTCTACCAGCGGATCGACCTGTTCGTCGCGCAATCGCCGCGCCAGTTCGTTCCGGGCCAGCACCATTTCGGACATGCCGCTCATCATCCGGTCGAGCAGGTCGACGTTCAGCCGTACCGAGCGGCTGTTGGTCCGCATCGGGCTTGCGGCGTGCACCGTCACCGCCGGCTGCGCATCCTCAGCCAGGGCCGCTACCAGCAGGTCCTCACTCGAATCATCCAGTGCGGTCCCCGCGTCGATTGCCTCAACGATTTCGCCGATCCTATCGACGATCGCCAACACCGCGTTGACGAGTGCGGTGCCCGGAACGCGTGCGCCGTCACGGACCGCTGCCAGGACATCCTCTGCCGCATGGCTCAACCGGGCAAGCCGCGGCAGGTCGAGAAAGCCGCAGCTGCCCTTAACCGTGTGCACGAAGCGGAAGATCGCATCCAGTCGCGCGCGATCGGTAGGATCGGCCTCCCACGCCACGATCTCTCCCGAGAGCGCCTCGAGCGTCTCGCGAGTTTCGGCGATGAATTCCTGCAGCAGGTCGTCCATGGGTCCCCGGATGTTGCCGGCGGGTCATGGCGGATAAGGCGTTAAAGGGGCGTTTAATGGCGCAGTACGGCAGGGCGGAGTTAGGCCGCGTTGAACACGGCGCCGAAGATCATGATATTCTCAGCCGGCTCGCTGACCTGCACCGCGCCGCCTGCCTGTGCTGCCAGCGTATGGACCAGATAGGCCGCCGCCGCCCGCGGGGTGACGCCGTCGTCGCGCTCGCCGCTGGTCAGCGTTTCGCGCAATTCGGGATCGAGGATGATGCGCGGCCCCTCGATCTTGACCACGATCTCCAGTTGGCCGCCGTTCTCCTCCCCGCCGACGTCGAGCGTGCCGCCGCGGACCAGTGCCTCGCTGGCGATGAGCGTCAGGTTGAGCATGACCTTCAACGCGGTCTTCGGCAGCGTCTCGGCCTCCACCCACCAATTGAAGGTGGTGCGCTTGTTGTCGACCAGCAGACCCTCGATAGCAGCTTTTGCCTCGCGGCTGTCGACCTGTTCGCCGAAGCCTCCGGCGGCACCGAACGCAAGCCGGAAGAACTTCAGCTTGTTCGCCGACGCCCGTGCGCTCTCGCTGAGCAACTGGAATACGCGCGCGCGCATCTCCGGATCAGTCTCGTCGCCGAGCAATTCCAGCCCGTTGTTGAGCGCCCCTACCGGCGAAAGCAGGTCATGGCACAGCCGCGAACAGAGCAGGCTGGCGAAATCGACCGGGCTGACG
>CAYQPM010000137.1:0-6361 GCA_964419295.1 uncultured Stakelama sp. | reverse complement strand
AAGCCTTGAACCAGTCGCGCAGGCTCTCGAACCCGGCGGTCTTGCCGATCTCGTACACGACGTTCTGGATATCCTCCGCGCCCGCGCCCTCCGGCAGCGCCGCGAGGTCGCCTTCAAGCCGCTGCAACGCCGCGGTCTCGACGCCTTCGGGTGCGCGCCGTTGCAGCGTCGGCGCCACGAAATCGCGGGCGTAGGCGAGCGCGTAGCCGATCAGCCGGTCGAGTTCGGGATCGAGTTCGGGCGTCGCGTCGGGCACATAGTTGCGCAGATAGCCCCAGACCTGTTCCTTGCTCGCCTCGCCCATCACGCCGACGAGGTTGAGCAGCAGGCCGAAGGTCACCGGCAGCGTCGCCTCCGGCACCTTCCCGTCATGGATGTGGTGCACCGGGTTGCCGAGCCGCTGCTTGATATCCTGCGTCGGGTAATTGCCGCGGAACTGCCAGTAATCGTCCACCGCGCGCGGGATGACGCCGAAGTGCAGCGACTTCGCCTTCTTGGGTTCACGATAGGCGAAGAAGGCGAGGCTTTCTTCCGGGCCGTAGGTCAGCCATTGATCGAGGCTGAGGCCATTGCCCTTGGACTTGGAGATCTTCTCGCCCCTTTCGTCGAGGAACATCTCGTAATTGAACCCCTCGGGCGGGCGTCCGCCGAGCACCCGGGCGATCTTCGACGATTGGGTGACCGAATCGATCAGGTCCTTGCCCGCCATCTCGTAGTCGACGCCGAGCGCGACCCAGCGCATCGCCCAGTCGACCTTCCATTGCAGCTTGGACAGGCCGCCCAGCGCCGACTGAACGATCCGCTCGCCGGTTTCGTCGACGAAGGCGATCGTGCCGGCATCGGCGTCCACCACCTCCACGGGCACCTGCAACACCACGCCGCTGGATGGGCTGACCGGCAGCACCGGCGAATAGGTCTCGCGCCGCTCGGCGCGCAGCGTCGGCAGCATCACGTCGAGGATGCCCCGATAGTGGCGCAGCACGCCCTTGATGGCGTCGTCGAACCGCCCGCCCTCGTAATATTCCGTCGACGAGGCGAAGTCGTAGTCGAAGCCGAACCGGTCGAGAAAGGCGCGCAGCATCGCGTTGTTGTGCGCCGCGAAGCTGTCGAACTTGCCGAAGGGATCGGGAATGCGGGTCAGCGGCTTGCCGAGATGCTCGCGCAGCATGTCGCCGTTGGGCACGTTGTCGGGCACCTTGCGCAGCCCGTCCATGTCGTCGCTGAACGCGATCAGCCGCGTCGGCTGGTCCGACAGCGCGTGAAAGGCGTTGCGCACCATGGTGGTGCGCAACACTTCGTTGAACGTGCCGATATGCGGCAGGCCGGACGGGCCGTATCCGGTTTCGAACAGGATCGGTGCGCCGCCGGGCTTGCCCTCCGGATAGCGCTTGAGCAGCTTGCGTGCCTCTTCATAGGGCCAGGCCTTGGAGTCGATGGCGGCCGTTCTGAGGCTATCGGGGCGCAGGTCGATGTCGGTCATGATGCGCGGGGACTAAGCACCCCGCGCCGGTCCGGCAATGCTCTTTGCGCGCCGCTCGTTCAGCGGCAGCGGCGATGCGCGGTCATCGTGCGATCGACCGCGCGACCGGCGAATGCGCCGCCGACCGCGCCACCGATCGTGCCGAGCGCGCCATGGCCGAGGATCGAACGGCCGACGAGCGCGCCGCCGACGCCGCCCGCGACGAGTCCGGTCGTGCCGCTCGAATAGCGGCAGTGGCGGACATGGCGATAGCCGCGCTCGTAATGATGGCGGCGCGCTTCCGCCTTGCTCGTGGGCACGGCGAAGCTGGCCGGCACGGCGAGCGAGACGGCGGTGAGGGCGAGGATCAGATGACGCATAACCGGGTTCTCCTGGCAGCCGGCTCGCAGAGCCGACGATGCGTGCCGAACGAGCGGCGGGCCGCACGGTTGCATGGCGCGCCGGTTGCCATTCTGTTCCCGATCTTTAAGGCGTTGGCGGTGATCCCCTATCCCGCCATCCACGCCAGCCACAGCGGTATCTGGATCGCCGACGCCGGTGGGACGCGGCCGATCGGGCGGGGCGAGGCGATCCGCATCGCCGCCGACACGCCGGTGATCCTCCTCAACGCGCCGCTGGTCGGCCAGCGGCTGGGCTATCCCGAACTTTCGGGGCTCGACCTGCTCGAACTGTTCGCCTTCCTGCATCCGGCGCGCTTCGCGGTGCCGACGCCCAAGGGGCTGGCACGCGCGGTCGACCTGTCGCCGCCCGACCGAGACGAGGATGTCGCGGCGTTCCTGCACGAAGCGGCCGCCGCGCTGCTGGCGGTGCCGGAGGGCGACTGGGCGGAGCGCGAGGGAGCGTGGACGGCGGCGCAATCGCTGACCCGGTTGCGCTGGCCGTGGGCGCCGGTAGTGGGACCGCGGCTCGCCAAGCCTCAGGTCAACGAGCGGTGGCTGTTCGCCAGGCTGCCCGAATGGGAGGAGCAGGCGCCGCGGCCGGCGCCGCTGACCACGACGATCCCGCCGGCGGATGCGGAGGCGCGGCTGGTCGCGCTGACCGGCCATGGCGCCGAGGAGCGGCTGGGGCAGCGCGCCTTCGCCGCCGCCGCGACCGATGCGTTCAACCCGCGCAGCGTGCGCGATGCGCCCAATCTGGTGCTGGCGGAGGCGGGCACCGGCATCGGCAAGACGCTTGGCTATCTGGCGCCCGCGTCGCTGTGGGCGGAGCGGGCGGGCGGCGCGGTGTGGATCAGCACCTATACCAAGGCGCTGCAACGCCAGCTGTCGAAGGAAACCGAGCGGCTGTATCCCGACGCGGCCGTGCGGCGGCACAAGGTGGTCACCCGCAAGGGGCGCGAGAACTACCTGTGCCTGCTCAACCTGGAGGATGCGTTGCAGGGCGGATTCGCCGGACGCGCGGCGATCCTGGCGCAGCTGGTGGCGCGCTGGGCGGCCTATAGCGCCGATGGCGACATGGTCGGCGGCGACCTGCCGGGGTGGCTGCCGACGCTGTTCCGCCGCAACGGCCCCGCCGCGCTGACCGACCGGCGCGGCGAATGCGTCTATGCCGGCTGTCCGCACTACCGGAAGTGCTTCATCGAGCGCGCCGCTCGCGCCTCGGCCGAAGCGGACGTGGTGATCGCCAATCATGCGCTGGTGATGGTCAATGCCGCGCGCGGCCGGGAAACCGCGACACGGCCGACCCGCTACGTCTTCGACGAGGGCCATCACCTGTTCGAGGCGGCGGATTCGATGTTCGCGACCGCGCTGACCGGGCAGGAGACGATCGAGCTGCGCCGCTGGATCCTCGGGCCCGAAAGCGGCGGGCGCGGGCGGCGGCGGGGGTTGCAGGCGCGATTGTCCGATGTCGCGAGCTACGACGAACAGGGCGGTATCGCCATCCAGGACGCGGTGGAGGCGGCGCGGCACCTCGCCAGCGACGGCTGGCTGGGGCGGATCGCCGAAGGCGCGCCGTTCGGGCCGATCGAGCATCTGCTCGCGGCGGTGCGCGGGCTCACCTACGCCCGCGCCGAACAGCCGGGCGATGCCGGTTACGGGCTGGAGACCGAACTCGCCGAGCCGACCCCCGAACTGATCGAGGCGGCGGCGCCCGCCGCCGCCGCGCTCGATGCGCTGGTGCGGCCGCTGGTGACGCTGGGCCGGCGGCTGGAGGCGGTGCTCGCCGAAGCGCCCGACTGGATGGATGCGCCGGCGCGCGCGCGGGTGGAGGGCGCGATCGCCTCGATCGGCTGGCGCGCCGAGACGGTGGCGGCATGGCTGTCGCTGCTCGCCCGGGTGGGCGGCCCGGTCGATCCGGCGCATGTCGACTGGCTGGCGGTCGATCGGGTCGAGGGGCGCGAATATGACATCGGCCTGCATCGCCACTGGCTTGATCCGACCCGCCCGTTCGCCGAGATCGTGCTGAAGCCGGCGCATGGCGCGCTCGTCACCTCCGCCACGCTGACCGGCGGCGGGGCCGATCGGGAGGAGGGGTGGGAGACGGCGGAGGCGCGCGTCGGTGCGCCGCATCTCGCCCGCGCGCCGTCGCGGTTCGAGGCGAAGAGCCCGTTCGACTATCCCGACCTTGCCGAAGTGCTGATCGTCACCGACGTCAAGCGCGGCGACCTGCCCGCGCTCGCCAATGCCTATGCGCGGCTGATCGTCGCGGCGGGGGGCGGCACGCTGGGGCTGTTCACCGCGATCCGGCGGCTGCGCGGCGTGCATGGCCGGATCGCCGACCGGCTGGCGCGCGAGGGGCTGCCGCTGCACGCGCAACACGTCGATCCGATCGATACCGGCACGCTGGTCGATATCTTCCGCGACGATCCCGCCGCCTCGCTGCTCGGCACCGACGCGCTGCGCGACGGGGTGGACGTGCCCGGATCGTCGTTGCGGCTGGTGGTGATGGAGGGCGTGCCGTGGCCCAAGCCCAGCGTGCTGCACGCCGCGCGGCGGCTGGCGGGGGGCGGATCGGCCTATGACGACCGTATCGTGCGCGCGCGGCTGGCGCAGGCGTTCGGGCGGCTGATCCGCCGCGCCGACGATCGCGGCGCGTTCGTGATGCTGTCGGCGGCGATGCCGTCGCGATTGCTGTCCGCCTTTCCCGAAGGCGTCGGAATCACCCGCGTCACGCTCGACGAAGCGGTCGAACGGGTGCGGGCGCGGCTTTCCTTGCACACTGACTTGGGGCAAGAGGCGGCCCTCGCGATCGATCACGGAGACGCCGGTTGAAGACGCTGACGCTGCTGCGCCACGCCAAGTCCGGCTGGGACGATCCGGTCACCCGCGATTTCGACCGCCCGCTCAACGCCAAGGGCAAGCGCGCCGCGCAGACGGTCGGCCGCCACCTGCGCGACCTGGGGCTGGAGTTCGACCATGTCGTCGCCTCGCCCGCGATCCGCGTCGGCGAAACGCTCGACGCGGTGATCGCCGGCTATGGCCGCAAGCTGTCGCCGGTCTGGGAACGGCGCATCTATCTGGCGTCGGCCGCGACGCTGCTGGACGTGGTGCACGAACTGCCGGGCGGGGCGGGGCGCGTGCTGATGGTCGGGCACAATCCGGGGCTGGAGGATCTGGTGCTGATGCTGGTTCCGGGCGCCGACGATGGCCTGCGCGGACTGGTCGAGCAGAAATATCCGACCGCGACCTTTGCGGAAATGACGCTGGACGTCGACGGCTGGGGCGCGGTGCAGGCGGGCGGGGCGACGCTGACGCGATACGTGCGGCCACGCGATCTGGATGCGGCACTGGGGCCGGACGAGGACTGAGCGCCATCGACGCCCGGCCGCAGCGCGGTTGGGCGGCAGGCCTGATCGGCCCGGGCGAGGCGCGAAGGCGTGTCCGACTGCGGCGAGTCCCCGATGCCTCCCGCCATCGCCCGTGTCGTGATGGACCCGAAACGGTCCTGACGGGTTATGCCCGCTGTCCGCAACGACCGGACCAGACGGGGGACCTTGCGTGATCGACAGACGACGGCTCGAATCGGGCGGGCTGATCCTGTTCCTGACGCTGATCTCGATCGGATTGCTGGTGGTGGTTTCGTCGTTCGCCGGCGCGCTGCTGTGGAGCGTCCTCGCCGCGATCCTGTTCCAGTCGCTGTTCCGCTGGCTGCTCGCGCGCTGGCCGGGCCATCGCAACCGTGCCGCGGCAACGACGTTGCTCATCATCCTGTTCGCGGTGATCATCCCGGCGCTGGCGATCACCGGCATGGTGATCGACCAATCCGCGGGGGTCTATGCCAGGGTGCAAAGCGGCCAGATAGATTTCGCCCGCTATTTCCAGCAGATGCACGATGCGCTGCCCCAGTGGGTGCAGCGGCCGCTCGACCGATCGGGGCTCGGCAGTTTCGACCTCGCCCAGGCGCGGGTGACGCAAGGCCTCCGCAGCAGCTTCCAGACGATCGCGAGCCAGGCCCTGTCGATCGGCCGCAACGCCGCGGCATTCCTGCTGGCATTCGGTGTTGGGCTCTACGTCACCTATTTCCTGCTGCGCGACGGCGACCGGCTGGCGTCGGCGATCCGCGACGCGTTGCCGCTGGAGCGCGAGGTCGCCGACCGCCTGCTCGCGAAGTTCGTCGCGGTGGTGCGGGCGACGATCAAGGGATCGGTGGTCGTCGGCCTCGTCCAGGGCGCGCTCGGCGCGGTCACGTTCTGGATCGTCGGGGTTCCCGCGGCCCTGCTGTGGGGATTGCTGATGGCGCTCGTCTCGCTGTTGCCCGCCGTCGGGCCGGCGCTGGTCTGGGGGCCGGTCGCGATCTACCTGCTCGCCACCGGCGCGATCTGGCAGGGCGTGGTGGTGATCGTATCGGGCGTCGCGGTCATCGGCCTCGCCGACAATATCCTGCGCCCGATCCTGGTCGGGCGCGACACCGGCATCCCCGACTGGCTGGTGCTGGTGACGA
>CAYQPM010000136.1:0-6369 GCA_964419295.1 uncultured Stakelama sp. | reverse complement strand
TGCCGGAACATGGTTTCGCCATCGCGAGCGGCTATGACGACAGCTACAACCTGACGCCGGCGCGGTTGCTGCGCAACGCGTTGCACCTGGGCTATCGCGGCGCGATCACCCATTATGTCGGGATGAGCCATTATTTCCGGCTCGATGCCCTCTATGGCGGTTTCTACGTCGGGCTGAGGGGCGGCGTGCTGAACGTCGCATGCGCGGCGTGGCATCGCGACTTCGCGATGCGGGCGAAGACGCTGGGCTACGACCTGATCTGGTCGCTCAGTTACGAGCTGTTCGACGCGCATTGCTGGAACGACTGGAAGCAGCGTGCCGCGGACGGGTCGCCCGCACAAACCGGATGGACGCCGCCATCCACCCTGCTGTCGCCGTGCCACGACGGCGCGATGGGTTACCTGCGGCAGGCGGCGGCGGCGTTCGTCGGGATCGGCGCCGACGCCGGGTTGCCGCCCAAGTTCCAGGTCGGCGAGCCGTGGTGGTGGACGATGCCGGACGGGCGGCCGTGCCTGTACGATGCGGCGGCGGTGGCGGCGTTCGCGCCGGTGCCGGTGCCGAGCGTGCGCGGGCCGATGACGGCGGCGCAGCGCGCGACGATGGATCGCGCCGGCGCGGCGCTCGCGGCGTCGACCGCCGCGCTGGTCGCGGCGGTGAAGGCGGCATTCGGCGGCTGCGAAAGCCATCTGCTCACCTATCTGCCGACCGTGCTCGACGCCGCCGCACCCGAACTGAAGCGCGCCAACATGCCGGTCGGCTGGGCCTATCCCGCGTTCGATGTGCTGCAGCTGGAGGATTACGACTGGGTGACGCAGGGCAATGTCGCCGCCACCGCCAGCGGGGTCGCCGCCGCGGAGGCGCGGCTCGGCTATCCGCGCAGTCGCCAGCATTACCTTTCGGGGTTCGTCCTGCGCCCGGACCAGGCGGCGCAATGGGCATGGATCGAGGCGGCGGCCCTTGCGGCGCGAGGGCGCGGCACCGCCGCGGTGGTGCTGTGGGCGCTGCCGCAGGTGATGCGCGACGGCTTCGTCCATTTCGAAGGGGATGACATCATGCAGGATTACGACGACGTGCTGTTCCCGATCGCGCTGGGGCGCGAGGCGGAGGTGGCGCCCGGATTTTCGACCGCGGTCCTGACCGCGGCGGGGGGCGTGGAACAGCGGATCGCAGGCTGGGCCGAGGCACGGACGCAGTATGACGTGGGGCCTGGGATCCGGTCGGACGCCGACATCGCCACGCTGCTGGCGTTCTTTCGCGCCCGGCTGGGCCCGGCTCGGGCGTTCCGGTTGCGCGATCCGTTCGATGCCGATGCCGTCGACGCAGCGATCGGCACGGGCGACGGCGTTGAGCGACGCTATCCACTGGTGAAGCATTACGGCAGCAACGTCCGGCGGATCGTGCGACCGGTCGTGGGCACGGTGCGGGTGACGGTGGACGGCGTTCCGACGCAGGGGTTCGCGATGGCGGCGGACGGCATCGTCGTGCTCGACGGCGCACCCGCGCCGGGCGCCGTGATACGCGCGAGCTTCACCTTCGACGTGACCGTGCGGTTCGCCGACGACCGGCTGCGGGTGACGCGCGCGACGTTCCAGGCGGGGGAAGCGGCATCGGTGCCGTTGATCGAGGTGCGCGGGTGAGCGCGTCGCCCCTGCCGCGCCCGCCGACGGCGCTCGCCTGCGTCGCCTTGTGCTGGCGGGTCGAACGGCGTGACGGCGTGACGATCGGGCTGACGACGCATGATCGCGACCTGACCTTCGACGGCGTGGTGTATCGCGCCGCGCCGGGAATGACGCCATCGGCTATCGAGCGATCGGCAGGACTGGAGGCGGACACGATGGACGTCGGCGGTGCGCTGAGCAGCGCGGCGATCGGCGAGGCGGACCTGCTGGCGGGACGCTGGGACGGCGCGAGCGTCCGGTTGTCGGCGATGGATTGGGAGACGGGTGCGACGATCGCCGAACTGGGCGAGGGGCGCATCGGCGCGGTCGAGCTGCACGACGACGGCTTCACCGCGGAACTGGCGGGGGCCGCGGCGGATCTGGCGCGGCCGGTGGTCGAGGACACCTCCGCCGAATGCCGGGCCGAGCTGGGCGACCGGCGATGCCGGGTCGCGCTGGCGCCGCGGCGGCGGTTCGCGCGGGTGACGGCGGCGGACGACCGCGTGCTGACGCTGGATACGGTCGAGCCGGTGGAACGCGCCTATGACGGCGGGCGGCTGCGCTGGTTCGGCGGTGCCAATGCCGGGCTGGAACAGGCGATCGATGCATCGGCGGGCGCGTGCGTGACGCTGCGCGCGCCGCCCGCCTTCGCAGTGGTGGCGGGGGCCTTGGTCGAGCTGATCGAAGGATGCGACAAGAGCCTGGCGACCTGCGCCGCGCGGTTCGGCAATGCGGCGAATTTTCGCGGCGAACCGCACCTGCCGGGCATGGACCTGCTGACGCGCTATCCCGGTGGGTGAGGCGGTCGCGGCGGCGGCGCTGGCGCTGGTCGGTGCGCCGTTCCGGCTGCACGGGCGGGCGGCGGCGACCGGCCTCGATTGCATCGGGGTGATCGCGGCGGCGCTGCGCGGGGCCGGCTGGGTGGGCGACGTGCCGAGCGGCTATCCGCTGCGGGGCGGCGATCCCGTGCGGGTGGCGAAGCGCTTCGATGCGGTGCTGGCGCCTTGCGACGGGGCGCGCGCGGGCGACGTGCTGCTGTTCCGGGTCGGGCCGGGGCAGCTGCATGGCGCGGTGCGGACGGCGCGGGGGATCGTGCACGCGGACGCCGCCTTGCGGCGCGTGGTGGAGCGTCCGGGCCTGCCGGAATGGCCGATGGGCGGCGCCTGGCGATACGAAGGGATGCGATGATGGCGACGCTGGTGCTGACCACAATGGGGCGGGTGCTGGGCGGGCCGATCGGCGGTGCGATCGGGGCGCTTGCCGGGCAGGCGATCGATGCGCGGCTGTTCCGCGGCGCGGCGCGCGAGGGGCCGCGACTGACCGAACTGGCGGTGCAGACGTCGAGCTATGGCACGCCGCTGCCCAAGCTGTTCGGGACGATGCGCGTCGCCGGTACGGTGATCTGGTCGACCGACCTGATCGAGACGCGCGCGACGAGTCGAAGCGGCAAGGGGCAGCCGGGCACGAACACGTACAGCTATGCCGTGTCGTTCGCGGTGGCGCTGTCGGCGCGACCGATCGTCGGCGTGCGGCGCATCTGGGCCGAGGGCAAGTTGCTGCGCGGGGCGGCGGGCGACTGGAAGAGCCAGACGGGGTTCCGCCTGCACACCGGCGGCGAGGATCAGGCGGTCGATCCGTTGATCGCGTCCGCGATGGGGGTGACCCCCGCCTATCGCGGCATCGCCTATGCGGTGTTCGAGAGCATGCAGCTGGCGGACTATGGCAACCGCATCCCGTCGCTGACCTTCGAAGTCGATGCCGATGACGGCCCGGTGGCGAGCGGCGCGATCGCAGGGCTGCTGGCGGACGAGGTGAGCGCGAGCGGGGGCGTGATGCTGGGCGGCTTTGCGGCGGCGGGGGCCAGCGTGCGCGGCGTGCTCGACACGCTCACGCAGATCGACGGCGGCTGGTGGCGGCCGGACGGCGCGCGGATCGTGCGGCAGGCGGACGACGCTGCGGCGGTATCGGTGGAGGACGCGGGCGTGGCCGCCGGTGGCACGCCGGTACGCCGGAACCGGGCGGTCGCGGCGCTGTCGAGCGTGCCGCGCGAGGTGACGGTGGCGCATCACGATCCGGCGCGCGATTACCAGATCGGCGTCCAGCGGGTCCGCCGGCCCGGCCCCGGTGCGCGCGTCGATCGCGTCGAACTGCCCGTGGTGATCGACGCCGCCACCGCCAAGGGCGTCGCGGCGTCGCTGCTGGCGCGCGGCGAGTCCGAGCGGACGCGGCGCCGGTTGGCGCTGGGTGTCGAGGGCCTCGGCATGGCGCCGGGCACGATCGTCGGCGTGGCGGACGAGGCGGGGCGCTGGCGGGTGGCGAGCAGCCAGGTCGAGGCGCTGGTGACGACGCTGACGCTGGTGCCGCTGGCGTCGGCGCCGGGGCCGATGACAGCGAGCAGCGGACGGGTGGCCGCGGCGGTCGACGCGACCGCCGGGCGGACGGTGCTGACGATCGCGGAACTGCCCGGGCTGGACGACGTGCCGCTCTCCGGGCCTAGGGTGAGCGTGATCGCCACCGGCGAAGGCGCGGGCTGGCGACAGGCAGCGCTGCTCTACAGCCTCGACGACGGTGCGAGCTGGTCGGGGGCCGGCGGCACCCGTGCGCCCGCGGTGATCGCCACGGTCGAGACGCCGCCGGTCGCGGCCTCGCCATGGCTGGTGGATCGCCGCAGCCGGATGGTCGTGGCGATGCGGCGTGGCGACATGATGCTGGGCGACGCGGACGCGGCGATGCTGGCGGGTGGCGCGAACCTCGCGCTCGTCGGCGACGAGCTGCTCCAGTTCGAGCGGGCGGAGCCGATCGGGGCGGGACGCTGGGCGCTGTCGGGGCTGCGGCGTGGGCTGCGTGGAACCGAAGCGGCGATCGGGACGCAGGCGGCTGGCGCGCGCTTCGCGATGATCGAGCACGACGGGGTCGCGGTGATCGATCTCCCCGCGGGGGCGATCGGGCGCGAGGTGCGGGTGCTGGCGAGCGGGACGGGCGACACCGACTTGCCCGCCGAGGCGCGGGTGACGGTGACCGGCCGGTCGGTCGCGCCGCCGGCGCCGGTGCGGCTCGCCGCCGATGCGCAGGATGGCGGAACGATGCTGCGCTGGACCCGGCGCAGCCGGGCGGGCTGGGCGTGGCTCGACGGGATCGATGCGCCGCTCGCCGAGGAATCGGAACGATACCGCGTGACGATACGACGCGACGATGGCGACGAGCGGTCCTTCGATACGACGGTTCCGTCGTTGTTCCTGCCCCCTGCCGATCGGCCGGCGGGCGCGCTCACGGTTCGCGTCGTCCAGCACGGTACGCACGCGGCATCGGAAGCGGCGATGATGATCCTCGATGACGGAGCATGACGATGAGCGAACTGGCGACCCCCCGACTCGCGATGCCGCTGCTGGCGGCAGGGCAGGCGGGCAAGGAACTGGCCCATAACGAAGCTTTGTTCCGGCTGGATATGCTGGTGCAGCCGGCGGTGGTCGGGGTCGGAACCGATGTGCCGCCCTTGGCTCCGACGGTGGGGCAATGCTGGATCGTGGGATCGTCGCCGAGCGGCGCCTGGGCCGGTCAGGCGGGCGCTATCGCCTGCTGGACGGCCGGCGGATGGCGCTTCGCAATGCCCGTCGAGGGCTATGCCGTCTGGTGTATTTCATCTGTCAAACCAGTGTCTTACCATGGAGGACTGTGGCATGAAGGAGACGTTTTCGGATCACGGGTGGTGATCGACGGTACGCCCGTTCTGCGCGCGCGCGGTGCGCCCATGCCGCGCCGGGCGCCGGCACCACCGTGGATGCGGTGGCACGCACGCCCATCACGGCGATCCTCACCGAAATGCGGCGGCATGGACTGATCGCAGACTGATGCAGGTGTGGCAGGTTTGTCACAGGTCCGGGCTTTTGTCGGCTTGCGTGGAAACCATCCGTCCGATAGTGAGTTTGCGCTGTCCGTAGTGACACTTTAAGAAAGGGGACTCCTATGCGGAAGCTTGCCGTCGTTCTGGCACTTGCATCCACCGCACTCGCCACTCCTGCCCTCGCCCGCGACAAGTCGTGGTACGTCGGCGTCGAGGGCGGTGCGATGATCGTCGAAGATATCGACTATGACATCGGCACTGCAGCCAAGGCTGCCAGCGTTGATCACGATTACGGTTACGACGTCGATGGCGTCATCGGTTACGACTTCGGTGGTTTCCGTGTCGAAACGGAAGTCGGCTATCGCAGCGCGACCGTCGATAGCTATCGCTCGACCGTGACCACCCCGGCCTATCGGTCGACCGGTGCACTCGTCAACGCCGGCGCGGGCACGTACGATTATGCCGGTGGCAAGACCTCGGCGCTCAGCTTCATGCTGAACGGCCTGCTCGACTTCGGTGAAGACGACGGCATCCAGGGCTTCGTCGGTGGCGGCGTCGGCGTTGCACGGGTCAAGGCGAACTACGCGCTCAACACCCGCGGCAACTTCGTCGACGATTCCGACACCGTGTTCGCATGGCAGGGCCTGGCGGGCGTTCGCGCACCGCTGACCGATCACATCGACGCGACGCTGAAGTATCGTTTCTTCAACGCCGACAACGTCAAGCTGGTCGACGTGACGAACCGGACCTTCGAGGGCCGCTATCGTTCGCATAGCATCCTGGGTGGCGTCACCTACAACTTCGGTTCGCCGACCCCGCCGCCCCCCCCCCCCCCCCCCCCCCCCCCCCCCCCCCCCCCCCCCCCCCCCC
>CAYQPM010000135.1:0-6373 GCA_964419295.1 uncultured Stakelama sp. | reverse complement strand
TATCCGGTGAAGATGGAGCCGAACCTGGTCGTCGAGTTCTACTCGCGCTGATCGGTCGTTCCGGTTTTCGGATGGAAGAGGGCGGTCCTGCGGGGCCGCCCTTTTTCGTTCGGCCGTCCGTCCGGTCCCGTGGACAACCGCATCCGCCCACGTCACAAGGTCGCCCAAGCTGTCTTATTCGCGGAGTACCCGATGCGTCGTCTCGTTCTCGCCGCCCTGCTCGCCACGCCGTCGCTGGCGTGCGCCCAGACCACGCCGGATATCTCCGTCGACACGATGAAGGCGGTCACCAAGACGCTGTCCTCCGACGCGTTCGAGGGCCGGGCGCCCGGCAGTGCGGGCGAGGACAAGACGCTCGCCTATCTGCAACAGCAGTTCCAGAAGGCGGGACTGAAACCCGGCAACAAGGGTAGCTGGCTCCAGAACGTCCCGCTGGTCGAGATCACCGCGCAGAACGTCACGCCGCTGACCTTCACCGGCGGCAAGGCCCCGCTCAGCCTCGCTTATGGTGCGGACATGGTCGTCGGCACCTATCGCGTCACGCCGCACATCAACGTGAAGGACAGCGACGTCGTCTTCGCCGGCTATGGCATCGTCGCCCCCGAAAAGGGCTGGAACGACTATGCCGGCCTGGACGTGAAGGGAAAGACGGTCATCGTCCTGATCAACGATCCGGACTGGCAGACGCAGGGCCTTGCCGGTCCGTTCAACGGCCGCGCCATGACCTATTACGGCCGCTGGACCTATAAGTACGAGGAGGCGGCGCGGCAGGGCGCGGCGGCGGTCATCATCGTCCACCAGACCGAACCGGCCGCCTATGGCTGGAACGTCGTCCAGTCGAGCAACACCGGCGCGGCGCATGTCGCCGACGCCGCCAACGGCCACATGGACGATACTGCGGCACACGGCTGGATGCAGCTGGACAAGGCCCGCGCGCTGTTCGCCGGCGCCGGCAAGGACTTCGATCAGCTCGCCGCCGCGGCGAAGGTGAAGGGCTTCAAGGCCGTGCCGCTCGGCGTGAAGGCGTCGGTCAGCTTCGACAACCAGATCAGGAAGCAGATCTCGCACAATGTCGTCGGCATCCTGCCGGGGCGCGAGGCGCCGGACGAATATGTCCTGCTCTCGGCGCATTGGGATCACCTCGGCCATTGCACACCGGTCAACGGCGACGGCATCTGCAACGGCGCGGTCGACAATGCCGATGGCACCGCGGCGCTGGTGGCGCTGGCGGAGGCCAATGCGAAGGCCGGCCCGGCGCGCCGGTCGATGGTGTTCGTCGCGCTGACTGCCGAGGAATCGGGCCTGCTCGGCTCGGCCTATTACGGGGAAAATCCGGTCTATCCGCTGGCGAAGACCGTCGGCGGCGCCAACATGGACGCGCTGGCGATGTACGGCCCGTCGAAGGACGTGATCGTGATCGGGCCGGGCAAATCGCAGCTCGATACCTACCTCAACGCCGCGCTGAAGGCGCAGGGGCGTACCGCGACGCCCGAACCGACCCCGGAAAAGGGCTTCTACTATCGGTCCGACCATTTCAGCCTGGCCAAGCACGGCGTGCCGATGGTCTATTTCGAAACCGGCCAGAATCTGGTGAAGGGCGGGCTCGCCGCCGGACAGGCCGCGGCGAAGGACTATGAAGAGCATCGCTACCACGCGCCGTCCGACGAATATGATCCCAATTGGGACTGGAGCGGCGTGCGGCAGGACGTGGCGCTCTATTACATGCTCAGCCGCTCGCTGGCCGAGGGTCGCGATTGGCCGAACTGGATGCCCGGCGACGAATTCCGGGCGATCCGCGACAAGAGCCGGGCGACGGTGACCGGAGCCGCCAAGTGAGCGACGTGGCGCCGCCGCCGGCCGAATGGGCGCCGCACAAGGCGGTGTGGATCGGCTTCCCCAGCCATCCGGAGCTGTGGCAGGACGACCTCGACCCGGCGCGCGCCGAAGTGGTCGCATTCGGCAGCGCCGTCCATGCGAAGGGGCGGGGCGAGACGGTGATCCTCGTCTGCGCCGATGCCGAAGCCGGCACTGCGGCGACCGCCATGGCGCCGTTCGCCGAGATCGTGGTGGAACCGTTCGGCGATATCTGGCTGCGCGACACCGGCCCGATCGTCCTGGGTAGCGGCGAGGCGCGCGATTTCGCGTTCAACGGCTGGGGCGGCAAATACGATCTGCCCGGCGACGACACGATCGGGCTGCGGCTGGCGCAGCAGCGCGGCAAGGCGGTGGGCTATTGCAACTGGGTGCTCGAAGGCGGCGCGATCGACGGCGATGGCGCCGGTATGGTTGTTACCACGACGCAATGCCTGCTCAACCCCAACCGCAATCCATCGCTGACGCAGGCGGATATCGAGGCGCGGCTGGCTGAGGATCTCGGCTTCAGCAAGGTCGTGTGGCTCGGGGAAGGCTTGCTCAACGATCATACCGACGGCCATGTCGACAACCTCGCCCGCTTCGTCGCGCCCGGACGGCTGGCGATTCCGGAAGCGGCCGAGAACGATCCGAACTGGCAGGTCTATCAACATGCCGTACGCGACGCCCGCGCTGCGGGGCTGGACGTGGCGCCGATCCCCTCGCCCGGCCGCGTGCTGCGCGACGAGGACGTGGTGCCGGCGAGCTACATGAACTTCTACATCGGCAATGCCGCCGTCGTCGTTCCGATCTATGGTGCCGAGAACGATGCGGCGGCGGTCGCGGCGATCCAGGCGCTGTTCCCGGATCGCGAGGCGGTGGGCTTGCGCGCCGATCACATCCTGACGGGTGGCGGCAGCTTCCATTGCATCAGCCAGCAGATTCCCGCCCAGCCATAGGCGGGGCCGACCCGACGGGTGAGCACCAGGGCCGGCGCTTCGACGCGACGCGGGCAAAGGGGTGACGTTGCCCCTCGACGCCACTACATGGCCGCGCATGACCCAGATCACCGTCGCCGCGCTGCAACTCGGCTTTACCAACGATATCGATGCGAACATCACCAACGTCTCGCGCCTCGTGCGCGAAGCGGCGGGGCAGGGCGCGCAGGTGATTCTGCCCCCGGAATTGTTCGAGGGCGAATATTTCTGCCGGGTCGAGGACGAGGGGCTGTTCGCGCATGCCGCGCCGGTCGGCGAGCACAAGGCGGTGCTGGCGATGCAGGCGCTGGCCGAGGCGCTGAAGGTCACGATCCCGACGAGCTTCTTCGAAGCGGACGGCCCCCATTATTACAACAGCCTCGCGATGATCGGTCCCGATGGCGAGGTGCAGGGCGTCTATCGCAAAAGCCACATCCCCGATGGCCCGGGCTATGAAGAGAAATTCTATTTCCGCCCCGGCAATACCGGTTTCAAGGTCTGGCCCGCGCCGCCGACCGCGCCCGGCTGGAAGCTCGGCGTCGGCGTATGCTGGGACCAATGGTATCCCGAAACCGCGCGCGCCATGATGCTGATGGGCGCCGAATTGCTCTTCTATCCGACCGCGATCGGCAGCGAACCGCACGACACCAGCCTCGACACCGCGCGGCTGTGGCGGCGCGCCATGGTCGGCCATGCCGTGTCCAACGTCGTCCCCGTCATCGCCGCCAACCGGATCGGCGTGGAGCATGGCCAGACCTTCTACGGCACCAGCTTCATCACCGACGAACGCGGCGACATCCTCGCCGAACTGGGCCGTGAGGACGAAGGGGTGATCGTCGCGACGCTCGACCTCGACCGGGTGAGGCGGCACCGCGCCGCGTTCGGTTTCTTCCGCGATCGCCGCCCCGAACTCTATGGCCGCCTGACCCAGGACATCTGACTCAGGACATCTGACGCAGCGCCACCGCCCGCGCGAAGACCGCTTCGAACATCTCTTCGTTCACGCGGCCGGTGTTCTGGTTGTAGCGCGACGGGTGATAGCTATCGATCAGCACCCGTCCGTCCGGCATGCGATGTTCGGCGAGATGGGCGAAATTCGCCTTGGGCAGCCGCCCGCCCATCACCTTGACCGCCGACTGGTGCGCGATCTGGCCCAGCGCGACGACCACACGCACATGGGTCAGCGCGGCGAGCTGATCGTCGAGGAACGGCCGACAGGTGCGGATCTCCTCCGGCGTCGGCTTGTTGGCGGGCGGCAGGCACTTCACCGCGTTGAGCACGATCGCACCGGTCAGCACGAGATCGTCGTTCGCACGATTGGCGAAGGTGCCGGTGGCGAGTCCCAACTTCGCCATCGTGCCGAACAGCAGCGCGCCGGAATGATCGCCGGTGAAGGCGCGTCCGGTACGATTGGCACCGTGCAGGCCGGGCGCGAGGCCAACCACCGCCAGCCATGCATCCGGATCGCCGAAGGCCGGCACCGGCGCGTTCCACCAGGTGGGATTGTCCTGCCGCAAGGCTTCGCGGGCGGCGACCAGCCGCGGGCAGCGCGGGCAGTCGTGGGGCGGTTCGCCCGCGGGCAGCGGCGCGATCTGGCGAGCGGGGAGGGTGTCGGGTGTCAAATCCATCCGCGTCGCCTAGAGCGCTCGCATGGCGACGACAATCTATGCGATCGGGATCGGCTCCAATCGCCGTGGGCGGCACGGTGGGCCCGCCGCAGAGGTGCGGGCCGCGATCCGGGCACTCGGAGGTGTCGTCGCGGTTTCGCCCGTGATCGGTTCGGCCCCGCTCGGTCCGTCGATCCGCCGCTTCGCCAACGCCGCCGCGCTGATTACCAGCGACGAGGCTCCGCTCGCGCTGCTCGACCGTCTGAAACGGATCGAGGCCGACTTCGGTCGGCGCCGGGGGCGGCGCTGGGGCGCGCGGGTGATCGACCTCGACATCCTGTTGTGGTCGGGCGGCCGCTGGCGCGATCGCACCCTCTCGATTCCGCACGCGGCGCTGGGCCGGCGCGCGTTCGTGCTCGGTCCGTTGGCGACCATCGCGCCGGACTGGCGCGACCCCGTCAGTCGGCGAACCGTTCGTCAATTGGCACATGCGGTTGACCGACCGCGCCCTCGCCCCTAGGTCGCGTCGATCGATGGCGGGGGTCCGTAGCTCAGTCGGTAGAGCAAGCGACTTTTAATCGAGAGGTCCCGGGTTCGAGCCCCGGCGGACCCACCATCGTATTCCCGAACATGGCACCGACGCCGCCGGGCGGGCGTTGAGGCTGCGATGACCGATTCCGAACCCGATACGTCTTCCCGACCCGGCACCCGCAGACTGCCGCCGCTGTTGGTCGGGCTGGCGCTGATCGCGGCGGGGCTCGCGGTGCTGCTGGCGGGTGCGTTCGCCACGAGCCATTATCCCTTCGCATTCGACCGGGCGATCATCGTCGGGCTGCGTGCCTGGCATGGGCCGTCCTGGCTGCCCCGCGTCGCCGCCAACGTCACCGATCTCGGCGGCGGTATCGTCCTGACGCTGTTCGTCGCGATCGTCACCGGCTTCCTGCTGATGCAGCGCCTGTGGCTGACCGCGCTCGCCACCGCGGCGGCATGCCTGACCGGTGGATGGGCGGTCGACATCATCAAGGGTCTGGTGCTGCGGGCGCGGCCCGATCTGGTGCCGCACTTGGTCGATGCCAGCGGCTACAGCTTTCCGAGCGGCCATGCCACGTCGAGCGCGGTCGTTTATCTGACGCTCGCCTCGCTCGCCGGGCAGGTGACGCCGGATCGCGCGACGCGCCGCTACCTGCTGGTCGTGGCGGTGATCATGGTCGGCGCGATCGGATGCAGCCGCGTCTATCTGGGCGTCCATTGGCCGAGCGACGTACTGGCCGGCTGGAGCTTCGGCACCCTTTGGGCGCTCGGCTGGTGGACGGCGACCGCCGGCGCGCGGCGCGCGATCGGCGGGGAACGCCGGTTCGCGCGCGCTACGACACGCTAGCCGCGTTCGGCGAGCTTGCGCTCCCACGCCAGCGCGTCCTGCACGATCGTATCGAGATCGTCGCGCTGCGGTCGCCACGGCAGCGCGGCGAGGATCGCGCTGTTGTCGGCGACCAGCGCCGCGGGATCGCCGGCGCGCCGGCCCTCGTAGCGGCGCTGGATGGTCATGTTGGTGACCCGATCAACCGCGTCGAGCACCTCGTTGACCGAAAAGCCACGGTTATAGCCGGCGTTCAGCGTGTGGCTGCGTGCGGGGTCGGCGATCAGCAGTTCCAGCGCGGCGACATGGGCGGCGGCCAGATCGCTGACATGGATATAATCGCGCACCCCGGTGCCGTCGGGGGTGTCGAAGTCGGTGCCGAACACCGACACGGCCTCGCGCTTGCCGGTTGCCGCCTCGACCGCGATCTTGATCAGGTGGGTCGCGCCGACCGTCGATTGACCCGAACGGCCCTGCGGATCGGCTCCGGCGACGTTGAAGTAGCGCAGCGCGCAATAGTTGATCGGATGCGCCGCCGCGACGTCGCGCAGCATCGCCTCGGTCATCAGCTTCGACATGCC
>CAYQPM010000134.1:0-6374 GCA_964419295.1 uncultured Stakelama sp. | reverse complement strand
ACGTGACGCTGATCGCGCCGATCGCCATGGATGACGGCCTGCGTTTCGCCATCCGCGAAGGCGGCCGGACCGTGGGCGCCGGCGTCGTCGCCAGCATCACTCAGTAACGCGACCCGGCAGCCCCGAACGGACGAGTACTATGGATAACCAGAACATCCGCATTCGCCTGAAGGCGTACGATCACCGCGTGCTGGATAACAGCACGCGGGAGATCGTGAACACGGCGAAGCGGACCGGTGCGCGGGTTCGGGGCCCGATTCCGCTGCCGACGCACATTGAGCGGTTCACGGTGAACCGTTCGCCCCACGTGGACAAGAAGAGCCGCGAGCAGTTCGAGATCCGGACCCATCGCCGCCTTCTGGACATCGTGGAGCCCACGCCGCAGACGGTGGACGCGCTGATGAAGCTCGACCTCGCCTCCGGCGTGGACGTCGAAATCAAGCTCTAGAGGACCCGGACCATGACGATCGGGAATGGCCGGACCGGCCTGGTTGCGAAGAAGCTGGGTATGACCCGGATCTTCAAGGACGATGGCACGCATGTGCCGGTGACAGTGTTGCATCTGGATGAAGTTCAGGTCGTCGACGTGCGCACGCAGGAGCGGGACGGCTACAGCGCCGTGCAGCTCGGCTGGGGCAAGGCGAAGGTCAAGAACGTCAGCCAGCCCAACAAGGGCCACTACGCCAAGTTGAAGGTGGAGCCGAAGGCCAAGCTGGTCGAGTTCCGCGTAGCCGAGGACGCGCTGCTGGAGAGCGGCCAGGTCATCACCGCCGACCATTTCGTGGTCGGCCAGAAGATCGACGTCTGCGGCATCACCAAGGGCAAGGGCTTCGCCGGCGGCATGAAGCGCTGGAACTTCCGCGGCCTGGAAGCCTCGCACGGCGTGTCGGTCAGCCACCGTAGCCATGGTTCGACGGGTAACCGTCAGGATCCCGGCAAGACCTTCAAGAACAAGAAGATGGCCGGTCATCTCGGCTCCGAGCGCGTCACCACCCTGAACATGGTGGTCGCCTTGGTCGATGCCGAGCGCGGTCTGCTCATGGTACGCGGCGCGGTGCCGGGTGCGAAGAACGGCTACGTGATGGTGCGGGACGCCATCAAGAAGGCCCGGCATGCGGATGCGCCCTACCCGGCGGCGATCCGGACCGGGGCTCCTGCTGTCGCGACCGACGCGGCACCGGCCGAAGCCTAGGGATCAGACGATGCAGATCGATATTAAAACACTGGATGGCGGGGCTGCTGGCTCCGCCGACCTGCCTGACGAGTTTTTCGCGCAGACGCCGCGTCGCGACATCATCGCCCGCGTGGTGCATTGGCAGATGGCCAAGCGCCGGGCCGGCACCCACAAGGTGAAGGGCATGGGCGAAGTCTCGGGCACCACCAAGAAGCCCTACAAGCAGAAGGGCACCGGCAACGCCCGTCAGGGCAGCCTGCGGTCGCCGCAGTATCGCACCGGTGGTGTGGTGCACGGGCCCGTCGTGCGCAGCCACGAATATGACCTGCCGAAGAAGATCCGTCGCCTGGGCCTGATCAGCGCGCTGTCGCAGAAGCAGGCCGAGGGCAAGCTCGTCGTGCTCGACGGCGTCACCGGCGGCACCGGCAAGACCAAGGATCTCGCCGCCAAGCTGAAGGCGCTCGGCTGGAAGACCGCTCTGATCGTCGATCACGTGGTCGATGAGAACTTTCTGCGCGCCAGCCAGAACATCGTCGGCTTCAATGTGCTGCCGACCGTCGGCGCCAATGTCTACGACATCATCCGCCACGACGTGCTGGTCGTCACCACGGCCGGGATCGAAGGCCTGAAGGCGCGTCTGGCCCGGCCCGACCGCAACGCGGGAGCCGCAGCATGAGCGTCCGTCAGGTCCAGGTGGCGCGCAAGAAGGCGTCCACCATGTCGCGCGAGGCGATGTTCAACGTCGTCCGCAGCCCGGTGATCACCGAGAAGGCGACGCTGCTGACCGAGCGCAACCAGGTCGTGTTCCGCGTCGCGATTGATGCCACCAAGCCCGAGATCAAGTCCGCGGTCGAAGGCCTGTTCGGCGTCAAGGTGCTCGGCGTGAACACGCTGGTGCAGAAGGGCAAGACCAAGCGTTTCCGTGGCCGGCCGGGCGTCCGTTCGGATGTGAAGAAGGCGTATGTGCAGCTGGCCGAAGGACAGTCGATCGACATGTCCACCGGGCTGAGCTGAGCCGGGACCGGGGATCTAGACGATGGCATTGAAGCAATTCAACCCGGTCACCGCGAGCCTTCGCGGCACCGTGCTGATCGACCGCAGCGAGCTCTGGAAGGGCAAGCCGGTCAAGACGCTCACCGAGGGCAAGAACAAGTCGGGCGGCCGCAACAACCACGGCCGCACCACCAGCTTCTTCCGCGGCGGCGGGCACAAGCAGTCCTACCGCTACGTCGACTTCAAGCGGAAGAAGTACGACGTCAGCGCCACGGTCGAGCGGCTCGAGTACGACCCGAACCGCACCGCCTTCATCGCGCTCGTCAAGTATGACGATGGTGAGCTGGCCTACATCCTGGCCCCGCAGCGCCTCAAGGCCGGCGACAAGGTCGTGGCTGGCGCCCGCGTTGACATCAAGCCCGGCAACGCGATGCCGCTTGCGGCGATGCCGGTCGGCACCATCGTCCACAACGTTGAGCTGAAGATCGGCGGCGGCGGCAAGATGGCCCGGTCAGCCGGTTGCTACGCCCAGCTGGTCGGCAAGGATGCCGGCTACGCGCAGATCAAGCTGCAGTCCGGCGAGCTTCGCGTCGTCCGTGCCGAGTGCATGGCGACGGTGGGCGCGGTGAGCAACCCGGACAACCAGAACCAGAGCCTCGGCAAGGCCGGTCGTAACCGCTGGCTCGGTCGTCGCCCGCACAACCGCGGCGTCGTCATGAACCCGGTCGACCATCCGCACGGCGGTGGTGAAGGCCGGACCTCGGGCGGCCGTCATCCGGTCACACCCTGGGGCAAGCCGACCAAGGGTTACAAGACGCGCGTCAACAAGCGGACGGACAGCCTCATCATCCGGCGGCGTCCGAAGGGGAAGCACTAATGGCTCGCTCAGTCTGGAAAGGTCCGTTCGTCGACGGATACCTCCTGAACAAGGCCGAGGCCTCACGGGCATCGGGTCGCAACGAGATCATCAAGATCTGGTCGCGTCGTTCCACCATCCTGCCGCAGTTCGTCGGTCTGACGTTCGGCGTCTATAACGGCCACAAGTTCCTTCCGGTCCAGGTGTCGGAGAACATGGTGGGTCACAAGTTCGGCGAGTTCTCGCCGACGCGGACCTTCACCGGGCACACCTCGGACAAGAAGGCGAAGCGGGGCTAAGATGAGCAAGCCAAAGCATCCGCGCACCCTGGCCGACACACAGGCCCAGGCGATCCTGCGCAACATCCGCATCAGCCCGCAGAAGCTGAACCTGGTTGCCGGCCTGATCCGCAACCAGCCGGCCTCGCAGGCGATCGCCACGCTGACGTTCAGCAAGCGCCGCATCGCGCAGCAGGTCCGCAAGGTCCTGGAGAGTGCGATCGCCAACGCCGAGAACAACCATCAGCTCGACGTCGACCGTCTGGTCGTCAGCCGCGCCGAGGTCGGCAAGTCGATCGTGATGCGCCGCTTCATGGCACGCGGCCGTGGCCGCGCGTCGCGCATCGAGAAGTGGTTCAGCCACATCCGCATCGTGGTCAGCGAGCAGGCGCAACTGCCTGAGACTGCCCAGTCGGAAGGGAACGCCTAACCCATGGGTCACAAGGTCAATCCGATCGGGCTTCGGCTCGGCATCAACCGCACGTGGGACAGCCGCTGGTTCGCCGGGGCCGACTACTCGAAGCTGCTGCTCGCCGACATCAAGCTCCGTGAGCACCTTCGCAAGAAGCTGTCCGGCGCCGGCGTCAGCCGCGTGGTCATCGAGCGTCCGGCCAAGAAGCCGCGCGTCACCATCTACGCGGCACGTCCGGGCGTTGTCATCGGCAAGAAGGGCCAGGACATCGAGACCCTGCGCAAGGACCTGACCAAGATGGCGAAGGCCGAGGTCAGCCTGAACATCGTCGAGATCCGCAAGCCCGAGATCGACGCCACCCTGGTGGCCGAGAACATCGCGCAGCAGCTGGAGCGCCGCGTGGCGTTCCGCCGCGCGATGAAGCGCGCGGTGCAGTCGGCCATGCGTCTGGGCGCCCAGGGCATCCGGATCAACTGCGGCGGCCGCCTCGGCGGCGCCGAGATCGCCCGCACCGAGTGGTATCGCGAAGGCCGGGTTCCGCTGCACACGCTGCGCGCGGACATCGACTTCGGCGTCGCAACCGCCAAGACGACGTATGGCACGTGCGGCGTGAAGGTCTGGATCTTCAAGGGCGAGATCCTGGCGCACGACCCGCTGGCGCAGGATCGCCGTGCGGCCGAACAGGCTCCGCAGCGGTAAGGGAACAGAGACATGCTTTCTCCCAAGCGGACCAAGTTCCGCAAGGCCCATAAGGGCCGCATCCATGGCCTGGCGAAGGGCGGCACCGCCCTCAACTTCGGCTCCTTTGGCCTGAAGGCGCTCGAGCCAGAGCGCGTCACCGCCCGGCAGATCGAGGCCGCCCGTCGCGCCATTACGCGCTCGATGAAGCGCGCCGGCCGCGTGTGGATCCGGATCTTCCCGGACGTGCCCGTGTCGCAGAAGCCGGCCGAGGTCCGCATGGGCTCCGGCAAGGGCAGCCCCGAGTTCTGGGTCTGCCGGGTCAAGCCGGGCCGCATCATGTTCGAGATCGACGGCGTGGCGCCGGAGCTCGCCCGTGAGGCGCTGTCGCTCGGCGCTGCCAAGCTGCCGATCCGCACCAAGTTCATCACGCGTCTCGGGGAGGGCTGATCATGACGAAGCCAGCCGACATCCGCGGCAAGAGCGCCGATGAGCAGGGCGCTATGCTGCTCGACCTGCGCAAGGAGCAGTTCAACCTGCGCTTCCAGGCTGCGACCGGTCAGACCGAGGGCGTGGGCCGTGTGCGCAAGGTGCGCCGCGACATCGCCCGCGTGAAGACGATCCAGACGGAGCAGAAGCGCTCCGCCACCAAGACAGGCGGCGCTGCCGCTTCGCAGAAGTAGAGGAGAAGGGCGATGCCAAGGCGCGTCCTGACCGGCCGGGTCACCAGCGACAAGATGGACAAGACGATCACCGTCCTTGTCGAGCGTCGCGTGATCCATCCGTTGTACAAGAAGTTCATCCGGCGCTCCAAGAAGTACGCCGCGCATGACGAGCTGAACGTCTGCAAGATCGGCGATGCGGTCCGCATCGAGGAGTGCCGTCCGATCAGCAAGCGCAAGACGTGGATGCTGGTGGAGCGCAACGGCGAGGCCGTCGAGCGGCCGCTGGGCTACGAGGCTCCGGTGCGTGAGGCGCCCGTCGCCGCCGAAGGGAGCGCAGCATGATTCAGGTTGAGAGCAATCTCGAGGTCGCCGACAACTCCGGTGCTCGCCGGGTGCAGTGCATCAAGGTGCTGGGCGGCTCCAAGCGCAAGACGGCCTCGGTCGGCGACGTGATCGTCGTCTCGATCAAGGAAGCGATCCCGCGCGGCAAGGTGAAGAAGGGCGACGTCCACCAGGCCGTCATCGTGCGGACCTCGTTCCCGGTGCGCCGGGCCGATGGCAGCGCGATCCGCTTCGACAAGAACGCCGCCGTGTTGATCAACAAGTCGCAGGAGCCGATCGGCACCCGCATCTTCGGACCGGTGGTGCGTGAGCTTCGCGGCAAGAAGTTCATGAAGATCATCTCGCTGGCGCCGGAGGTGCTGTAATGGCCGCTCGTATCCGTAAGGGTGACACCGTCGTGGTGATCACCGGGTCCGACAAGGGCAAGCGCGGCGAGGTTCTCTCGGTCAGCCCGAAGGACAACCGGGCGGTCGTGCAGGGCGTCAACGTCGCCAAGAAGCACACCAAGGCGCAGGGCATGGGCAAGCCCGGCGGCATCATCGAGCAGGAGGCCACGATCCACCTCTCGAACGTCATGCTGCTGAACCCCAAAACCGACAAGCCGACGCGGGTCGGGTTCCGGGTGCTGGACGATGGCCGCAAGGTCCGCGTCGCCCGGCCCGGCGGCGACGTGATCGAGGGTTAGGACGATGAAGGACACACGTGAGCTGCCGCGGATGCAGCGGCGCTACGTCGACGAGGTGAAGGCGAAGCTGCAGTCGGAGTTCAACTACACGAACCCGATGCAGGTGCCCAAGCTCGAGAAGATCGTCATCAACATGGGTGTCGGCGAGGCCGCCGGCGACCAGAAGAAGCTCGACGCCGCCGTGGCCGAGCTGACGCTGATCGCGGGCCAGAAGCCGGTCAAGACCGTGGCCAAGAAGGCGATCGCCGGCTTCAAGATCCGCGAAGGCCTGCCGATCGGCTGTAAGGTGAC
>CAYQPM010000133.1:0-6428 GCA_964419295.1 uncultured Stakelama sp. | reverse complement strand
CTGGCGGCGGCGATCGATTTGACCGGGCGATAGTTGGTGCCGGTGTAATATTCGGTGATCCAGACGATCAGGCCTGTGACCGCGAGGCCGATGACCATGCACCAGAACAGGTCCATGCCGGTGAAGCCGGGGATCGCGCCGGCCACGGCGGCCGGACGGTCGAAGCCGGTGGTGAGGTCGTCCGACACCGCATCGAGGAAGCCGGCGCTGCCGATGGTGCGGTGGAGATCGCCCAGCACATATTGCGTGGCGAAGTAGATCGCGGGGATCGACAGCAGCGCGGAGGTCCAGAAGCCCTTGTAGAGCGCGCCCATGATCGTCCCCTTGCCGAGGCGGACCATGTAGGTGCCGATGATCGAGGTGATGATGCACACGCCGCCGACGAGCAGCGGCAGGGTCATCAGGCGCATCAGTTCGGCGCTGTCGGCGCGGATCAGCAGCGCGATCGAGATCATCGTCACGCCGAGGGTGACGACATAGGTTTCGAACAGATCGGCGGCCATGCCGGCGCAATCGCCGACATTGTCGCCGACGTTGTCGGCGATGACCGCGGGGTTGCGGGGATCGTCCTCCGGAATCCCGGCCTCGACCTTGCCGACGAGGTCGGCGCCGACGTCGGCGGCCTTGGTGAAGATGCCTCCGCCGAGACGCGCGAAGATCGAGATGAGCGACGCGCCGAAGGCGAGCGCGGTCAGCGCCTCGACGATGATCCGGTCGTTGGGCGCGTGGCCGGCGGGGCCGGTCAGATACCAGAAGAAGCTGCTGATCGCGAGCAGGCCCAGCCCGGCGACGAGCATGCCGGTGACCGCGCCCGACCGGAACGCCATGGTGAGGCCGCCCTGCAGCGAATGGCGCGCGGCCTCTGCGGTGCGGACGTTGGCGCGCACCGAGATGTTCATGCCGACATAGCCCGCGACGCCCGACAGCACGGCGCCGATGACGAAGCCGACCGTCGAGATCAGCCCGAGCGTGGCGAACAGGATGATCGCGACGATCACCCCGACGATGGCGATGGTGGTATATTGGCGGCCCAGATAGGCCTTGGCGCCTTCCTGGATGGCGGCGGCGATGTCCTGCATCTTCGCATCGCCCGGCGATGCGCGCAGCACTTGCTGGCTGGTGAAGAAGCCATAGACCACGGCGACGACGCCGCAGAGGATGGCGATGGCGACCGTGGTCATTCGCGCAAATCCCTTCTCCTGTTGGCGCCCGGCCGGTGTGCCCCCGGTCTCGTGCGCGTGGCCGAAGGCTATGGCGGTGCGCGGCGGAGCGCAAGCGGTTGTGGCAGGAGCATTTGGCGGCGGGCGAGATGGGTGGCGCGACCGCCCGCATCGTTGCTATGTCGTCGGCATGCGCAACCACCTTGTCCTCCCGCGATCCGCTGCGGCCGCCGGCTTCGATGTCTGAGGCGGGCGCGCCGCAGATCGGCCCCCATATCCAGGCGGTGCGCAAGGGCCGGCAGCTGACGCTGGACGATCTCGCCAAATCATCGGGCGTGTCGCGATCGATGCTGTCCCAGATCGAACGGGGGCAGGCCAATCCGTCGCTCGCCACGGTATGGGCGCTGTGCAACGCGCTGAAGATCGACATCTCTGAGCTGATCGTCGGGCAGGTGAGCGAGCGCCGTCCGCATATCGAGGTGGCGTCGGCATCCTTCACGCCCGAGATCAAGACCGAGGATGGATCATGCACGCTGCGCATCCTCAGCCCGGCCAATCATGCCGAGGAATATGAATGGTATGAGCTGATCTTCCAACCGGGCGGTGCGCTCGATTCGCAGCCGCATGCCAAGGGCACGCGCGAGCATCTGACGGTGCTGGAGGGCGCGGCGCAGGTGCGGGTCGGGACGGAGGAGGTCGACGTGCCGCTGGGCGCGACCGCGCGATACCCCGCCGACGTCGCGCATACCATCACGGCGGTGGGCACGGGCGTGACGCGCGCGCTGCTGGTGATGACCGTCTGATCGTATAATTTCTCTTATCCAGCATACTGGACGCACCTTCCGTTATACCGTACGACGGTTGCGAAGGAGGCCGGTCCATGGATTCGCAATTTTTCGAACGTCTGTCTGCCGAGCTGGTCGAGATGGAGGCCGCGGGGCTGTTGAAGCCGGAGCGTGTCTTGTCGTCGCCGCAGGACGGACGGGTGAATATCGGCGGGAAACAGGTGCTGAACCTGTGCGCGAACAACTACCTGGGTCTGGCGAACGATCGCCGCGTGATCGACGGCGCGCTGAACGCGACGCGCGAATGGGGCGCGGGGCTGGCTTCGGTGCGGTTCATCTGCGGCACCCAGGATATTCACAAGGCGCTGGAGCGCAGCATCGCCGATTACCTCGGCTATGACGATGCGATCCTGTTCGCGGCGGCGTTCGACGCCAATGGCGGCGTGTTCGAACCGCTGTTGAGCGATCAGGATGCCATCGTCTCCGACAGCCTGAACCACGCGTCGATCATCGATGGCGTCCGCCTGTCGAAGGCGAAGCGCTACCGCTTCGCGACCAACGACATGGACGATCTGGAACGCGTGCTGAAACAGGCACGGGCCGAGGGCGTGCGGTCGATCCTGATCGTCACGGACGGCGTGTTCTCGATGGACGGCACGATCGCGCAGCTCGATACGATCGCCGATCTGGCGGAGCGCTATGACGCACTGACCATGGTGGACGATTGCCACGCGACCGGATTCGTGGGGCCGCAGGGCGTCGGCACGCCCGGCCTGCGCGGCGTACAGGGCCGGATCGACATCATCAGCGGCACCTTCGGCAAGGCGCTGGGCGGAGCGATGGGCGGCTTCATCGTCGCCGCGCAATCGGTGATCGACGTGTTGCGCCAGCGCGCGCGGCCGTATCTGTTCTCCAATTCGATCACCCCGGCGGTGTGCGGCGCGAGCCTCGCGGCGATCGCCGTTGCGCGCTCGGCGGACGGCGATGCCCGCCGCGAACGCATTCGCGCCAATGCGGCCGTGTTCCGCACGCGCATGGCGGATGCCGGGTTCGAACTGGTGCCCGGCGAACATGCGATCGTGCCGGTGATGCTCCACGAAGCGGCGCTCGCCCAACAGATGGCGTCCGCATTGCTCGCAGCCGGGGTGCTGGCCACGGGCTTCTACTTTCCCGTCGTTCCCAAGGGGAAGGCGCGCATCCGGACGCAGATGTCCGCCGCGCATAGCGCCGACGACATCAACACGGCCGCCGATATCTTCATCGAGGTCGGCCGCACATTGAGGATCATCTGATGGACACGCTGACCCTCGACAAACCCGCCACCGTCATCCGCAACGACGTGATGAAGGGCCTTGGCAAGCTGGAGCCGCGCGAAGGCATTTGGGCGACCACCGCGCCGATCCCCGAATGCGGCCCAGACGACGTGCTGATCCGCATCAAGAAGACCGCAATCTGCGGCACCGACATCCATATCTACAATTGGGACGCCTGGGCCAGCAAGACGATCCCGACGCCGATGATCACCGGCCACGAATATGCCGGTGAGATCGTCGAGATCGGATCGGCGGTGTCGCGCGACCTGCATGTCGGCCAACGCGTATCGGGCGAAGGCCATGTCATCGACATCGACAGCGCCGCCGCGCGCGAGGGGCGCTTCCACCTCGACCCGAATACCGTCGGCGTCGGCGTCAACCGGCAGGGCTGTTTCGCCGAATATCTCGCCATCCCCGCGTTCAACGTCGTCCCGCTGCCCGAATATGTCAGCGACGATATCGGTGCGATCCTCGATCCGTTCGGCAATGCCGTCCACACCGCGCAGCAGTTCGACCTGATGGGGGAGGATGTGCTGATCACCGGCGCCGGCCCGATCGGCATCATGGCCGCGGCGATCGCGCGCCGCGCGGGTGCGCGGTCGGTGGTGTTGACCGACATCAACCCCTATCGCCTCGACCTCGCCACCCGGGTCGCGGACGTGCGTCCGGTCGATGTGTCACGCGAGGATCTGCGCGACGTGATGGCGCAGGAGGGCATCGCCAACGGCTTCAGCGTTGCGATGGAAATGTCCGGATCGATCCCGGCGATCCGCCAGGCGGTGGATGCGCTGATGATGGGCGGCAACCTTGCCATGCTCGGCATTCCCGCCGACACGATGGAGGTCAACTGGTCGGATATGATCTTCAAGGCGCTGACGATCCGCGGCGTCTATGGCCGGGAGATGTTCACGACCTGGCGCAAGATGCTGGGGCTGATCCGCAACGGACTCGACCTCACGCCGTTGATCACCCACCGGTTCGCCGCGGACGATTTCCAGCAGGGCTTCGACGCGATGCGCTCGGGCCAGTCGGGCAAGGTCATCCTGGAATGGCAGTGACGGGCGTCTGATCGTCCAGGCCGAGGCCGGACCCTGGGCGGTCCGGCCTCATCCTCGCGCGGTTCAGGTGTCGCCGTGCTGGAAGCCGAGCCGCGCCGGCAGCGGAACGGCCTCGTCGCCGTCCATCAGCCGCAGGCCGGCGCCGCGCGCAAAGCGGCCGATGCAGGTTGCCTGCACCATCGGCATCGTGTCGGCGGGCATTGCGAACAGCAGCTCGTAATCGTCGCCGGCGCTTGCCGCCCGCAACCGCGCCGCCCGATCCTGTCCGACATGCGCGCGATAGGCATCCGACAGCGGCACGGCAGCGAGGTCCAGCTCGACGGCCAGTCCGCTCGCCGCCGCCATGCGAGCGGCGTCGATCAACAGCCCATCGCTGATGTCCATCATCGCATGCGCGATACGGCTGAGCACCCGGCCTTCTGCCAGTCGCGGCACCGGCCGACGATAGCGGGCGGCGAGGTCGGCCGGCCCCGGCACGCCTTGCGCGATCTCCAGCCCGGCGCCCGCGTCGCCGATCGTGCCGGTCACCCACAAGGCGTCGTTCTCGCCCGCGCCGCTGCGCGGTGGGGCCGGGGTGTCGCAGCCGAAGGCGGTGACGGTGAGGAAGCGTGGCGCACCGGCGGGAAGCGTCACCGTGTCGCCGCCGAGCAGGGTGGTGCCGCAGGCGGCGAGCACCTCCGCCAGCCCGACGAGAAAGGCGCGGTCCCAGGCATCATCCGACAGCGGATAGTTGAGCAGGATGCCGTCGGGCCTGGCGCCCTTGCCGGCGATGTCGGACAGGTTGGTCGCGACGAGCTTCCACGCCACATCGGCGGGCGCATCGGTGGCGAGGAAGTGGACACCCTCGACCAGGGTGTCGGTGGTGACGACGAGCGGCGCGTGGACCAGCCGGGCCGCATCGTCGCGCAGCCCGCGCGCGGCAGGGTGGAGCGGCAGGGTGCGCAACGCGGCGAGGAAGTCGGCTTCGGTCATGGTCTGTCTCGCTCTCCGGCGCGGAGAGGGTGATGCGATCAGGCGCGCACATCCTTGGCGATGGCGTCGAGCAGCCCGTTGACGAACCCCGCCTCGCGCCGTTCGTAGAAGGCGTGGGCGACATCGACATATTCGCTGATCGTCGCGCCGACCGGCACGTCCTTGCGCGCCATCAGTTCGTAGGTGCCGGCGCGCAGGATCGCCTTCATCGGCTTGTCGAGCCGCGCCAGCGTCCAGCCGGATGCGAGCTTGCTCTCGATCGCCAGGTCGATCTCTCCGGCGCGGGCGGTGGTGCCGCGGACCAGATCGTCGAAGAAATCGACATCGGCCTCTGCATATTCCGCATCCTCGATCGTCGCGCCGAGCCGGTGGTTGTGGAATTCGTGGAGCAGCACGGGCACAGCGGTGCCCTCCATCTCGTGCTGATAGAGCGCTTGTACGGCGGCGAGGCGGGCGGCGGCGCGCGCCTGGGTGCGGTTCGGGGTCTGGGACATCGGGCGGGCATGTAGTCCGGTGCGCGCCATCCGTCACCCCTTAGCCCGTGCGCGTAACGCAGGGGCATCGCCGAGGCGGCGACCTGATCGCGTTCGCCGCAAGAATAATCCCCCTCCCCGGTGGGGTGGGAGGGGGATCGCCGCGCGGCGAGGGTGTCATCCGCGCGGATCGCGGGTGCCGACCGGGAGGGTTCGGCACCGCGCAATCGGTAGTAATGAAATCAGGGCATCAGCACCGTGTCGACGACGTGGATCACGCCGTTCGACTGCATGACGTCCTTGATCGTGACGATCGACTTGCCGCCCTTGGCATCGGTCAGCACCAGCTTGCCCATCTTCATCGATGCGGTGAGCGGTTCGCCCTGCACCGTGGTCAGCGTCGCGGTGCCACCGCCAGCCTTGATCGCGGCGGCGATCTGCTTCGACGTCATCGTGCCGGCAACGACATGATAGGTGAGGATGCTGGTCAGCGTCGCCTTGTTCTCGGGCTTGACCAGCGTGTCGACGGTGCCGGCCGGCAGCTTGGCGAAGGCGGCGTTGGTCGGGGCGAAGACGGTGAACGGACCCGGGCCCGACAGCGTGTCGACCAGGCCGGCGGCCTTCACCGCGGCGACCAGCGTGGTGTGATCCTTGGAATTGACGGCAT
>CAYQPM010000132.1:0-6459 GCA_964419295.1 uncultured Stakelama sp. | reverse complement strand
AGACCACCTCGATCTTGATCTTGGGCACCATGTTGGTGCTGTATTCGGCGCCGCGATAGATCTCGGTCTGGCCCTTCTGCCGGCCGAACCCCTTCACCTCGGTCACCGTCATCCCCGCGACCCCCAACGTGGTGAGCGCTTCCCTCACCTCGTCGAGCTTGAACGGTTTGATGATCGCAATGACCAGCTTCATCCGTGCCCCCCTGATAGTCCGGGAAGTCCATCGCAATCATCGTGCCAGTCGCGAAACGACCGGCTTCCGCCACGCACCGGGCCATCGGCTCGCAAACGAAGGTCGGTTTATTGTGCAGCGCGGCGCCGCTGCCTCAAATTTGGGCAGCGTCGATGATGGTTTGCGCGGCCGGCAGATCGTCGGGATCCACCATCACCCGCACCGGGATCAGCAGGTAGCTGCCATCGGCGATACTCGCCCCGCCATCGAAGGCGATCGCATCGATGCCTTCGGCATCCAGCCGCCCGACGATGATATTGGCCAGGTTACGGTCGTACCGACCCAGTTCGACGAGGCTCATAACGGTCGGATTTCCCTTCGTCAGTCGTTAAGAACGAGCATCGTTTAGCGATGCAGCTTGCTGCGCACAAAGCATGCGCGCATATGTCACCCATGAAACACGATCGCATCGGCTCGGGCACGCGCAAGCCCGTCAACGTCTCGCTGGACACCGGCATCGTAGCAGCCGCGCGGGAAGCGGGCATCAATCTGTCTCGAACGACGGAAGTGGCGCTGCGCCTCGCGATCAAGGCCGAGCAGGAACGACGGTGGCGCGAGGACAATCGCGAGGCGATCGGCCGGTTCACGGAATGGTACGAAGCGAATGGCGATCCACTTGCGCATCTGGCCGCGCTCTGATGGCCCAGTTCGACGTCCTGAGGGTAACCGGCGACATATTGGTTCTCGACTGCCAGTCCGATTTCCTGATCGATCTGCCCACGCGCTTCGTCGTGCCGCTTCGCGCGCTCGATTGCATCGACCTGCCGCGCCTCACGCCCAGCTTCGAAGTCGCCGGACAGCGGCTGACGATGATCACACCGCTGGCGCGCAGTATCGCCAAGCGGGACGTGATCGGAACGGTCACCAGCCTCGCGGCGCACGAATACGACATCAAGAATGCGCTCGACATGCTGACAAGCGGATTCGGTTTCTAGGCCTGATCTCCCTCGAGATCTGATGAGGTGCAAGGCTTGTCAGATCCCTCATCACCGACCGGTTCCGCGATAAGGGCTCGATCTCCGAGAGACATGTCGATCCGGGTTACGCCGTCGCCGTACCCCCGACCGTCAGCCCGTCCACCAGCAACGTCGGCTGGCCGACACCCGCCGGCACGCTCTGCCCGCCCTTGCCGCAGACGCCGATGCCCTCGTCCAGCGCGAAGTCGTTGCCGATCCCGGTGACCTTGGTCAGCACCGTCGGCCCATCGCCGATCAGCGTCGCACCCTTGATCGGCGCACCGATCCTGCCGTCCTCGATCAGATAGGCCTCGGTGCACGAGAACACGAACTTGCCCGACACGATGTCGACCTGACCGCCGCCGAAGCTCTTGGCGAAGATGCCGCGCTTCACCCGGCTCAGCAGCTCGGCGGGATCGTCCTTGCCGCCCTTCATGAAGGTGTTGGTCATCCGCGGCATCGGCGCATGCGCGAAGCTTTCGCGGCGGCCGTTGCCGGTCGGCGCGACGCCCATCAGCCGCGCATTGAGGCGATCCTGCATATAGCCCTTGAGGATGCCATCCTCGATCAGCACCGTCTCGCCGGTGGGCGTGCCCTCGTCGTCGATCGACAGCGAACCGCGCCGATCGGGGATCGAACCGTCGTCGACCACCGTCACGCCCGCCGCAGCGACGCGCTCGCCGATCCGCCCGGAAAAGGCGCTGGTGCCCTTGCGGTTGAAATCCCCCTCGAGCCCGTGGCCGATCGCCTCGTGCAGCACGATCCCCGGCCAGCCCGGTCCGAGCAGCACGGTCATCTCGCCCGCTGGCGCCGCCACTGAATCAAGGTTGATCAGCGCATGCGCCAGCGCCTCGTCGATCCCGCGATTCCACACCGCCGCGTCGAACAGCCGGTCGTACAGATAGCGCCCGCCGATCCCGAACGTGCCCGTCTCGCGCCGGCCATTCTGTTCGACGACGATCTGGATGTTGAGCCGCACCAGCGGGCGCACGTCGGTGGCGACGAAGCCGTCCGGCCGCACCACCTCGACCACGCTCCACGTGCCCGACAGGCCGACCGACACCTGCGCGACGCGCGGATCGCGCGCGCGGGCGGCGGCGTCGATCGTCTGGCACAGGTTCACCTTGTCGGCGAACGGCACCAGGTCGAGCGGATCGGCGTCGGTGTAGAGGTGACGGTTGTTGCCCTGCGGCGGCGGTGCCTTGGCGCTGGTGGTCGGATCGATCAGCGCCATCGTCTCGCCCGCGCGCTTGATCGCGGCTTCCGACAGTTCGTTGGCATGGGCGAAGGCGGTCATCTCGCCCGACACCGCGCGCAGGCCGAAGCCCGCATTGGTATCGTAGCTCGCCGTCTTCAGCCGGCCGTCGTCGAAGCCGAACGCCTCGGCCCGGCGATATTGCAGGTACAATTCGCCGTCATCGGCCTTGCCGAGCGCGTCCGCGGTCAGGCGGAGCGCGGCGTCGGGCGACAGGGCATCGCGATACAGGAACGAGCGGGGATCGGCAGCAAGTGTCATGCGGCCAATATAGGAGCGTTAAACGCTCGCGCCATCCGGATGATCGGGCAGTTTCGACTGATCGGCATGATCCGCCGGTCCGCCGATCAACACGAAGCGCCGATCGCAATAGCCGCAATCGACATAGCCGTCCTCGTCGATCTGCAGGAACACGCGCGGATGGCCGAGCGCGGCCCCGCCGGGAATGTCGGTGGCGCCGTCGCAGGCGACACGGCGCTGGGAGACGCGGACGGTTTCGGGCGGCGGGATCATGGCGCAGCGATTAGCAAGGGGCAGGCGGCTCTTCAATCCTCCCCGATGCGAGTATCCGGGCGAGGTTCGAGACATCGCTCTCCCACCCCGTCACCCCGGACTGGTTCCGGGGTCCACCGGGCCACAGGCGTGCCCTTGCTGCTCATGCCATTCTCCTCGCCGCAAAGTGGACCCCGGAACCAGTCCGGGGTGACGGGGTGGCGTGGGCCAGCGATCCCGAGCGACGGCTTAGAAGACTTGCACCCCGCACCGATCGGCGTATTCCGCGGGCCATGACCGAGGCCGCGATCCGTATCCAGAACCTCTGCAAGACCTATCAGGGCGGCAAGCGCGCGCTCGACGGGGTCACCTTCGACGTGCCGCGCGGCCAGATCTTCGGGCTGCTCGGCCCGAACGGCGCGGGCAAGTCGACGCTGATCAACATCCTGGCGGGCCTCGTCAACAAGACCGAGGGGCGTGCGGAGATCTGGGGCTTCGACATCGACGCCCACCCGCGCAACGCCAAGGCGTCGATCGGCATCGTCAATCAGGAGATCCTGTTCGACCCCTTCTTCACGCCGATCGAGACGCTGGAGATCCAGGCGGGGCTGTACGGCGTGCCCAAGCGTGAGCGCCGTTCGATGGACCTGCTGCGCGCGGTGCATCTGGAGGACAAGGCGAACGCCTATGCCCGCACCCTGTCGGGCGGCATGAAGCGGCGGCTGATGGTCGCGAAGGCGATGGTCCATTCGCCGCCCGTCCTCGTCCTCGACGAACCCACCGCGGGCGTCGATATCCAGCTGCGCCAGCAGCTGTGGGCCTATGTCCGCGAACTCAACGCCGCGGGCGTCACCGTCGTACTCACCACGCACTATCTCGAAGAGGCCGAGGAGCTGTGCGACCGGATCGCGATCATCAACCACGGCAAGCTGATCGCCAACGAACCGACCCGCGAACTGGTCGGCAAGGCACAGGAAAAGGTCGTCGCCGTCACCGTCGACCGCGACGTCGCGACGCTGCCCGCCAACGCCTGTTTCGGCAAGATCGTGCTCAAGGGCACGCGAACGCTGGAGATCACCTATGCCAAGGATCGCGTCAACGCCGGCGAAGTGCTGGCGGCAGTCCAGCACGGCGGCTTCGGCATCGTCGACGTGACGACCAAGGAACCCGACCTTGAGGACGTCTTCCTCAGCCTGACGAACGCGCAGGGATGAGGGATCGATGTGATGCGGAAATCAGAAGTTTTGCATCAGGCAACCGGCCACTGGCGGATCGCTATTCACGGTGCGATTTGAGGCCGTGAAGGTTTTTCCGCCCCTGCTAATCGTAGCACTGTCTCTGTCGGCCTGTTCAGGTCCCCGGCCTGTCGAACGGAAGTGGATTGTCCGCCCTACGCAGAAGCCGGCCTATTTCGCTACGCTGATCGAGGACACTTACAACGACGAAGAAAGCAACCAATACCGGCTGCGCATGGATGCCGCACCAGCCGGTGACGATGGTTGGTTTTTCAAAGTGGATCTGGCTACGGGCTTAATTACCAGCCCCAAGCCCGACCTTCGATGGACGTCTCCGACAGATCTGCTTGTCACCGTCCATACCGGAGATATCGAAGGACATACCCGACGAAGTTTTGGCAGGAACGGTCATCCAGCAGGATCAATGACCATCCGTTACATCGCTGACTCAACTAACCAGTAACCGGTGGTCGCCGACTACCGGGCTTCAAGCTTATCATGCAAAACTCATGGGTTCTGCATCAGTCCAGATGCAAATATCCGATGCACGCTTTCGGCACAGCCCGTCGCGCTCCGCCGTTCCGTACGACCGGCCCGAAACGCAAATTGCCCTGTCCTATTGGCAAGGCAGGGCTCCCTTATGCGGTGCTCAGTCATTTCATCGCGTGACGAGATAATCGGCTAATGATGCACGTTGCTCGTTCATTCGGATCGTGGTTTGCTATGATGGCCCCTCACCAGGGGACATCTATTCATGCGTCTGCTCATCGGTCTTCTGCCCGCACTGCTCCTCGGCGCAGCGCCGCAGCCCTCGGCGACGAAGACGATGGGCGTGTTCCAGACCTGGGGTATACATCCCGCATCCCCGGTTGCGATCGTCGCCGGTGGCCTCATGGTCGAGGTTGCAGCCACTCCCTGCAAACTGCCAGCTCAAAACGAGGGATGCAATTTCGACAAGGTTAGCAATCAAGCGACCATAACCGTCACCCGGCCCGGCGTCGCGCCGTTTGAAATGATCAGCAATCCTCAAGCCTCGTTCGTGCGTGTTGCGGTCATCCATCTTGCACCTGGTACGGGGCGTTCGGCAGTGGTGGTCGATAACCAATGGGGTGGCTCGGCCGGCTTGACTGCGGTGACGGTGATCGAACCGGTCGCTCACGGCTTCCGAGCGGTGCCGCTTAAGCATCACGACAGCCGGGAGTTGACGGGCGAGGTAAGCCTGCTCCCCCGTAGACTGGTGAAAGACGGCCGCCTTGTCTTCGTGTTGAAGGCGCGCGGGTTCAACTTTTCGGGCGAGTGCAACGCCTGCGTGCCTGGAACACCGCTCGTACTTGCCGTGCGCGACGGGCGCAGCATCGACATCTCAGCTGATCCCGCCGTGCGACCATTGTTCGCGCATGACCTTCCAGCGCATCGCCGCATCTGCGTGTCAGCAGAGCGTGATCGCAACGGCAATTGCGCGGCCTTCGTCGCCGACGCCGCCCGGCTTGGGCAGGTCCGGTCGGCGTGGCGGGTAATGCTTGCCCATTACCGGCACGAGCCGGCAGGCTACCCCGCGGCGTTGCGCTCGTTCCTCGTCGCTGAAGGTTATCTGACGCCAGCCGGGGCAAGTGCACTGCCGCTGGCCTGATACACCTCAAGGGTTCTGCATCGCCTGCAAAGCCTCCGACATCCGGGCGCGCCGGCGACGCGGATGTCGGGTGTACGTCGTGTCAGTACGGCCCCGACACCCCGCGCGCGGCGAAAACGTCCTGTCCTACAGTCCCGCGTTTATGCCAAGGCGTGGCGATGGCTGCTTCCTCTCTCGCCTCGCCGTTCGATCGCCTTCGTGGGCAGCTTTCATGCGGCGGGCGTTTCCGACGCCGACGTACCGGCAACTTCGGCAACTTCCGCGCGGCGCGGGCGACGTCGCGATGACCGGATCGACGCATCTCAGCGACGTGCTGATCGTCGGTTCGGGCGCCGCCGGCCTCACCGCCGCGCTCAATCTCGCCGATCGGTTCCGGGTCACCGTGCTCGCCAAGGGCGCGCTCAACGAGGGATCGACGGCCTGGGCGCAGGGTGGCATCGCCGCGGTGCTCGAACCCGGCGACACGTTCGACAACCATGTCGAGGATACGATGGTCGCCGGCGCCGGCCTGAACGACCGCGACATCGTCGAATTCGTCGTCGAGGGCGCACCCGCCGCGATCGAGCGGCTGACGCAACTGGGCGTGCCCTTCGCCACCGAAGGTAGCGATGGGCAGGGGGCGCTCCACCTCACCCGCGAAGGCGGCCACAGCCATCGCC
>CAYQPM010000131.1:0-6639 GCA_964419295.1 uncultured Stakelama sp. | reverse complement strand
CGTTGGCGACGATGCTGACCGCGGGCAGGCCGGTGATCATCATCTGGCCGACCTGGAGCCGGTCGGCCTGGCTGATCGTGCCGGCCACCGGCGCCCGCACCGTCGTACGCGTCAGATCGAGCGCCGCCTTCTGGCGCAGCACCTGCGCGGCGGCGATCGCCGGATTGGCACCGGGCACCGCCGCGCCGGTGGCGAGCTTGGCGCGCGCCTGCGTGGCGGACGCCTGCGCATTGGCGAGCTGCGCGCGCGCCTGTTCCAGCGCGTGCTGCGATTGCTGAAGGCGGGCGCGGGTGGTGAAGCCCTGCTGCATCAGGCGCTGCTGACGGCCATAGTCCTCCGACGCATTCTGGATCGCGTCGCGCGCGGCCTGGATGTCGGCGGAGGTGCCGGCGTAATCCGCCTTCAGCCCGGTCAGCGCGACCTGGGCATTGGCGATCCCCGCATTCGCCTGTGCCACGGCGATCCGATAGGGGGCGGGATCGATCCGGAACAGCAGGTCGCCCGCCTTCACCGGCTGGTTTTCGCGGACGGCGACTTCGACGATCCGGCCGGCGACATCGGCGGACACCGATACCTTGTCCTGCGCGACATAGGCGTTGTCGGTGCCGACGAAGCGGCCGGAGGTCAGCCAGAAATAGGCGCCGACCGCGACGATCAGCAGCGGCACGCTGACGAGCAGCAACGGCCGCAGCCAGCGGCGGCGGGGGGCGGCAACGCGTGTCGCCTCGCTGGTGATATCGCGCTGCGGATCGGCCTCGGCCATCGCAATCGGGTCCTCATCTTCGCGGGCTCAAGACGGATACGCACAGGGTGTGGCGCCCGGATCGCCACGAACTAAGACAGAAATACTGTCTTTCATGGATCGCATATAGGACGATATGCGTGCCGACAAAAGAGCCGATCACGGAGGTGCGACATGGTGGAGCGGACGGGTGGCTGCCAGTGCGGGCGGGTGCGCTATACGCTGCTGTCGGAACAGGACGACGCCTATCTGTGCCATTGCCGCATGTGTCAGCGCGCGGTCGGTGCTGTATCGGTGGCGCTGACCCAGGTCGAGCGCAGCGCGGTGACGTGGACGACGCAGGCGCCGGAGCGCTATCGATCCTCGCCGTTCGCGCAGCGCGGCTTCTGCGCGGCTTGCGGCACATCGCTGACCTATGAAGCGGATGGCGAGGCGTCGATGGACCTGACTGTCGGCAGCTTCGACGATCCCGGTCGCTTTCGTCCGACCGCGCATTACGGGATCGAGAGCTGCCATCCGCAATGGCTGGACACGCGCGGTCTTCCGACCCAATCCACCGATCAGAACGAACGCATCGCCGGAAAATGGATCGAGACCTGTGGCAAGCTCCCCGATTGAACCGCAATTCTTCAACAGCTTCGACGGCACACGTCTGGCGTGGCGCGAAATGGGTTTGGGGCGGCCCGCGATCCTGATCCACGGCTATTTTTCGAACGCCGAGGTCAACTGGATCCGCTACGGGCATGCCGCTAAGCTGGCCGAGCGCGGTTTCCGGGTGATCATGCCGGACCTGCGCGGGCACGGATCGAGCGACAAGCCGCACGATCCCGCCGCATATCCGCCCGACGCGCTGATGCGCGACGGCATGGCGCTGATCGAGCATCTCGGGCTGGGCGACTATGACCTGGGCGGTTATTCGCTGGGTGGGCGCACGACGATGCGGATGCTGGCGAACGGAGCCCGACCGCGGCGGGCGGTGCTGTCGGGCATGGGGCTGACCGGCATCGTCAGCACCGCGGGGCGGGGCGGCTATTTCCGCAACGTGCTTACCAACCTCGGCAGTTTCGAGCGCGGGACGACCGAGTGGATGACCGAGGCGTTCCTGAAGACGACGCAGGGCGACCCGGTCGCGCTGCTCAACGTGCTGGGGACGTTCGTCGATACGCCGCCGTCGGTCATCGAGGGGATCGACGTGCCGACGCTGGTCGTCACCGGCATCGACGACGACGACAACGGGTCCGGCCCGGCGCTGGCCGATGCCCTGCCGCACGCCATGTTCCGCGAGGTGCCGGGCAATCACATGAGCGCGGTCACCAGGCCGGAGCTGGGCCAGGCGATCGCCGACTTTCTTGGTTCTTGACCACGGCGGGGTGACGCGCCCATCCTGACGGCAACACCATGATTGTCAGGGGTCGTCGTTCCATGCGTCTAGTTTCCTCCGCCGCGCTTGCCGCGGCGCTGTTCGCCGCGCCCGTCGCTGCCCAGCAGGCCGCGCCTGCGTCCGTTCCCACGGCGGCTGAGGCGGATGCCTATGTCGCCGGCGTCGAAAAGGAGGCGGCCGACCTGTCGCTGCCGGCGCAGCAGACCGCCTGGGTCAATGCGACCTATATCACCGACGACACCGACGCGCTCGCCGCCAGGTCGGGCGCCGAGCTGACCGAAAAGGCGGTGCAATGGGCGAAGGGCGCGGCGCGCTTCAACGGCGTCGCCGGCGTGTCGGGCGATACCCGCCGCAAGCTCGACCTGCTGAAGAACGGTGTCGGCCTGCCGGCGCCGACCACGCCGGGCGCGGCGACCGAGCTTGCGACGCTGACGACGCGCATGGCGTCCAGCTATGGCAAGGGCAAGGGCACGCTGGACGGCAAGCCGATCAACGGATCGGACATCGAGGCGGCGATGGGCACGACGCGCGATCCCGCCAAGCTGAAGGAGATGTGGGTCAGCTGGAACGACAATGTCGGCGCGCCGATGCGCAAGGATTACACGCGGATGACCGCGATCTCGAACGCCGGCGCGAAGGAGCTGGGCTTCGGCGACGTCGGCGCGATGTGGCGTTCGGGCTACGACATGAGCCCGCAGCAGTTCGAGGCGCTAACCGACCAGATCTGGAAGGAGGTCGAGCCGCTGTACCTGTCGCTGCACACCTATGTGCGGTGGAAGCTGAACGAGAAATACGGCGATGCGGTGCAGGCCAAGACCGGCCCGATCCGCAGCGACCTGCTCGGCAACATGTGGGCGCAGGAATGGGGCAATATCTATGATGTCGTCGCCCCCAAGGGCGCGGGCGACGTCGGCTACGACACCGGCGAGCTGCTGAAGGCGAAGGGCTACGATCCGCTGCGCATGGTGAAGCAGGGCGAGGCCTTCTATTCCTCGCTGGGCTTCGCGCCGCTGCCCGAAACCTTCTGGCAGAGGTCGCAGATCACCAAGCCCGCGGATCGCGACGTGATCTGCCATGCATCGGCCTGGGACGTCGACAATGCCGACGACATCCGCATCAAGATGTGCACCAAGGTGAATGCGGACGATTTCGTGACGATCCACCACGAACTCGGCCACAATTATTATCAGCGCGCCTACAAGAACCAGCCGTATCTTTACAAGAACGGCGCGAACGACGGCTTCCACGAAGCGATCGGCGATACCGTCGCGCTGTCGATCACGCCCGACTATCTGGTGAAGATCGGCCTGTTGCCGCAGGCGCAGGTGCCCAGCGCGGACAAGGACATCGGCCTGTTGCTGCGCCAGGCGATGGACAAGGTCGCGTTCCTGCCGTTCGGGCTGCTGGTCGACAAATGGCGGTGGGACGTGTTCTCGGGCAAGATCGGAACGGGCGACTATCAGAAGGGCTGGGATGCCCTGCGCCTGAAATATCAAGGGATCGTGCCGCCGGTCGCGCGGGACGAGAGCAAGTTCGATGCGGGCGCCAAATATCACATCCCCGCGACGGTGCCCTATACGCGCTATTTCCTGGCGCGGGTGTTGCAGTTCCAGTTCTATAAGGCGGCATGCGACCAGGCCGGATGGAAGGGCCCGCTGCACCGGTGTTCCTTCTACGGCAACAAGGCGGTGGGGCAGAAGCTGAACGCGATGCTGAGCATGGGCCAGTCGAAGCCGTGGCCGGATGCGCTGCAGGTGATGACGGGCAGCCGCCAGATGTCGGGCAAGGCGCTGGTCGAATATTTCGCGCCGCTGAAGACGTGGCTGGACCAGCAGAACAAGGGCAAGCCCAGCGGCTGGTGATCCGGGCGCAGGTGTCGGCAGCGGGCGGATATCGGTACGATGTCCGCTCCCCGGGCGGGCATCACAGGGTTGCGGCTGCTGGCAGCCTCAATGATTGCGCCGGTGGCGCGGGAATGCTGGCGGCTTCTTGACGAGTAAGCTGGGTGGCGAACGTGGCAAAGCCGGCGTGATCGGCGATGTCGCACTCTGGAGGGGAAGCGGAACGGCGGTTTCCGGGAAGGCGGGTGGCGATAGCCGACATTACGCGGCTTCTGCCTTTCCCAAAAAGGATCGAGATTTGGGCAAGACACGGGGTTCGCCAAATCCGCTACTGGTGAGAACGACCGGGTATTCCCATGCTCCCGGCGGAAGGTCAGAGTGGCAGCCTGACGCCAAGTCATGTCAGTATGCAGGCTGGGAGACTGGCTATCTATGACACGGGCGCAGCGCCTTCTCGACCTAATACAGGTATTGCGCGGTTACCGCCGTCCGGTGGCAGGAGCCGTTCTGGCTGCGGAAACAGGCGTGTCGTTGCGCACGCTGTACCGCGACATCGAGACGTTGAAGGCGCAGGGCGCCCACATCGAAGGTGAAGCTGGTCTCGGCTATGTGTTGCGACCCGGTTTCATGTTGCCACCGCTGATGTTCTCGGAGGAGGAGATTGAGGCGTTGGTGCTGGGTTCGCGATGGGTTTCGGAGCGTGCCGACGACATGCTCGGCAAGGCAGCCCGAAATGTCCTTGCCAAGATCGGCGCCGTCCTTCCTGACGACCTGAAAGCAAGCGTCGAAGCATCTGGAATGCTGATCGGTCCCGGCGATCCTGTCCCCTCACGCGAAGGTGATCTTGCCACGATCCGACAGGCGATAAGGGCCGAGCGCAAGATACAGGTCGCTTACGCCGACGAACGGGGAAATGCGACCGATCGCGTCGTCTGGCCGGTCGCATTGGCGTTCTATGACCGGGTGCGCGTCCTCGTCGCCTGGTGCGAGCTGCGCTCCAGCTTTCGACATTTCCGGATCGACCGTATCACCGCGCTGGAACCGACGGCCGATCGATTCCCGCGTCGTCGTGCCCGGCTCCTCAAGGAGTGGCACACCGTTCAAGGTGTCCCCGAACCGTGACTGCTGACACAAACTGACAGCATGAGCCCGTAAGCCCCCATGCGGCGCTCGATGACGTGCGCCGCGAACCACGAGGGGGTATCTATGACGGACTTCAATTTCCTGCTGCTGCACGTCCAGGATCATGTCGCCAGCGCCGCGCTCTATCACGAACTGCTGGGGATTCCGATCGTCGACCAAAAGCCCGACATCGCCATCCTTCCGCTGCGTGATGGCGTCATGCTGGGCCTGTGGTCGCGCGAGACGGTAGAGCCGAAAAGCTCGGGGCAAACTGGCGCGAGCGAGATCGCCTTCGCCGCTCCGGATGCTGCGGCGGTTGAGAAGATGCACGCCGACTGGTCACAGCGCGGGCTGACCATCGCCCAGACCCCGACCAGCATGAGCTTCGGGACGACCTTCGTCGCGCTCGATCCCGATGGTCACCGTCTGCGCGTGTTCGCACCTCCTGCGGACTGAATAGCGGGTTGGGTGGCTGGGCGCTCCAGCCAGCCACCTGACCGGCTCGTGAAGGAGACGATACGGAGTGCCGCTAGAGTGTATCGGGGATGGTGTTTTCGTCGGCGATGCCGGCCTGGAAGGACTTCGATGCGTCCGCGCCATCGGGGGCGTGCGCCTTCTTGCCGCCGTCCTTCGGCGTGCTGCTGCGCAGCGTGAGCAGCGCTGCAGCGGCGGCGGCGCCGACTGCGGCCACCCCCGCTCCGACCGCGGCGATGCCCCATTTGCTGGTGCCGGTGTCCGCCTGACCCTTTTTGGGTCCCGGCTTCTTGGCGGTGGCGGCGCGCGGGGTGGCGCGCTTGGTGGAGCGCGGCTTGACCGCCTTGGTCACCGCACCCTCCGCCTGCGCGACCGCCGCCTTGGCGCGGCGCGTCGTCTTGGCGGTGGTGTCGGTCACCGCCGTCTCGATCTTTTCGACCGTCGAGGGTTCCGGCTTGGCATGCGGCGTGCGCGGCTTGGCGGTCGCCGCCTTGGCCGGAGCGGCGCGCGTCGTGCTGGTCTTGCGCGGTGCACGGCGGCGCGGCGTCGCGGCGGGCGTATCGGTCTTCGGCGTGTCGTTGGTGTCGTCGGCCACGGCGTAGCTCCCTGATTGATTCGGAACCGTAACGCATCGGTCGCGGTTCGTTTCCGTGCGGTTTAGCGGAACGGCGGTTCGTCGAAGGCGCGCAGCTTGCGGCTGTGCAGCTTTTCGCCTTCGAGCCGCAGCTGTTCGCAGGTTTCGATCCCGATCCGCATATGCTCGCTGATCGCGCGTTCGTAGAAGCGGTTGGCCTGTCCCGGCAGCTTCAACTCGCCATGGAGCGGCTTGTCCGACACGCAGAGCAGGGTGCCGTAGGGCACGCGGAAGCGATAGCCCTGCGCGGCGATCGTCGCCGATTCCATGTCGATGCCGACCGCACGCGAGAGCGAGAAGCGCAGGGCCGAGGCGGAATAGCGCAATTCCCAGTTGCGATCGTCGGTGGTGACGATGGTGCCGGTGCGCAGGCGACGCTTCAATTCGTCACCCGACTGGCCGCTGACGATTTCCGACGCGCGGGCGAGCGCCTGCTGCACCTCGG
>CAYQPM010000130.1:0-6666 GCA_964419295.1 uncultured Stakelama sp. | reverse complement strand
GGCCGGGTCACGATGGTGACCCGGCCTTTTTCGTGTCGGAACGCCTGGCTTACTTCGGCAGGACCACGCTCGGCCCGATGCTGTCGACGACCGCACGGGCATTGAACGCGCGCAGATTGTCCTTGGGGATCGGACCCTTGCGCATCACGATCTCCGCCGCCGCTTCGTAGCGGTCGATGGTGCGGACGTCGAAGTCGTTACCCCAGGGACCAAAGCCGCCGCCATACCATGGGTCCCAGCTGCGCCAGCCGAACCCACGGCCGTAATAGCGCCACGACGGACCCCAATAGCCGCCCAGGCCGCCATAGCCGAAGCCGCCGGCGCCAAATCCCGGCGTCGTATAGGTGCGCGATTGCAGATCGGTATCGCGGTTGGCCATGACGAAATAGTCATAGCCGTTCTGCAAGGTCAGTTCGGCCGATCGGAATAGCAGATAACGTTCGACGGTATCACGCGACGTGACGCTGTTGCCGGCGAAACTGACCAGGAAGCGGCCCGGTTCGACCTGGCGTTCGCTATAGCCGGTCCGGTTGAAGCCCTGCCCGGTGGCGGGGCGGTAGGTGGTTTCGGTCGCGCAGCCGGCGACCATCAATGTGGAAGCGGCCAGTGCCGCGACCAGAGCCTTGCGGCCAAGATGCATCATGACTCCATGTCTCCATTCGCTCGCGGGAGCGGCGAACAACGCCGCATGTAGCTTACCGGAGTGGAACGAGCGATGAACGACTTGGCTCCGCATAACGACGGTACGTCGCGGATCAGTCGCCGATGAGGTGCAACGCCAGGCTTCGCCGATGCGGGCGGGTGCGGTGTTCGAACAGGTAGATCCCTTGCCATGTGCCCAGGGCCGGCCGACCGCCGATGATGGGTATGGACAGCTGCACGCCGGTCAGTGCCGTCCTGAGATGTGCGGGCATGTCGTCCGGCCCTTCGTCATCATGTTCGTAGGTATCGCCTTCGGGAGCCAGGCGGTCGAAGAAGGCTTCCATGTCGCGCCGTACGGCGGGGGCGGCATTTTCCTGAATGACCAGAGATGCGGACGTGTGCCGGCAGAAGATGGTCAGCAGGCCTTGCTGCACGTCCTGCTGCGCCACCCATCGCAGCACGTCGGCGGTCACGTCGAGCATCCCCCGCCGCCGTGTGGAGATATCCAGAAGGCCTGTCGCCTGACGCATGCGCTTTCCCTTTTTGTCGCCTGGGGCTCAACCAACCAGGGCGCGCTGCGTTCAGACGATCGGCAGAGAAGGACGCAAGACGATGGGCGATCACGACGCATTTCACCGCGGGCCGCAGCGGCAGGCGATCCCCCGCATGTTGATGTTTATCGGCGCGATCGTCGTGATCGCCATCGCCATCATGGCCTGGTTTGCGCTGGGCCGATAAAGCCGGTCAGGCGCCGGGCACGAGCTTGGCGATCTCCGCGGCGTTGAGCGTTCGGCGCAGGCTGGGTTCCGGACCTTCGAGGACCAGATAGGCCGAGGCGCGCGCCGCTGCATCCAGCCGCCGCCATCGATCCAGGCATTCGTGCACGGAGGCACGCCACGGTTGATGGATCGATGCGACGAGTTGGGCGGTGTCGGTGTGGGACGGCGTGTCCACGTGGTCGGTCCAGTGCGATCGAGCGGTCGGAACCGCCCGCCTAGCCTCAATTTGCCACCACTGCGTTAACGTTGATCGATAAGCATGGTCGAACGCCGCGACCGTGGCGCTTATCGCTCGACCGGATCGCGCTTCGCCTTGCCGGTCACCGCCATCAGCACCGGCACCGCCAACATCGCCGCCGCCATCGCGCCGATCGCTACTTCCAGAATAATCATCGTCAAGCCCTCTCCGCGGGAGCGTTGTCGCTCCTCGTCTGCCAGCGATGATGTCGGCCCGCGGCAAGGACGGCAAGCGCAAAGTTGCATGGCGGCAACTGCGGGCCAAGGCGCTGGCAATGTGAGAAGAATGGCTCCCTGAGTAGGATTCGAACCTACGGCCGCTCGATTAACAGTCGAGAGCTCTACCGCTGAGCTATCAGGGAACGTCGTCGTGGAGCGCGTCTATACCCGGCAAAAACGGCGATGCAACCCCGAACCGGGAGTTTTTCGCCGCAGCGCGATCAGGCGACGAACTGTTCCATCGTGATGCGGTCGTCCAGCGCATGTTCCGGGTCGAACAGCAGCGTCAGTTCGCGCGCCCGGTCCATGCCGATCGTCACCTCGGCCACGTCGCGGAATTCGCGCTGGTCGGCGACGGCGGATACCGGGCGCTTGGCCGCGTCGAGCACCCGGAGCGCGATGCGCGCCTTGTCCGGCAGGATCGCGCCACGCCAGCGGCGCGGGCGGAACGGGCTGATCGGGGTCAGTGCCAGCATGTTCGATCCCAGCGGCAGGATAGGGCCCTGCGCCGACAGATTATATGCCGTGGAGCCCGCCGGCGTCGCGACGAGGATCCCGTCGCAGGCGAGTTCGGGCAGGACCACCCGATCGTTCACCGCAACCTCCAGCTTCGCGGTCTGGCGGGTCTCGCGGAGTAGCGACACCTCGTTGATCGCGGGCGCCTGATGCACGCGGCCGTCCATGCCGGTGACGGTCGCGAGCAAGGGCGTGACCTTGAACGGTTTGGCCCGCGCCAACCGTTCGTCGATCCCGTGACGGCGCCATTCGTTCATCATGAAGCCGACGGTGCCGAGGTTCATGCCGAACACCGGCACGGGCGGACGGCGGCGATCGAGCAGACCGTGCAGGGTCTGGAGCATGAAGCCATCGCCGCCGAGCGCGATGATCACGTCCGCGTCCGCGGGATCGACCCAGTCGGCGCTGTCGGCGAGCTCCGCGGCGGCCGCCTGGGCAGGGGCGGTCGGCGACGCGACGAGCGCCCGCCGCTCATACTGGTTCATCCGCCGGTCACGCTCATGTGGCGCGCCACGGCCGGGGCTGCGCCGGATTCGATGCGGAAATCGTGGCGGGCGGGTTTGCGGAGCAAGCCGCGGTCGATCGCCGCGTCCAGCCCGGCGATACCGTCGTCGCGCAGTGCCGCCTTCAGATCGACCTGATCGTCATGGCCGAGGCACATGTAGAGCTTGCCCTCCGTCGTCAGGCGAACGCGGTTGCAGCCGTCGCAGAAGTTCGCGGTGAGCGGCGAGATCAAGCCGAGCCGCGTCGCGCTGTCGCCGACCCGCCAATAGCGGGCGGGTCCACCGGTGCGATGGGCATCGCGGGCCAGCGGGAAGCGCGATTGCAGATCGTCGAACACACGGGTGAGCGGCACGAACCGGTCGGTGCGATCCTCGTCGATCGCGCCCAGCGGCATGGTTTCGATCAGCGACAGGTCGTGCCCCTGATCGACGCACCATTGCAGCATCCGGGGGATCTCGTCCTCGTTCAGTCCAGCAAGCGCGACCATGTTGATCTTGACAGCAAGCCCCGCTGCCTTGGCCGCCGCGATCCCGCCGAGCACCTGCGCCAGGTCGCCCTGGCGCGTGATGTATCGGAACCGGTCCGCGTCGAGGCTGTCGAGGCTGACGTTGATGCGGCGAATGCCGGCGTCCACCATCTCTTGCGCGTAGCGATCGAGCCGCGTTGCATTCGTGGTCATCGTCAGTTCGTCGAGGCCCGCGCCCACATGGCGGCCGAGCCGGCGGACCAGATCGCCCACGTCGCGCCGGACGAGGGGCTCGCCGCCGGACAGCCGGATCTTGGTCACGCCCCGCGCCATGAAGCGTTCGGCGATGATCGCGATTTCTTCGAGGCTCAGCAGCTTGGCGCGCGGCAGGAACGTCATCTGCTCGGCCATGCAATAGCGGCAGCGCAGGTCGCAGCGATCGGTCACGGATATACGGAGGTAGCGGATCACGCGGCCCTGCGGATCGACCAGACGGCCGGCCGGGGGGGCGACCAGCGGCTGATCGGAAAGGGAAGGGGCGCTGATCATGTTCGGGAGCTAGGACGTCAACAACGCTGCGACAAGACGGTTCCACCCGCGACGATGCGATGCCGTCTCCATTGCCGGTTAACGGTCGTCCGCCTAGGCTGTTCGCGATGGGGACAAATACCGATCGCGCGCCGCTGTTCATCGTATCGTCGCGCGGCGCCGATGCGCTGTCGGCGCTCGCCGAGGCCGACGGTTGGCCGACAGCGATCCATGGCGGGGCCGGCGACGGCGACTTCGATATCGCGGCACGCGTGCTGGCGAGCCGGGCGCGGGTCATCCTGGTCGACTGCCGCGGCGATGCGGCGGAGGGGCTGGCCGTTGTGCGTGCCCTCGGCGGGCTCGTCGCGGCGACGGGCGGCGCGCTGCTTGCGCTGACCGGCGACACGGCGGCCGTCACCGACCTGCTGGCTGCCGGCGCGACGCATTTCCTGATCGACCGCCACGATCCCGCCGAGTTGACGCTGGCGTTGCGCTACGCCGAGCGAAGCGCGACGTCGGAACAGGGCGAGCGCCGCAGTCCCGGCTTCGGAGAGGCGATCGATCCCGCCGGGTTGCGGACGTGGATCGCGAACCGGCTTGCCGACGGCGCACACGTCGGTGTGCTGATGATCGCATTGTCGCGCCTCGATATCCTCAACGCGGCGCGGGGACGGGCGACCGGCGATGCACTGATCGCCGAGGCGTTGGCGCAGGTGGAGGCGATCAGCTTCGGTCTGCTCGGCCCGATGGCCCGCGTGGTCGCGCCGGGAGGCGGCGATATCGTGGTCGCCGCGGCGGCCGGATCCGACGTCCTGCAGCGGCTGGCGCGGGCGCTGAACGCCGCTTTGGCGCGCCCCCTCGCCGTGCGCGGGCGGCAGGCGGTGCTCGGCAGCCGCTGGGGCATGGCGGAAAGCGGCGCCACGGACGATGCCGCCAGGCTGTTGCGCCGCGCCGGCGAGGCGCTGGTCGCCGCCAAGGCCAGCGACGGGGCGATGATCCGCATTGCCGGGCCGGAGGGCGCGGCCCCGCTCGATTCGCTGGCGATCGACCTGCATCTGGCGATCGAGCGGGGCGAGATCGATGTGCTGTTCCAGCCGCAGGCGCCGATCGACGGCAGCGTTCCGACCGGGGTGGAGGCGCTGGCCCGCTGGAACCATGGGCGTCTGGGGCCGCTCGGTGCGGACGCGCTGTTCGCCGCGGCCGACCGCGCCGACCTGGGGCTGGCCTTGTCGGATCATATCCAGGGGCTCGTGCTCGACCGCGTCGCGGCCTGGCCTGCGGCGCTTGCCGGCCTGCGCGTGTCGCTCAACCTGACCGCCGGCGATCTGGGCCGGCCGGGCTTCGGCGCCCTGTTCATGGCGCGCGTCGCCGCGAGCGGGTTTCCGGTCGACCGGCTGACCATCGAGGTGACCGAAAGCGGTGCGATCCGCAATTTCGAGGATGCCGCCGCGGTGTTGACCGAGATGCGGGACGCGGGCGTTCGCGTCGCGCTGGACGATTTCGGCACGGGCTATTCCAGCCTCGCCTATCTCACTGCGCTGCCGCTCGATTATCTGAAGCTCGACAAAGCGCTGGCCTTGGGGATCGAGCGGACCGCGCGCCACCGGGGGGTCGTCCGCGCGGTGATGACGCTGGCGCGGTCGCTGGGCCTTTCGGTCATCGCCGAGGGGATCGAGACGGAGGCGCAGCGCGCGCTGCTCGCGGCGGAGGGATGCGCCTTCTACCAGGGCTATCTGCTCGCCGAACCGTTGGATGAGGCGGCGCTGGTCGCGATGATGGAGGATGCACGATGATCATCTGGACACTGGCGGCGGCCGTGACGGTCGCGACGCCCGCCGCCGATCCGCAGGCGGCGATCGTCGCGGCGATGGAGGACAGCGCCGCAGGCTGGAGCGCGGGCGACATGGCCCGCTTCCTCGGCGTCTATGCGGACGATGCGGTGTTCGTGACCAAGGACGGGCTGGTGCGCGGCAAGGCGGCGATCGCGGCGCGCTATGACAAGAGCTACGGCAGCGATGCCGCCAAGCGCGGTTGCCTGTCATTTCGCATGCTGGGCTTCCGCCGGATCGACGCGACGCACCAGATGCTATGGGCACGCTGGATGCTCGACTATCCCGCCGCGAAGCCGGCGAGCGGGATGACGTCGCTGCTGTTCGAATGGCAAGCCGGCGGATGGAAGATCGTCTCCGACCACAGCAGTTGAGGTGGCGCGGCGGCGACCGCGCCGGATCAGCCCGCCGCCTTTGCCAGCCCCTTCGACAATTGCAGCGCGCCGTGCAGCCGCGACTTGGCGTCGGGCCAGGCACGCTGGAGGACGAGCTTGCTGTCCGGGCGCAGCTTGGCGACGCCGTTGAGCCGCTCGACATAGGCGAGCAGACCGGCGACGTTCGGCGGCGTATCGTCATGGAACGCGACCAGGACGCCACGCGGGCCGACATCCATCTTGGCGATGCAGGCCTTGCGGGCGTTCAGCTTGATCTCGATGACCCGGATCAGGTTTTCGGTCGCATCCGGCAGGGCGCCGAAACGGTCGATCATCTCCGCAGCAAAGGCTTCGATATCGCGGCTTTCGTCGAGTTCGTTGAGGCGGCGGTACAGGCCCATCCGCAGGTCGAGATCGGGCACGTAATCGTCCGGGATCAGGATCGGCGCATCGACGGTGATCTGCGGCGAGAAGTCGCGCGGGCGGTTGCTTGCCATGCCCCCGGCCTTGGCATCCATGATCGCCTCTTCCAGCATCGACTGGTAGAGTTCGTAGCCGACCTCCTTGATGTG
>CAYQPM010000129.1:0-6807 GCA_964419295.1 uncultured Stakelama sp. | reverse complement strand
TACGACATGGCGCAGACCGACAAGCTGTGCATCTTCGTCGACGACATGCGGCGGCTCGGCGTGTCGATCGTCGGGCCGGACATCAACAGGAGCGATGCGGAGTTCGACGTCGAGGAAACGCCGGACGGACTCGCCGTCCGCTACGCGCTTGCGGCGCTGAAATCGGTGGGTGAGGGGGCGATGGAGCGCCTGATCGTCGAACGCGATGCCAATGGCCCGTTCAAGAGCATCGACGATCTGGCCACCCGCGTCGATCCGCGCCTGATCAACAAGCGCCAGCTCGAAACGCTGGCGGCCAGCGGCACCTTCGACAGCTTCGACGCCAATCGGGCCGGCATCCACGCGGTCGCCGAAACGATCCTGGCGGTCGCGGCACGCACGCACGAGGGAAAGACCAGCGGGCAGCACGGCCTGTTCGGCGCGGAGGATGTCGCCGGCGATGCGATCAAGCTGCCCGCGTCCGCCCGGTGGACGATGGCCGATGCGATGGAGCAGGAGAAGGAGGCATTCGGCTTCTATTTCTCCGCGCATCCGGTCGACCGCCACGCCCATCTCGCCAAGATGCACGGCGCGCGCCAATATGTCGCGCTGACCGAGCTGAACATCCCGGAGGATGGCACGCGCGCCGGCGCCACGATGGCGGTGCTGGTCGAGGATGCGCGCTGGCGCACCTCGGCGCGCGGCAAGCGCTACATGATGGCGACGGTGTCCGATGCCAGCGGGCAGTTCGTCGCCACCTGTTTCGATGATCCGGTCGCCGCCGATCTGGAGGAAGCGGCGCGCTGCGGCGGGTGCGGCCTCATCACCGTGGAACTCGATCGCCGGCCGGGCGAAGAGACGCCGCGCGTGTCGATCAAGCGGATCCAGCCCTTTGAGACGCTGGCGTCGACCGCGCGCTTCACCATTTCGGCAAAGGTGGCGAACGCAGCCGCATTCGAGGCGCTGTCGCAGCTGCTCGCGCATCATCGCGGCGCGCGCGGCGAGGTAAGGGTGCGCATTCCGATCGGCGAGGATGAGGCGACCGTGCTGCTCGGCCGCGATTTCCTGCTCGACATGGAGCTGGTCGAAACGATCCAGGCGATCGCCGGCGTCACCGACGTCGCGCTCGATCGGGTCGCGTCGCAACTCCGCTCGGTCGGCTAGGACCGCCGCACCGGTTCGCGCCACGCCGCGGACGCTGGGACCAGCCCCGCGTGGACGAACCGCATCACTCCTGCACGGGCGTCACATCATGCCGATCGATACCAGCCTGCCGTTCCGCCCCGTCAACATCGCCGTGCTGACCGTGTCGGACACGCGCGGGCTGGCGGAGGACCGTTCCGGCGACACGTTGGTCGCGCGGCTGACCGCAGCCGGCCACACCCTCGCCGATCGCGTCATCCTGCGCGATGACGTGGATGCGATCGTCGGGCAGTTCGATCGCTGGATCGCCGATCCGACGGTCGATTGCGTCGTCACCACCGGCGGCACCGGCGTCACCGGACGCGACGTCACGCCCGAAGCGGTCGAGCGGGTCGCGACCAAGATGATCCCTGGCTTCGGCGAACTCTTCCGCTACCTAAGCTATGCCAAGATCGGCACGTCGACGGTGCAGTCGCGCGCCTGCGCCTGCGTGGCGCGCGGCACCTACATATTCGCGCTGCCCGGATCGACCGGCGCGGTGAAGGACGGGTGGGACGGCATTCTCAACGAGCAGCTCGACAGCCGCCATCGGCCCTGCAACTTCGTCGAACTGATGCCGCGCTTGATGGAGCGCTGACCGCCCGCCGGCCCGTTCACTCAGGCTGCATAACCGCCAGTTCATGGCCATCGGGATCGGCGAAGTGGAACCGCCGTCCGCCCGGAAAGGGGAAGGTCGGCACGGTCACCCGGCCGCCGGCGCTGGTAACCGCGGCCAGCGCCGCGTCGATGTCCGCCACCTCGATCACCGGCAGCGCCGCCGCCGTCTTCTGCGCCGGGTCCGCTTGGAAACCGATGTCGGTGTCACCGCTGGTCGTCGCGGCGTAGCTCGGCCCGAAATCGCTGAACGTCCAGCCGAAAACCGCACCGTAAAACGCCTTTGCCCCTGCCGTGCCGGCTACGGGCAGCTCAAGGTAATTCAGTCGCGCCATCATATCCGCTCCCGCTGAGTTCTTGCTATGTTCTACGCTGCGGCTTAACGTGATGCAATGGCGCAGCCGTCCAGAAAACGCCCCGTTCGCGGCGCGACCGCCAACGGCGAAAGCCGTCGCTTCAACCTGCCGCAGACGGAGGTGGACGGCGACTGGCTGGATGCGCGCGCGGGAATCGACGGCGTCGCACCGCCGCTGCGGACCACAGTCACCGTCGAACATCCCCGGACGATCATCACGCGCAACAGCTCGCCGGACGTCTTCTTCGATCGCTCGATCAATCCCTATCGCGGCTGCGAACATGGCTGCATCTATTGCTTCGCGCGGCCGACGCATGCCTATCACGACCTGTCTCCCGGGCTCGATTTCGAAAGTCGGCTCTTCGCCAAGCCGGATGCCGCCGACCTGCTCCGCGCCGAACTGCGCAAGCCCGGCTACACCGTCGCGCCGATCGCACTGGGGACGAACACCGATCCCTATCAACCGATCGAGAGCGACTGGCGGATCACCCGCAGCATCGTTGCGGTGCTCGCGGAGACACGTCACCCGCTGACGATCACCACCAAATCGGATCGCGTCGTCCGCGATATCGACCTGCTCGCGCCGATGGCCGGGGAGGGACTCGCCGGCGTGGCCATGTCGATCACCTCGCTCGATCCGCGGATCGCGATGACGATCGAACCGCGCGCGCCGCTTCCCGAGCGACGGCTGAAGGCGGTACGTCGACTCGCCGACGCCGGTGTGCCGGTCTATGTCTCGATCGCGCCGGTGATCCCGGGCATCACCGATCACGAACTGGAACATCTGGTCGAACGGGCAGCGGAGGCCGGCGCGCGCAGCTGCTTCTTCATCCCCGTGCGACTGCCGCATGAGGTCGCGCCGCTGTTCCGTGCGTGGCTCGACACGCATTTCCCCGACCGCGCGGCAAAGGTGATGGCGATCATCCGTTCGATGCGCGACGGGCGGGACAACGATCCCGATTTCGGCACCCGGATGCAGGGTTCCGGGCCGTGGGCCGAGCTGATGCGGACCCGGTTCCGGATCGCCTGCCGCAAGCACGACCTTGGCAACCGCGGCGCGCCGCTCCGCACCGACCTGTTTCGGCCGCCGGTCGGGCCGCAGGGCGAATTGTTCTGATCGTTATCCCGCCGCTAACCATCGCAAGGCCACAAGCGCCGGGTATGACCCGGCGTCTCACCTGGCTGATCCTGATCTTGGTCGCGATCGCGTTGCGGTCGCCGGACGTCGGCAACCCGCTCGTCGACGTGGACGAACAGATGTATCTGCTCGTCGGCCAGCGGATGTGGGATGGCGCCATCCCCTATGTGGATATCTGGGATCGCAAGCCGATCGGCCTGTTCCTGATCTTCGCCGCAGCGCGGTTGGTTCCGGGCAACGCGGTCATCGTCGGTCACCTGTTCGCGCTGGCCGCGGCGGTCGCCACCGCCGGTCTCATCACAACGTTCGCAAGGCGGTTCGCGCGGCCGGCGGGTGCGCTTGCCGCCGGCATCGGCTATCTCGTCTGGCTCGAACTGATCGGCGGGCGCGGCGGTCAGTCACCGGTCTTCTACGATCTCCCCGTCGTGGCCGCGGCGCTGCTGACCTGGGACACGGTGACCGGTCGGCGGCGCGGCGCAATGCCGGCAATGCTGCTCGCCGGCCTCGCGCTGCAGATCAAGCCGACTGCGATGTTCGAGGGGGCGTTCTTCGGAATCGCCTTGCTGTGGGCAGGCTGGCACCGCGGGCTCCGTCCGCTGCGTCTGGCAGCGCAGGGCATCCTCTACATGGCGGTGGCATCGGTCCCGACGCTGATCGCCCTCGCCGTGTACGCGGCGATGGGCCATGCCGACGCCTGGTGGTTCGCCAACGTTCAATCGATCTTTCTGCGGCACGTGGTCTTCGACGCGTCGATCGCAAAGCGGCTGCTCGGATGCTGTATCGTCCTGCTCGTCCCCGCGATTATGGCCGTACGCGGGTTGCATGCGCAGGGCCGGCCCGAGCGTGCGTATCTGGGCGGCTGGCTCGTCAGCGCGGTCGTCGGCTGGCTGTGCGTCCCGCCCTATTTCAATCATTACGCCCTGCCGCTGCTGGTGCCGCTTGCGGTGACCGGTGCCCGCGCGCTCGATCGTCGTCCGATGCAGGTGTTGCTGGCGGTGAGCGGGGCGGGGCTGCTGCTGCTGAGCGGTTATCCGCATGTCGGGGAGAGTGCCGACATGCGCCACCGTCTGGCCATGCTCGCGGAGCGGATCGATCGCGTGCGGGGACAAGGCTGCCTGTTCGTCTTCGAGGCGCCTTCCGCCCTCTACACCGCGACGCGATCCTGCCTGCCGACGCGATTTCCCTTCCCCTATCATCTGGTCGAGGCGGATGAAGCGCCGGCGATCGGCGTCGACCAGACCGCCGAGGTCGCGCATATCCTCGCCGCTGGTCCGCCGGTGATCGCTGCTGGGGATATCGCCCGCAACCACCTGCGCCCGACATCCCTGCTGGTCCGACGCGCGCTCGCGGATCATTACCGACCGATCGCACGCGATCTCGGCGTCACCGTCTATCGACGGGTCAACTAATTCAGATCAGGACGTTTTGTCGCATCCCTCCGGCGTGCGGTCCGTTGAACCGCCAAGTCAAGCCAGCAGGAGAACGGCATCATGGCCACCACAGCCAGCAATCAGGACGTCGCCCGGGAACTGTTCGTCACCGGACTGAAGAACGCGCACGGTGTCGAGCATCAGGCGCTCGCGCTGATCGATCGCCAGCTCGACCATCTCGTCAATTATCCCGAGGTCGCCGAGAAGCTTCGTCTGCATCGCAACGAAACCGAGCAACAGATCGGTCGCATCGACGAGATCCTGTCCGGCTTCGATGCGAAGCCATCCGCGATCAAGGACCTCGGTCTCAGCATCTCCGGCAACATGGCGGCGCTCGCCCATGTCTTCGCGCCCGACGAAATCCTCAAGAACAATTTCGCCAATTACGCTTTCGAGAATTTCGAGATCGCGAGCTACACCGGCTTGCTCACGCTCGCGGAGCTCTGCGGCTTTGACAGCCAGCAGAGCCTGCTTCGCCAATCGCTGACCGAAGAGCAGCGGATGGCGACCTGGGTGCTCGAAAGCCTGCCGGAACTGACGCGCAAATATGTCGGCCTGCGTGCCGCGGGCGAAACCGCAAGTCATTGAACGAAAACTGATCCATGCGACCAACCGAGGATATGTCGCGATGGTGCTTCGTTCTTTCCTCGCCTCGCAACGACGGGGTCGCAGCACAGAACAGCAGGAGTCGATGATGTCGGACCAGAACAGCCAGAGCGGTATGGATCAGGGTAGCGGCCAGGGCGGCGACGCGAACCGCCAGGACCAGGACCGCGACCGGAATGTCGATCGCCAGCAGAACCAGCAGAACCGCGACCAGGGCGCCGGACAGGATCCCAACCGCTCGCCGGACGCCGATCAGTCGGGCGCGGGCTATGGCAACCATGGCGACGCAGGGCAGGGCGGCGCCGCCAGTTCGGACCAGGGCGGACAGGGCGGCATGAGCGATACCGATCGCGGCTGAGCTAGTCCCAAGTCACTGGCGATAGACGAAACGGGAGCCGGATCGGCTCCCGTTTTGCGTGCGCGGCCGTCGCCTTTCGCCTGCGACGTGCGGCGTTAAGTCCGGCTCGTCATCAGCGGCTGGATGCGCGTCCCGAAATCCTCGACGCCTTGCAGGAAGTCGTCGAACGTCAGCAGAACGCCGCCGGTGTTGGGCACTGCCGCCATCTCGTCCAGCATCCGCGCCACGCCGGCGTAGCTGCCGACCAGCGTGCCCATGTTGATGTTCACCGCTCCCTCGGGTGCGGCGAGCTGGCGAACGTTGGTCGAGCTGTTGACGGTGTCCTTCGCCCCCTGATCCGCCAGCCACGCGATTGCGTCGACATCGACGCCGGCATTGTAGTGGCGCCACTTCGCCATCGCCTCGTCGTCCGTTTCGGCGGCGATGATCATCACGAGCACGAAGACGGAGACGTCGCGGCCAGTCTTCGCCGTCGCCACCGCCAGCCGGTCGTTATTGGACGCGAACGCGGTCGGCGTGTTCACGCCCTTGCCGAGGCAAAAGGCGTAATCCGCCCACTTCGCTGAAAATGCCAGGCCCTCGTCCGACGAACCGGCGCAGATGATCTTCATGTCGCCGGCGGGCTGCGGCCGAACGCGGCAATCCTCCATCCGGTAGTAATCGCCCTTGAAGTCGGAGACGCCCTCCGCCCACAATTCTCTCAGGATGTGAGCATATTCATCCAGCATCTTGTAGCGATTGCGGAAATGCTCGTCGCCGGGCCACATGCCCATCTGGGTATATTCGGGCGGCTGCCAGCCGGTGATGAGGTTCAGTCCGAACCTGCCGTGGCTGATCGAATCGATCGTGTTGCACATCCGCGCCGCGAAAGCGGGAGGGATCACGAGCGTCGGGCAGGTGGCGTAGATCTTGATCCGCTCGGTCACCGCTGCAAGTCCGGCCATCAGCGTGAAGCTTTCCAGGCCATATTCCCAGAATTCGGTTTTGCCGCCGAAGCCGCGCAGCTTGATCATCGACAACAGGAAGTCGAGGCCATGTTCCTCGGCCTTCAGCGCGATCGCCTTGTTGAGGTCGAAGCTGGGTTTGTACTGCGGCGCGTTCTCGCTGATCAGCCAGCCGTTGTTGTTGATGGGTACGAAAACGC
>CAYQPM010000128.1:0-6821 GCA_964419295.1 uncultured Stakelama sp. | reverse complement strand
AATTGGAGCGTCCAGCCCGGCCTCAAGAACCTGACCGACCATTTCCTGGAGGAATGGTATTGGCGGCCCGCCGCCATCGCCAGCTATTCGGCGGGCCGCTTCGCCGGCGCGCGCGCGGGGCTCGCATGGCACGGCATCCTGTCGGAAATGGGCATGGTCGTCGTGTCGAGCAGCCTCGCGGTCGGCGGCATCGGCCACGCCCTGTCCGCCGACGCGGAGCCGGCGGGCGAGGGCGGTGCGGCACTCGCCAAGGCATTCCCCCGGTTCGCCGACGACCTTGCCTGGTGGACCGAGGCGGCGCGCACCCAGCGCGCGCGCCGCGCTCCGCCCTATTGAGCGTCCGCCGCTTTCCGCATCGCGCGGAAGCGGTGCAGCAAGGGCTCGGTATAGCCGTTCGGCTGCTCCAGCCCGTCGAACACCAGCGCGCGAGCCGCCTGAAAGGCGAGGCTGGCATCCTCCCGCCCGCTCATCGGCCGGTACAGCGGGTCGCCGGCATTCTGCCCGTCGACCTTGGCCGCCATGCGTTCGAACGCCGCATCGACGTCGGCGGTTGTGGTCACGCCATGCAGCAGCCAGTTCGCGATATGCTGCGAGGAAATGCGCAGGGTCGCGCGATCCTCCATCAGGCCGATGTCGTGGATATCCGGCACCTTCGAACAGCCGACGCCCTGATCGACCCAGCGCACGACATAGCCCAGGATGCCCTGCGCATTGTTGTCGAGCTCGGCCCGTACCTCGTCGGCCTCCCAGTTGCGTCCTTCGCGCGCGACCGGAATGGTGAGCAGCTCGGCGAGCGGCGCCACCGCTTCCGTGCGCCGCTCGTCCCGGCGCGCAAAGACGTCGATCCGGTGGTAATGCGTCGCGTGCAGGGTCGCGGCGGTGGGCGAGGGCACCCAGGCCGTGTTCGCCCCCGTCTGCGGATGGGCGATCTTCTGTTCGAGCATGTCGGCCATGCGATCGGGCGCCGCCCACATCCCCTTGCCGATCTGCGCCTTCCCCGACAGGCCGCAGGCGAGCCCGATCTGGACGTTGCGATTCTCGTAGGCGGCGATCCAGGCGCTGGTCTTCATCTCGCCCTTGGGGATCATCGGGCCGGCCCGCATCGCCGTATGCATCTCGTCGCCGGTGCGATCGAGGAAGCCGGTGTTGATGAACACCAGCCGGTGCCGCACGGCGTATATGCACGCGGCAAGATTGGCGGAGGTGCGGCGCTCCTCGTCCATCAACCCGACCTTGATCGTGTGGCGGGGCAGGCGAACCAGATCCTCGACCGCATCGAACAACCGGTCGGTGAACGCGGCTTCGGCGGGGCCGTGCATCTTGGGCTTGACGATGTAGATCGATCCGGCGCGGCTGTTCGCGCGCGCGCCGTTGACGTCGTGCCATCCGATCAGTCCGGTGACGATCGCATCGAGAATCCCCTCAGGCGCCTCGCTGCCGTCGGGCAGCCGGATCGCGGGATTGGTCATCAGATGCCCGACATTGCGGACGAACAGCAGGCTGCGGCCCGGCAGGGTAAGCGCCGCGCCATCGGGGGCGGTATAGTGCCGGTCGGGCGCAAGCGCGCGGGTGACGCTCCGCCCGCCCTTCTCGAACGTCTCGGTCAGGTCGCCGCGCATCAGGCCGAGCCAGTTGGCATAGGCGGCGACCTTGTCCGCCGCATCCACCGCCGCCACCGAATCCTCCAGATCGCAGATCGTCGTGAGCGCGGATTCGAGGATCACGTCCGCGATATGCGCGGGATCGTCCCGGCCGATCGGATGCGACGGATCGATCACCACCTGGATATGCAGGCCGTTGTGGCGGAAAAGCAGGTTGGCGCCCGCCGTGCCGACGTGTTGCGCAGGATCGGCGAGCCGCAACTCCCCGCCGGTCCATTCCGCCCAGCGACCCTCCGCAAGCGGCACCGCATCGTCGAGGAACCTCTTGGCCCAGTCGATGACCTGCGCACCCCGGTCGGGATCGTAGCCGCCCGGCCGTGCCACGCCCGGCAGGGCATCGGTGCCGTACAACGCATCGTACAGGCTGCCCCAGCGCGCATTGGCGGCGTTCAGCAGGAAGCGGGCGTTGAGGATCGGCACGACCAGCTGCGGCCCGGCCATCGTCGCGATCTCCGCGTCCACGTCGGCGGGGTCGATGGCGAACGGAGCCGGCTCGGGCACCAGATAGCCGATCTCGTTCAGGAGCGCGGCATAGGCGTGCGGATCGAGGGGATTGGCGTCATGCCAGCCGTCGATCGCCGCCTGCAGCCGGTCGCGCTCGGCGAGGAGCGCGCGGTTTTCGGGCGTCAGCTCGGCGAAGATCCGCGCGACCCCCTGCCAGAACCCGCCCGCGTCCAGGTCGGTGCCGGGCAGGACCCGATCCTCGATGAAGGCGGCAAGCTGCGGAGCGACGGTCAGTCCGGCACGGTCGATCATGGTCGTATCCTCTCTTCGGCCCGCTTCTAGACCGTCGCGCATCCAGCTTGTAGCGAATAAGATGTTGAAGCACTTTTGCGCCGGAGGAAACAATGCCGCTCGATCCCGACTATGCATTGTTCGTCGCCGTCGCCGATCGCGGCAGCCTGTCGGCGGCGGCGCGTGACCTGCGGATATCCCCGGCGATGGTGTCGAAGCGGCTCCAGCGGCTGGAGCATCGGCTGGGCGTCACCCTCGTCCATCGAACGACCCGCCGGCTGGCGCTGACGGAAGCGGGGGAGGGATTTCGCCGGGACCTGACCGACGTGCTGGCGACGCTCGCCGATGCGGAGGCGCGGGTGACCGGCGGTCGCGGTGAGCCGGCGGGCAGCCTGCGCGTGTCGGCGCCGACCTCGTTCGGGCGCCTGCACGTCGCTCCGCATCTCGGCATGTTTCTCGCCCGCTATCCCGCGATCCGGCTGACCTTCGATCTGGGCGACGACTATGTCGACCTGCTCGACGCGCGCATCGACTGCGCGATCCGCATCTCCTCGGCGGTTCCGCCCAATCTGGCGGCGCATCGACTGGGAACCAGCCGACGCATCCTCTGCGCGGCACCCGGCTATCTGGCCGAACGGGGCACGCCCGCCAGGATCGGCGATCTGGACGCGCACCACCTGCTCGCGGCGGAAGGGCAGATGCCGTGGCGGCTGGTATCGGCGCGTCGCACGATCGGGATCGACCGGCCCAGCCATGTGCGGACCAATTCGAGCGAGATGGTGCGGGAGCTTGCACTGGCCGGCGTAGGCATCGCGCTGCGCTCGCTGTGGGATGTCGGCGACGCGCTGCGGGACGGGCGGCTCGTCCGGGTGCTGCCGGACTGGGAGGGTTCGGCGGACGTCGGCATCTACGCGGTCCATTTGCGCAGCGCGGCGGTGCCTCCCGCGGTCACCGCCTTCGTCGCATTCCTGCGCGCGCAATGCGATGCGGACGCATGGCAGCTGCCGACATGACGCCGATGTCATGGAACGCTCCGCCTCCCTCGCGGCTTGTCGCGGGCAGGAGGACTGCCATGAAGACATTGCTGATCATCGCCGCCGCGACAGGTCTGGTCGCCGCACAACCCGCCCTTGCCAAGGGCTGCATCCGCGGGGCCGCCGCCGGCGGCGTCGCCGGCCATTACGTCGGCAAGGGCCACGCGGTCATGGGCGCCGCCGCCGGCTGCATCGCGATGCACCACCATTACGCCAAGCAGGCGCGCGCGCAGCGGGCCGCCGCCAAGCGCTAGCAGGCGATCGGTCTTCAGGTATCTGAAGGCCGACCGTTCTCCGATCTCGTCACCCGACGTGTTCGAGTGGGCTGCACGATCCCGCCGTCATGCCGGACGAGTTCCGGCATCCACCGCTCCGCAGGACCAGACGCGCCTGATGTGAGGGACGGTGCACTCGGGAACGGCTCCGCAAGTATCCCCTTCGACGCACCCTCGTCATCCCCGCCTACGCGGGGATGACGAAGAAGAGTATGTTCGAACGGCATACCCCCGAGCAATTCCGGGGTGACGGCTCGTAAAACTTGCACGCCGCCGAACCGGGACGATCGTTCTGGTGACCAATGGCGAGGTGCCGTCGACCCGTTCACGCGAATACCGCCGCGCACGCCAGCACGCGTCAGCCCGCCGCGATCAGTCCTTCGACACCGTCGTCGATTGCGGTGAAACGCTGCCATTCACCGCAATGGCGGTGGCGGCCGGGCGGACGTTCATGCGGACCGACGTCGCGCCCGGCATGCCCGGGAAGCGCGGCCACAGGCCCTGCGCGAGCGCCGACCGGCTGACCGACGCCTTCCGACCCGACTGCGCCTCGTACATCCAATAGTTGCGCAGCACGGTCGTCACATAGCCGCGCGTCTCCCAATAAGGGATGCTCTCGATATACAGCAGCGGATCGCCGTTATCGCGGACGATCGCGTTCCAGTCGCCGACGGGGCGGGGCCCGGCGTTATAGGCGGCGATCACCTTCGGCAGCAGCCCGCCGGTCACGCCCGCCATGTCGCGCAGACGCTCCAGGTGACGCTGCCCGATATCCATGTTGGTGGCGGGCTTGGTCAGCGCCGCCTTGTCGAGCGCGAGACCCTGTTCGCGCGAATAATCGGTCGCGGCGGCGGGCATGATCTGCATCAGGCCCTGCGCGCCGGCCGGGCTGACCACCTTGTTGCGGAAGCCGCTTTCTTCCAGCGTATGGGCGTAGACCAGCGCCTTGTCGACGCGCCAGCCGCTCGCCGGCGTCCAGTTCGGCGTCGGATAGCGCGCCTCGGCGGTGGCGACGACGCCCTGCGGGCAATTGTGCGCCAGCCACACCGTGGTGGCCGGCAGGCTCAGCGCCTCCGCGACCCGCACCAGGCTGCCGAACTCGGCCGGATCGCCGATCCGCGCCTGCTGGCGGACGACGCCGTCGGCAAGGTCCGTCTCGCCGATCTCGGCCAGCGCGGCGGCGACCCGCAAGTTCGGCCGCTTGTCGAGCCGCGCCCAGTCGGCGGCCACCGGCGCGGTGGAAGGCCGGCGTTTGTCGTTGATCAGCAGCGCCTGACGCGACAGCTGGCCATAGAAGCTTTCGGAGAATTGCGCCGCGGATTGCAGCCGGGCCTGAACCTTGTCCGGCCGGCCGCACGCCATGTCGGCACGCGACGCCCAATACAGCGCGGCGGCGCGCAGGTCGACGTCGCTGGCCCGCGCGGCGACCCCTTCGAACCCGGTTTCAGCCGCGGCGCAGTCGTTCTGCCGCCACGCCGCGAGCGCGCCCATCCAGCGGCCCTGCACCGCCCAGTCGCCGGCACCGTCGCCGGCCTTCGCCGCCATCGCGCGGGTATTGAGATTGTCGCCGGTCAGGAAATACATCCATGCGACCTTGGCCTGCCATTCGGCCTGCGCTTCCGGCGTCAGGCCGACGGTGCTTTCGAGCAGCGCCTGCGCCTCGGGCGCCATGTCCGCCTTGACGAACGGCTGCATCCTGGTGGCCAGATCGGCCGCGATCTCGTCGCTCTTCACCGTCTTGGCGCGGACGCGGCGCGGCGCGCCGTCCTGCCAGATCAGGCGCTGCGCCACCGGCAGCGGCGGCAGCTCGACCGCACCGCGCGCCCGGGCGATCCGCGCGAGGTCGGCTGCCTCCGGAAGCTCGGGTGCCTCGTTGAGCAGCGCGATCAGCGGCTCCAGTTCGACCTTGGGCGATCCCTTGGCGGTGTAGAGTTCGGCGCGGGCGATCGCGTGCAGCGGGCCGGGCTTCATGCCCTCCAGCCCGATCTGCGCATCCTGCCATCGGCCGTCGCGGATCGCCTGGAACACGGCGCGATAGGCGTCGCGCTGGCCGCTATCGAGCTGGTCGGGGATGCGATCGGCGATGCCGGGCGCGGCGAAGCGCGCATCGCCTGCGGCCGGGCTCGCATCCGTGGCTGTCTCGGGCGGCGTCGCATCAGGCAGAGGTGCGGCGGCGGACAGCGGCGCGGCGAGTGCCGCGAGCGGCATCGCACCGAGGCCGAGCACGGCCGATCCCAGCATCAACGCCAGCGTTCGGGTCTGCTTGGTCGTCACGCGGACATATCCCCCATCAACAATTGCAGGTCCTTCCAGGCTTCCGCCTTGGCCGCGGGCTTCTCGATCAGGAAGCGCGGGTGAAAGCTGGCGACCACGCCCGTTTGTCCACTCTTATGGTTAAACGGGTGTAAAGACCCACGCGTCCCCGGCATTTCCGCCCCCAGAATGGCACGGCTCGCCGCATTGCCCAGGCACAGCAGCCGCCTGGGCGCGACCAGCCCGACGTGATGCTGCGAGATATCGAACAGGCGCGCCTCGACCTCGCGCGGCATCCGTCCCGCCACCGGCCGCTTCGCGCACACCGCCGCGAGATGCACCGTCTCGCGCGACAGGCCGATCGCGGCGAGCATCCGGTCGAACAGCGCGCCCACCTGGCCGGCCATCAGCATGCCTGCCGCGCCGTCGTCCTTGTCGGGGCAATCGACCAGCACCATCACAGCCGCGTTCGCCGGCCCGGTCGCGGCGATCGATACGCCGCGCCACTCGACCTCGGGCACGGTATCGCCCGCGCGCCAGGCGATGAAGTCGGCCAGCGCCTCCGGCATCGTGGCGGGCAGGTGGATCGGAGCGGCGGGCGCGGCGGGCGCGGGGCGCGGCGCCACCGGCGCGGCGAACCAGTCGCGCGGGGCATCGTCGACCAGCACGTCGACGCCCGCTTCCTGCCACCAGTCGAGCGCGCTCGCGGCGCTGCTCATCCAGTCGAGATGGTGTTCGGCCTCCACGCATTCCCTTTTCTGTAGGTTGACGTTCTCGTCAACTTGTCCGATCGCGGTTCGGAGACGAGACGTTGTCGGCCTGCGCCTGACCGCTATCCCCCGGCGCCGACAACCGCAACCGTA
>CAYQPM010000127.1:0-6867 GCA_964419295.1 uncultured Stakelama sp. | reverse complement strand
ACGGAGCCGAGCACGCGGCCGACGACGGCACGCAGCGCCTCCTGCACGATTTCGTCATACGGGATCAGGCTATCGGGCAGTCCGTCGGTCATGCCCCTTGGGTAGCGCACTCACCGAACCGGTCAAGATTGTGCGTGACGACGCACCCACGTATGGGGCCAGCCGATATGCGCATCGCCACGATCAACCGCTCCACCGCCGAAACGCGGATCGACGTCACCGTCAACCTCGATGGCACCGGCGTCTATTCGATCGCCACCGGCATCGGCTTTCTCGACCATATGGTCGAACAGCTGTCGCGCCACGGCCTGATCGACATCGACCTGAAGGTGGCGGGCGACCTGCACATCGACGGGCATCACACGGTAGAGGATTCGGCACTGGCGCTGGGCCAGGCGGTGGCGCAGGCGCTCGGCGACAAGCGCGGCATCCGGCGCTACGGCGACGCGCTCAGCCCGATGGACGAAACGCTGACCCGCGTGGCACTCGATATCTCGGGGCGGCCTTGGCTCGTCTGGAAGACGGCGTTCACCGTCTCGCGGCTCGGCGAGCTCGATACCGAGCTGATCGAACACTGGTTCCACAGTTTCGCGCAGACCGCCGGCATCACGCTACACGTCGAGACGCTGTACGGCAGCAACAACCATCATATCGTCGAGGCGGCGTTCAAGGGCCTCGCCCGCGCGTTGCGCACGGCGATCGAGATCGATCCGCGCAAGGCGGATGCGATCCCCTCGACGAAGGGCGTGCTGTGAGCGAGCCCTTCGTCCGCCCCGGCACCAGCATGTGCGTCGTCTCGCTCACCTATGGCGACGATCTGGACGCGATCGACGCGGCGATGGCGGCGCATGTCGACTGGCTGTCGGACGCCTATGCCAATGGCCTGCTGCTCGCCTCGGGCCGCAAGCAGCCGCTCACCGGCGGGGTGATCATCGCGATCGGCAGCCGTGCCGAGGTCGAGACGCTGGTCGCCAGGGATCCCTTCGTCGCGGGCGGCCTCGCCACGGCGGACATCATGCCGTTCACCGCGAGCATGGCGGCGCTGCCGCTCGCCGACCTGCTGTCGTCATGACGCTGGCGCTGATCGATTACGGCGCGGGCAACCTTCATTCGGTCGAGAACGCCCTGCGCGCGGCCGGCGCGACCGATCTGGCGGTGACCGCCGATCCCGCCGTCGTCGCAAAGGCCGACCGCATCGTCCTTCCTGGCGTCGGCGCATTCGGCGCCTGCGCCGCCGCGTTGCGTGCCGTTCCCGGCATGATCGAGGCGATGGAGCAGCGCGTGCGGCGCGAGGGCGCACCCTTCCTCGGCGTTTGCGTCGGCATGCAGCTGATGGCCGAGGTGGGCGAGGAAATGGGCCAGCATCGCGGCCTCGGCTGGGTCAGCGGACGTGTGCGGCGGCTGGAGCCCGGCACGATGGCGGCGAAGGTGCCGCACATGGGCTGGAACGATGTCGTGCCGGTCAGCGACCATGCGCTGGTGCCGGCGGGCGAAGCCTATTTCCTGCACAGCTACGCCTATGACGGCGAGGACGTGATCGCGACCAGCGACCATGCCGGTCCGGTCACCGCGGCGATCGCCCGCGACACGATGCTCGGCGTGCAGTTCCACCCCGAAAAGAGCCAGCGCTACGGCCTGGCGATGCTTGCGAAATTCCTGGAGTGGCGGCCATGAGCCTCATCGTCTTCCCCGCCATCGACCTGAAGGGCGGACAGGTCGTCCGCCTGGCCGAAGGCGATATGGATCGCGCCACCGTCTATGGCGACGATCCCGCGGCGCAGGGGATGCTGTTCGCCGATGCGGGCGCGCAGCATCTGCACGTCGTCGATCTCGACGGCGCGTTCGCGGGGACATCGGTCAACGGCGACGCGGTCCGCGCGATCGTCGAACGCTTCCCCGGCCACGTCCAGCTTGGCGGCGGCATCCGCACCCGCGACAGCGTCGAACGCTGGTTCGATCTCGGCGTGTCGCGCGTCGTCATCGGCACCGCCGCGCTGGACGACCCCGATTTCGTCCGCGGCGCCGCACGCGATTTCCCCGGCGGAGTGGTGGTCGCCGTCGATGCGCGCGACGGCATGGTCGCGACCAAGGGCTGGGCCGATGTGTCGACCACCCCTGTGGTCGATCTCGCCCGCCGGTTCGAGGATGCGGGCGTCGCCGCGCTGCTGTTCACCGACGTGGGTCGCGACGGCCTGCTGAAGGGCTGCAACGTGGAAGCGACGGTCGATCTCGCCCGCAGCGTGTCGATCCCGGTGATCGCCAGCGGCGGCGTGAAGGGCATCGCCGAAATCCACGTACTGGCGCTGCACGTCCGCGACGGCGTCGAGGGGGTCATCACCGGCCGGGCATTGTACGACGGGCGGCTGGACCTGGCCGCGGCGCTAGAGGTCGCGCGGGCGGCAGCAGAGTGAGAAGGGTTTTCACGCGGAGACGCCGAGACGCGGAGAGAAGAAGGTCTGTCGTAGAGATCGGAAGACCTTCCTTCCCCGCTCGCGATCATGGGGCGCGTCGGCACCACGCGAAACACCTCCGCGTCTCCGCGTCTCCGCGCGAACACACCTCCTTTCTTCTTGCAGGGGCCAGGGCATGACCGTCCGCGCCCGCGTCATCCCCTGCCTCGACGTCGCCAACGGCCGCGTCGTGAAAGGCGTGAACTTCGTCGAGCTGCGCGACGCCGGCGACCCGGTCGAACAGGCGCGCGCCTATGACGCGGCGGGCGCGGACGAACTCTGCTTCCTCGACATCACCGCCAGCCACGAAGATCGCGGCACCATCCTCGATGTCGTCAGCCGCACCGCGGCGGTGTGCTTCATGCCGCTGACAGTCGGCGGCGGCGTGCGCAGTGCGGAGGACGCGCGCGCGCTGCTGCTGGCCGGGGCGGACAAGGTCGCGGTCAATTCCGCCGCAGTCACCCGGCCTGAGGTGGTCGGCGAGATCGCGGCGCGCTTCGGCAGCCAGTGCTGCGTCGCCTCGGTCGACGCCCGCAAGGTCGGCGACCGGTGGGAGGTGTTCACCCATGGCGGCCGCCGCCCGACCGGCATCGACGCTATCGCCCATGCCACCCACCTCGCTGACCTCGGCGCGGGCGAGTTGCTCGTGACCTCGATGGATCGCGACGGCACGCGCAGCGGCTACGATCTCGACCTGGTCCGCGCCATCGCCGACCGGGTCAGCGTCCCCGTCGTGGCGAGCGGCGGCGTCGGCGGGCTCGACGATCTGGTCGCCGGCATCCGCGACGGCCATGCCAGCGCGGTGCTCGCCGCCTCGATCTTCCATTTCGGCGAGGCGAGCGTCGCCGATGCCCATGCGGCACTGGCGGCTGCGGGTATACCGGTCCGCCGCCACTGACGTACCGCCTCGCGCCGATAGAAACGGGGCGAGGGCAAGCGCGGTAAGCCTTCGTTGACCCCGCCCCGCTATACGTCCGACCCATGATCGCGATCCTCTCCGTCGCGGGCGGGCACAGCGGCGTCGTCCACCGCAAGACCGGCCCCGAAGTCTCCGACATCGCGCTCTTCGTGGTTGCGGCGATCGGGGTGTGGCTGGTTCGCCGCGCGATGCGCCGGCGTTTCGCGCAAAGACCCGCCGACAAGGATTGACCCCCCGCCCCATCCCGCGCCAAGCGGGGACATGGACCCGCTAGACCGCCTGGAAGCCACGATCCGCGCCCGCCGCGATGCCGCCGATGCCGGCAGCTCCTATGTCGCCAGCCTTTTCGCCAAGGGTCGCGCCAAGATCGCGCAGAAGGTCGGCGAGGAAGCCACCGAGACGGTGATCGCGGCCCTTGCCGAACCGGACACGCTCGCGTCCGAAGCGGCGGACCTCGTCTTCCATCTGCTCGTGCTGCTCGCGGATGCCGGTCTCGGCCTCGACGACGTGCGGGCCGAACTCATCCGGCGCGAGGGCGTGTCCGGCCATGACGAAAAAGCCTCCCGCTGAAGAGAGATCCGCGATGCCGATCGACGCCACCCTGCCCTATGACGACCAGAACGTCTTCGCGAAGATCCTGCGCGACGAGATCCCGGCGAAGCGGGTCTACGAGGACGATTACGCCGTCGCCTTCCATGACATCGCGCCGGTCGCACCGATCCACATCCTGGTGATCCCGCGCGGGCCCTATGTGTCGTGGGACGATTTCAGCACGCGCGCGTCCGATGCCGAGATCGGCGGTTTCGTCCGCGCCATCGGTCATGTCGCGCGCGAACAGGGGCTGGTCGCGCCCGGCTATCGCCTGCTCGCGAACATCGGCACGCAGGCGGGGCAAGAGGTGCCGCACCTGCATGTCCACCTGTTCGGCGGACGGGCGATGGGGCCGATGCTCACCTCCGCCTGACGTCGGCGCACGGTCAATTCGCGTTAGGGGATTGCGCATACCTCATTTGCGGTTAGCATCCCGCCCTTCACCATGCGGCGGCGCACCAAGCAGCCGTCAGCAGTTGGGGGGATAGCTTACATGATATTCGGGCGCGTCAAACCACTCGACGCCATTCTCGCCACGGCCGAAAAGCGCGGACTGCACCGCTCGCTCGGCGCGTTCCAGCTCACCATGCTGGGCATCGGCGCCGTCATCGGCACCGGCATCTTCGTCCTCACGTCCGAAGCCGCGCAAAAGGCGGGGCCGGGCATGCTCCTGTCGTTCATCGTCGCCGGCTTCGTCTGCGCGGTCGCGGCGCTCTGCTATTCCGAACTGGCGTCGATGGTGCCGGTTTCGGGTTCGGCCTACACCTATTCCTATGCGGTCGTCGGCGAATTGCTCGCCTGGATGGTCGGCTGGGCGCTGATCCTCGAATACGCGGTCGGCGCCAGCGCGGTCGCGGTCGGCTGGTCCAATCACGCCGTCGGACTGTTGCGCGGGCTGGGCATCAACTTCCCCGCATCGATCAGCAATGCCGACGCGCTGATGGCGCATATGCAGCTCGCGCTGGGCGCCACGCCCAACGTCGACCTGCAAACCGCGATGGCGGTGGGTGGCTGGGTCAACGTCCCCGCAGTGATCGTCGTCGGCCTCGTCACCTGGCTGCTGATCATCGGCACGACCGAAAGCGCGCGCGTCAATTCGGTCCTAGTGCTGATCAAGATCGCGGCACTGACCGCCTTCGTCGCGCTCACCATTCCCGTCGCCAAGGCGACCAACTTCGATCCGTTCATGCCGACCGGCGGCGCGGGTGTGTTCGGCGCCGCGGCGTCGATCTTCTTCGCCTATGTCGGCTTCGACGCGGTTTCCACCGCGGCCGAGGAAACCAAGAACCCGCAGCGCAACGTGCCGATCGGCCTGATCGGCAGCCTCATCATCTGCACCATCTTCTACCTGCTCGTCGCCAGCGGCGCGATCGGCGCGATCGGTGCGCAGCCGGTGATGACCGCGGGACAGGTGCTCGCCCCCGGCTCCGCCGAAATGGCCGGCCGCTGCGCCAGCATCGTCGCGGGCGGCATGACCGAACCGCTCGTCTGTTCGAAGGAAGCGCTGGTCCATGTGCTCGACACGATCGGCTGGCCGGTCGTCGGTCGCCTCGTCGGTCTTGCTGCCGTGCTGGCGCTGCCGTCGGTGGTGCTGATGATGATGTTCGGCCAGACCCGCATCTTCTTCACCATGGCGCGTGACGGCCTGCTGCCGGCGCGGCTGGCCTCGGTGCATCCGAAGTTCCGCACGCCGCATGTCGTGACCGTGGTCACCGGCATTGCGGCCGCGGTGGCGGCGGCGGTGCTGCCGGTCGGCAAGCTGGCGGATTATTCGAACGCCGGCACGCTGTTCGCCTTCCTGATGGTGGCGATTTCGGTGATGGTCCTGCGCAAGAGCGATCCGACCCGCAAGCGTCCGTTCCGCACGCCGGCCGTCTACATCGTCGCGCCGCTGGCGATCATCGGTTGCGTCGGTCTGTACCTGTCGCTGCCGCTCACCGCCAAGCTGGTCCTGCCGGGCTGGGGCCTGATCGGGCTGTTGATCTACTTCGGTTACAGCCGCAGCCGCTCGTACGTCGGGCGCGGCATCACCGACGTGGTGGACGATCCCGCCTTGCAGCCGGAAGTCGCCAGACCGCTGGACTGATCGGCATCGATCGACGGCGAAAAGGGCCGGGGGAGCGATCCCCCGGCCCTTTTTCGTTAGGCTTGAACCGAATGGTGTCCCGCAGGAGCTGGAGGACCAAAGCGTCCCGCCGGGCATCCAGCTCTCCACAGGAAAGCCGGCATCGGATCCGATCCGGAGGAACCTGCTGCCCTCCCCCACAGGAGAGGGCAGCATTATCCGTCAGCCGATCTTGGCCGCCGCCAACGCCTTCATGTCGACGTTTGGACGCGCGCCGAAATGGCTGATGATCTCCGCCGCGCATACCGCGCCGAGCTTCAGCGAGGCTTCCAGCCCCTTGCCGGTCGCCTGCCCATGCAGGAACCCCGCCGCGAACAGGTCGCCCGCACCGGTCGTGTCCACAACCTGCGCGATCGGTTCCGCCTGCACCTCGGCGCGCGTGCCGTGCTGGATCGCGCAGGCACCCGCGGCCCCGCGCGTCACCACCAGTGTCGGCACCTGCGCCGCGATCTTCGCCGCCGCCGCCTCGAAATCGTCCGTCTCGGCCAGCGCCGTCAGCTCGCCCTCGTTGGCGAACAGGATGTCGATCATCCCGTCCGCGATCAGCTGGCGGAAATCGCCGCCGTGCCGCCCGATGCAGAACACGTCCGACAGCGTGAAGGCCACCTTGCGCCCGGCCTTGCGCGCCGCCTCGATCGCCGCCCGCATCGCCGCGCGCGGCTCCTCGGGATCCCACAGATAGCCTTCGAGATACAGGATCGTCGCATCCTCGATCACCGACAGGTCCAGCGCGCTTTCCGGCAGGAACTGCGACGCGCCGAGATAGGTGTTCATCGTCCGCT
>CAYQPM010000126.1:0-6921 GCA_964419295.1 uncultured Stakelama sp. | reverse complement strand
CGCCGGATGCTCCTGCGTGTCGGGTTCGGGCACGGGGGGGCTTTTCGACAGATAGGCCGGCGGTTTCACATGCGGTGGGCGGTTGGCCATGCTCGGTTCCTCGTCGCGGCTCGGTACGCTTATGTCGGGGTTCGCGCGCCCCGCCGCAACCCGTCTGCCTTTACATCGCGGGCGTGGCTGCCCAATGGCTGGATATGCCTCCACATTCCCCCTCCGCCGATCCGCGCTTCGACCCGCCGGGCGTGCCTGCGCGCCGTGCGGCGCTTCGCCTGCTCGATGCCGTGCTGCGCCAGGGCCTGCCGCTCGAATCCGCGCTGGATCGCGCCACCTCCGGCATCGACCGCGCCGACGATCGTGCGCTGGCCCGCGCGATCGCCGCGGAAACGCTGCGCCGGCTGACCGATCTCGATGCGCTGATCGATTCGGCCACCGCGCGCCCCTTGCCCGACGACGCCAAGGCGCGCTTCGCGTTGCGCATCGCCCTGGTCCAGGCGCTGGCGCTCGGCACGCCATCGCATGCCGCGATCGCCACCGTCCTGCCGCTGGTCGAGGGCGGGCCGCGCAAGCTGGTGCACGGCGTGTTCGGCACGCTGTCTCGGCGCGGCGATACGCTGCCGGAAATCCCGACCTTGCCGGATGCGACCGCGATCCGCTGGCATGCCGCCTGGGGCGATGACGGGATCGAGGGTGCCGAACGCGCGATCGCCGCGCCGCCGCCGCTCGACCTGACGCTGGCCGATCCCGCGCAGACCGCGCACTGGGCCGAACAGCTCGGCGGCGAATCGCTGATGCCGGGCCATGTCCGCCTGCCCGGCGGCCATGTTCCCGAAATGCCCGGGTTCGAGGACGGGGCGTGGTGGGTGCAGGATATCGCCGCGTCGCTGCCGGCGCGCCTGATCGGGCGCGCGCCGGATGCGGGCGTCGGCACCGGTAGCGGCACCGCGCTCGATATCTGCGCCGCACCGGGCGGCAAGACGATGCAGCTCGCCGCCGCCGGCTGGCAGGTCACCGCGCTCGACAATTCGCCGACCCGGCTGGAGCGGCTGACCGACAATCTCGCACGCACCGGGCAGAGCGCGCACATCGTCACCGCCGATGCCTTGCTGTGGAAACCGGAAGCGCCGGCCGATGCGGTGCTGATCGACGCACCGTGCAGCGCGACGGGCATCTTCCGCCGCCATCCCGACGTGCTGTACCGCGTCCGCCCGTCGATCATCTCGGAAATGGCGGCGCTGCAGGAACGCATCTTCGCGCGCGCCGCGGACTGGGTAAAGCCGGGCGGCGTGCTGGTCTATGCGACCTGTTCGCTGGAACCGGCCGAGGGCGAAGATCAGCTGCGCCGCTTTCTTTCGACACGATCCGACTATCGTATCGATCCGGTCCGGCAGGACGAACTTCCCGCAGGACTTTCCCCGCATGCCGACGGGTACTTGCGCACGCTTCCTGGTATGCTTGGCGATGTCGGTGGGCTGGACGGGTTTTTCATGGTGCGGCTGGTCCGCGCCGGTTGACCGACTTGCGGCGCGAGTCAGCCATGCTAGAGACTGCGCCATGCCCCCGCATTCGACACAACGCCCGGTCCGCATCGCGCCGTCCATCCTCTCCGCCGATTTCGCGCGGCTCGGCGAAGAGGTTCGCGCGATCGACGCCGCCGGTGCGGACTGGATCCACGTCGATGTGATGGACGGGCATTTCGTGCCCAACATCACGATGGGGCCGATGGTGGTGAAGGCGATCCGCCCGCACACTGCCAAGCCGATCGACGTGCATCTGATGATCGCGCCGGTCGACGCGTTCCTCGAGGATTTCGCCAATGCCGGGGCGGATACGATCAGCGTTCATGTCGAGGCGGGCCCGCATACGCATCGCAGCCTCCAGCACATCCGCTCGATGGGCAAGCGCGCCGGCGTCGTGCTGACCCCGCAGACCCCGGCCAAGGCGCTGGATTACCTGCTGGATTCGGTCGATCTCGTCTTGGTGATGAGCGTCAATCCCGGGTTCGGCGGGCAAAGCTTCATCCCGAGCCAGCTGAACAAGATCGCCGCGATCCGCAAGATGATCGATGCCGGTGGTTTCGATGTCGATCTGGAAGTCGATGGCGGGATCGATCACGTCACCGCACCGCGCGCGATCGCCGCCGGGGCCGATGCCCTGGTCGCCGGCACCGCGACGTTCCGCGGCGGGCCGGATGCCTATGCCGCGAACATCGCCGGGCTCAGGACGGGAACAGCCACCGGGTGAGCGAGCGGGAAGGCAGCGACGGGATCGACGAGGGCAAGCGGCTGATCCGGCTTGGCGGCGATACCGGGCTGTCGCTCGCCGAACGTATCTCCGAACGCTTCCACCGCTGGACGTGGCGCACGCCGATCCACGGCGTCAAGCTGCGCGGCCGCCACCCGCTGAAGCTGATCGCGGTGCCGGACGATCCCTTTATCGGCGATGCCAGGCGCGGGCAGGCGTTGCTGGAAGGCGAGCTGACATATCGCGGCGAAACGCACGCCATCGATACGCTGTTCGATCGCAAGGCGCTGCAATCGCGTGCCTTTATCGAACATCTCCAGAGCTTCGCCTGGCTGCGCGACCTGTCGACCGTCGCCACGCGCGCGCAGGGCGCGCCGATCGCCGAACGGATCATGCGCGGCTGGCTCGGCTTGCATGCCGAGAAGGTCACCGAACCGGCCTGGCGCGCGGACCTGTGGGGCCGCCGCATCCTGTTCTGGACCGCGCACGCGCCGTTGATCCTGTCCTCCGCCGACCTCGTCTATCGCAGTTCGGTGCTCAACACGCTGGCGCGCGGCGCCCGGCATATCGATCGCGGCGCGGAAAAGATGGCGCCGGGTGCGCCGCGCATCGCGGCGATGTGCGGCGTCTGCGCGGCGGGGCTGCTGATCGCCGGCGGCGATGCGCGGCGCGGCGGAATGGAAGCGGCGCTCAACCGCGCGATCGCCGGATCGGTGTTCGACGACGGCGGCAGCGTGGCGCGCTCCCCCGCGGCGCAGCTCGATATCGTCATGCTGCTGACGATGCTGCGCGAAACCTACGAATCTCGCCGGCTGGCCGCGCCGTCCAGCATCGAGGATGCACTCGCGCGCATGGTGCCGGCGCTGCTCGGCGTGTGTCTGGGCGATCGGGCCCTGTCCAGCTGGCAGGGTGGTGGCCCGGTCTCGGCCGAGACGCTGGCCCAGGTGATCGAGGCCACCGGCATCCGCGCGCGTCCGCTGCGCCAGGCGCGCGACTGGGGCTATCAGCGACTCGCGGCGGGCGCCGCGGTGGTGATCATCGATGCCGCCCCGCCGCCGGTCGCGCGTCTGGTCGAGGGTGGATGCGCCTCCACGCTGGCGTTCGAGATGTCGGACGGGCCGCACCGGCTGGTGGTCAATTGCGGCGGCGCGCGTGCCGCGGTGGCGCAATTGCTGCCCAGCCTGGCGGATGGCCTGCGCACCACCGCGGCGCATTCGACATTGGTCGTCGGCGACAGCAATTCGACCGCGATCCATGCCGACGGCACGCTCGGCCGCGGTGTCGCCGAAGTCGAATTGACGCGGCAGGAATCCGAGAACAGCAGCCGGATCGAGGCGAGCCATGACGGCTATGCGCGCCGCTACGGCTTCGTCCACCGCCGCCAGCTGGTGCTGCACAACGACGGCAAGGAACTGCGCGGCGAGGATATGCTGTTGCCCGCCGGCAAGCGCCGCAACGGTGCCGCGGCGACGCCGTTCGCCTTGCGCTTCCATCTCGGCAAGGGCGTGCAGGTGTCGCCCACAGCGGATGGCATGGCCGCCTTGCTGCGCTTGCCGGGCGGCGCCTTGTGGCAATATCGCTGCCGCGGCGGGACGCTCAGCGTCGAGGACAGCCTGTGGATCGATGCCGACGGTCGCCCGGTCGGCACGCAGCAACTCGTCGTGACCGGGGAATCGCCCCCCGGCGGCGCCAATATCAGCTGGGCCTTGAAGCGCGCCAACTGAACGGGCAAAGCGCGCCCGTCTGTCTCACATAGCGTTCCGGTCGAGCCCGTCGCCGCCGTCAGGCGTGCCGCCGGGCTCTGGGCGGACGGACGATAGGAATCGATCTGCCATGACGACCATCCCCATCCGCCGCGCGCTGCTGTCGGTATCCGACAAGACCGGTATCGTCGATTTGGGCCGCGCGCTTGCCGCGCAGGGCGTCGATCTCGTCTCGACCGGCGGCACGGCAAAGGCGTTGCGCGCCGCCGGGCTCGACGTGCGCGACATCAGCGACCTGACCGGTTTCCCCGAGATGATGGATGGCCGCGTCAAGACGTTGCATCCGATCGTCCATGGCGGATTGCTCGCCGTGCGCGACGATCCGGAGCATGTCGCGGCGATGGAGGCGCATGGCATCGGCGCGATCGACCTCGTCGTGGTCAATCTCTACCCGTTCGCCGCGACCGTCGCCAAGGGTGCGGACCGGCCCGAGATCATCGAGAATATCGATATCGGCGGCCCGTCGATGATCCGCTCGGCGGCGAAGAACCACGCCTTCGTCGCGATCGTCACCGATCCGGCCGACTACGCTTTGGTGTCGGACGGAAGCACGACGCTCGATCAGCGCCGCAGGCTCGCCGCCAAGGCCTATGCCGCGACGGCCGCCTATGACGGGATGATCGCGCAATGGTTCGCCTTTAGCGATCAGGGCGAATCCTTCCCTGACATCCTGCCGCTGACGCTGAAGCACGGCCAGGCGCTGCGCTACGGCGAGAACCCGCATCAATCCGCCGCCTTCTACACCGCGACCGGCCCGGCGGCGCGCGGCATCGGCCAGGCGCGCCAGGTGCAGGGCAAGGAGCTCAGCTACAACAATTTCAACGATGCGGACGCGGCGCTCGACCTGGTCAGCGAATTCGCCCAGGCCGACCCCAGCGTCGTGATCGTCAAGCATGCCAATCCGTGCGGCGTCGCCACCGCATCGACCTTGTCCGAAGCGTATGACGCCGCCTTCGCCTGCGACACGGTGTCCGCGTTCGGCGGCATCATCGCGCTCAACCGGCCGCTCGACGCCGCCACCGCCCGCGCGATCACCCAAATCTTCACCGAAGTCGTGATCGCCCCCGATGCCGACGAGGAGGCGCTGGCGATCTTCGCGGCGAAGAAGAATCTGCGCCTGCTTCTCACCGGTGCGCTGCCGGATGCGGCGCGGCCCGGGCTGCTCGCCAAGTCGATCACCGGCGGCTGGCTGCTGCAGACGCGCGACAACGGCACGCCCGGCGAGCTGAAGGTCGTCACCCAGCGCGCGCCGACCGAACAGGAACTGGCCGATTGCCGCTTCGCCTGGACGGTGGCCAAGCACGTCAAATCCAACGCGATCGTCTATGCCAGGGGCGGCAGCACAGCGGGGATCGGCGCCGGGCAGATGAACCGGCTCGAATCCGCGCGCATCGCCGCGTGGAAGGCGAAGGATGCGGCCGACAAGGCCGGCTGGGGCGCGGCGCGGACGATCGGCTCGGCGGTGGCCTCCGACGCGTTCTTCCCGTTCGCCGACGGGCTGCTCGCGGCGGTCGAGGCCGGCGCGACGGCGGTGATCCAGCCGGGCGGGTCGATCCGCGACGAAGAGGTCGTCGCCGCCGCCGACGCCGCCGGGTTGGCGATGGTGTTCACCGGGATGCGCCACTTCCGGCACTGATCGCGCCGCGATTCGAAAGCGCTAGGCGGGCTGCTCCTTGGGCATCGACTTGAACAGCGCCCGGTCCGCCGGGGTCAGTGCCCAGCGGAACAGCACGAACAGATAGGTCGCGGCGATCGCCGGGATGCCGAACACCACTTCCGCCCATTCGTAATGGCGTGGCAGCGAGGTGAAGGCGGACCCGACCAGGATCGCCGCCAGCGCACCCCACAGCATCGGCCAGCGCCACCCCGCGACGCGCGCGTGCAACAGGTGCGACAGGAAGCTGGACTTGATCACCGAGGTCAGCCCGACCGAGAGCAACAAGGCGAGCGCCGGCCCCGCCGCCTGGAAGTTTACCGGCCAGCCGAGCGCGCGCATCGCGAAGATCAATGCGAAGCTCAGCCCGATCTGGAAGCCCAGCATCCCGGCCGAGATCAGCAGGTTCCGGAACCGCGCGATATAGACCAAGGCACTTTCCGACACCGCGCCGGTCGACGCCGCGGCCTCGGCGGTGAGCAGGAAGCCGAGCGCGGCGGTGCCGGCGACGAATTGCGGCCCGACGATACCCATCACCGCCTCGCCCGGGATCGACCCCATCAGCGCCAGCCCGACCTGCGCCGCCATGATCCAGAAGCCGACCTGGCGGATCTGCGCCGCCACCGCATCCTTGTCGCCGCGCGCCAAGGCGGTGGTGACGACCGGCCCGAGGATCGGGTCGAAGCTGGTCTTCAGCTTGCCCGGGATCGAAGCGACCTGCTGCGCCATGTAATAAATGCCGACGATCTTCGGCTCGAACATCACGCCCAGGATGAACCGATCGACGTTGCGCGTCCCCCATTCGATCGCATCGGCGCCGGCGAGCGGCGCGTTGCGGCGCGCCAGCCGGAGCAGGATGCTCGGCCGCGGTCGCCAGCCATAGGGCAGCCCGTAGCTGCGGATGAACGGGATCAGCGACGCGACCAAAGCTGCCGCCATCGACGCGATGTACGACAGCACCAGACCGTCGCGCAGCGAGTAATAGGAGAAGCCCCACGCCGCGATGCTGATCGTCCACGGCTCGATTACCGCACGCGCGGTGACCGTCGCCTTGACGTTGCGTCGATAGGCGAGCGCGGCGAGGCTGATGTCGGACCAGGCGGTGGCGAACACGATCAGCGCCAGCCAGCGGTCCATGCCCCGGATCGCGCTGTTCGGATACATCACCTCGGGCACCATCACGAGCGCCGCGCTGGCGACCAGCGAGGCGATCAGCGCGACCGCCATCGCGTCCCACACCACGCACACCGCCGGCCGGTCGCC
>CAYQPM010000125.1:0-6927 GCA_964419295.1 uncultured Stakelama sp. | reverse complement strand
ATGACCGACGACAGGAGCCCCAAGGGGCGCGCCGTGCCCAGCGGGCGGCTGTCCCGCCTTGGCGCATTCGGCCGGCTGGCCGCTGGCGTCGGCGGCGGTGTCGTCGCCGAGGGGGCGCGGCGACTGGCGGCGGGCGAACGGCCACGGATCGGCGACATGCTGCTCACCCCCGCCAATGCGACCCGCGTCGCCGATCAGCTGTCGCACCTGCGCGGCGCGGCGATGAAGCTCGGGCAGATGATCTCGATGGACGCTGGCGACATGTTGCCGCCCGAACTGTCCACCATCCTCGCCCGGCTGCGCAACAACGCCTATCACATGCCGCCGCAACAGCTCGACAAGGTTCTGGCGGCCGAATGGGGGCGCGACTGGCGGCGGCGCTTCAAGCATTTCCAGGCGCATCCGATCGCCGCGGCCTCGATCGGGCAGGTCCATCGCGCCCGCCTGCCCGACGACCGCGAACTGGCGATCAAGGTGCAATATCCGGGCGTCAAGGACAGCATCGACGCCGACGTCGACAATGTCGCGACGTTGCTGCGCGTATCGGGCCTGTTGCCCCGGGAACTCGACGTCGCGCCGCTGCTGCAAGAGGCGAAGCAGCAATTGCATGAGGAGGCGGATTATCTGCGCGAGGGCGCGATGATGACCCGCTATGCCGCCTTGCTGGCCGACATCCCCGGCTTCGCCATTCCGGAACTGCACGCCGACCTCACCACCCCGCGGGTGCTGGCAATGACCTTCATCGACGGTGTGCCGATCGAGACGCTGGAAACCGCGGATCAGCCGGTCCGTGACGCCATGATGGATCGCCTGATCGCGCTGGTTCTGCGCGAGCTGTTCGATTGGGGGCTGATGCAGACCGATCCCAATTTCGCCAATTATCGCTGGCAGCCGGACAGCGAGCGGATCGTGCTGCTCGACTTCGGCGCCGCACGCGCCGTGCCGCCGGAGACGACGGCGCGGTATCGCGCGCTGTTCGGCGCGGGCCTGTCGGGCGACCGCGACGCGGTGCGCGACGCGGCAGTCGCGGCGGGCTTTCTGGGACAGGCCGCCGCCGAGCGCCACCGCCCGCTGGTCGATCAGATGGTCGACGTCATCCTCGGCGAACTCAACCGACCGGGACTGTTCGACTTCGGCGACCGGGCGTTCGTCGGCGTCGTGCGCGAACAGGGGGCCGAAATGGCGCGCGACCGCGCGACATGGCACCTGCCGCCGGCGGACACCCTGTTCGTCCAGCGCAAGATCAGCGGCACAGCATTGCTCGCGGCACGGCTGAAGGCGCGGGTGGACGTTCGCAGCATGGTGCAGCGGATCGTCGGCTGACCACCGCATGCCTCGGCCGAACGCAGCCATCCCGACCGGCCGCGGCTGACACCGCGGGCCGGTCGGGACGTTCGACCTAGCGTATGTCCAGCATCACCACCGACTTGGCGGGCAGCGTCACGCTGAGCGTACCGTTCGCCAGCGTCGCGCCGGTGAACGCCGTCGGCCTCACCGCGTCAGGCGCGTCGAAGGTGTTGTGCGCGTCCATCGCGCTCGCGGTCAGGATCCGGCCGCTGACCGTGCCGCCGGAGATCCCCGCCAGCTGCACGCTCACCGTCGCGGGGCGGTTCGGATCGACGTTGGTCAGCCCGACATGGACCACCCCGTCGGTGCCCCGCACCGCGCTGGAACTGATTGCGCGCAATTCCGAATCGCCGTGCGTGTACCAATGCGAGCTGACCTCGACCGGCAGCACCGTGCCGTCCTGATAGTCCTTGTACATGTCGAACACCCAATAGGTCGGGGTCTTCACCATGCGGGCGCCATCGGTCAGCAACATCGCCTGCAACACGTTGACCATCTGCGCGATGTTCGCGCCGCGCACCCGATCGGCATGCTTGGCGAAGATGTCGAGGTTGAGGCTCGCCACCACCGCGTCGCGCAGGCTGTTCTGCTGATACAGGAAGCCGGGATGCGATCCGGGCTCCTGGTCGTACCAGGTGCCCCATTCGTCGACGAGCAGCGCGACGCGCTTGCCCGGATCGTATTTGTCCATGATCCGGGAATGGCCCTCGATCAGCGTATCCATCTTCATCGTCTTGACGAGCGTCACCGCCCAGGCGTCCTCGTCGAAGCCGGTCGCCGATCCCTTGTGCGCCCAGTTGCCCGGCAGGGTGTAGTAATGGACGCCGATCCCCTGGAACGATCCCCCCGCCTTCTGCATCATCACCTCGGTCCAGTTATAGTCCTCGGCATTGGCACCGCTCGCCACCTTCATGATCGGCACGCCTTCGGGCGTCTTGACGAAGGTCGCGTAGCGCCGGGTCTCGTCGGCGGCATATTCGGGCCGCATGTTGCCGCCGCAGCCCCACAATTCGTTGCCGATGCCGAACATCGGCACCTTCCACGGCTGCTTGCGGCCATTCGCGGCGCGCTCCTTCGCCAGGCTCGATCCGCTGGGCGAGGTCATATACTCGACCCATTCCGCCATTTCGCGCGGGGGTGCCGACCCGACGTTGCCCGAGACATAGGCCTCGGCGCCGAGCAGTTCGGAATAGTCCATGAATTCGTGCGTGCCGACCGCATTGTCCTCGGTCACGCCGCCCCAATGGGTGTTGATCTTGACCGGGCGCTTCGCCCTGGCACCGATCCCCTCGCGCCAGTGATACTCGTCGGCGAAGCACCCGCCGGGCCAGCGCACCACCGGGACGCGCAGCGCCTTGAGCGCGTCGAGCACGTCGGTGCGATAGCCGCGGACGTTCGGGATCTTGCTGTTGGGCCCGACCCAGATGCCGCCGTAGATCCCGGTGCCGAGATGTTCGGCGAACTGCCCGAACAGCCGCTTGTCGTACTTGGGTCCGGGACGGTCGCCACGTACCGAAACGATGTCGGTCGGCGCGGCCTGTTGCGCGCAGACGCCGGCAGGCACCAGCGCGACCAGCGCCGAACAAAGCAGCAATCGTAGCGTGTTTTTCATAAGTCCCCTCCCCGATGCGTCGTCGCGCGGTGCCCGTCCTGCGTACCGACCGAAAACGCCGCCGTCAATTTGCCGGACAAATGGACATGCGCAGCGCCGATCGGTGCTGGCGCGGCGGGTAAATTGCGTGCTCAATCCAGGATAGAGCGCAAAACCGCGGCCGTGGCATTGCTCCCGATGCACAGCGTTTGACGAGGAACGGGCGTGAACGACGAAACGCAGCTGAGCGAACGGTTCCTGCAGCAGCAGCGCTCGCTTGCGGGCTTCGGCCAGTTCGCGCTCCAGTCCGACGATCTGGACGCGATCCTCGAAGCGGCCTGCCGGCTGGTCGGCGACGCGCTCGGCACGGATCTGGCCAAGGTGATGTCGCTGCGCGAGGATGGCGAAACCTTGCTCGTCCGCGCCGGCGTCGGCTGGGCGCCCGGCGTCGTCGGGCATATCGTCGTCGAGGCGGAGGAGCGGGCGTCCGAGGGCCATGCGCTGCAAACCGGCGAACCGGTCGTCGTCGACGATATCGCGCACGACCACCGTTTCACCTTTGCGCCCTTCCTGCTCGAACATGGCGTCGCGTCGCTCGCCAATGTCGCGATCCTGCGCAGTTCGGGCCGCCGCCCCTATGGCGTGTTGCAGGTCGACAGCCGGACGCCGCGCCATTTCACCGAACAGCACGTCACCTTCCTGCACAGTTACGCCAATCTCATCGGCGCGGCGGTCGAGCGGCTGGAGACGCTCGCGGCCAATCGCTGCCAGCAAAAGGCGCTCGAACACAGCGAACAGCGCTCGCGGCTGGCGCTCGACGTCGGACGGCTGGCCAGCTGGGACTGGGACATGGTGGGCGGTGAGGTCGCCTGGTCGGACGAACATTATCGCATGCAGGGCTATGCCGTGGGCGAGGTGGAGCCGAGCTATGCCGCATGGGCGGCGCGGGTCCATCCCGACGATCTGGCCGAAACGGTTGCAGCGCTCGCCGAAGCACGCGATAACCGTTCGGATTATGCCCATGATTTCCGCAACCTGCTTCCGGACGGGACGGTGCGCTGGCTTTCCGCGCGGGGCCGGTTCTTCTACGACGGCGAAGGGCGGGCGGTGCGGATGATCGGCATGATGCAAGACGTCAGCAAACAGCATGTCTGGGCGGAAACGCAGCGGACGCTGGTCGCCGAACTCCAGCACCGCACCCGCAACCTGCTGGCCGTCGTCCGTTCGATCGCATCGCAGACGATGCGCCCCGCGACGACGCTGGACGGATTCAAGGTGCTGTTCAACGAACGGCTGGCGGCGCTGTCGCGCGTGCAGGGCCTGTTGTCGCATTCGGAAAGCGAACCGATCACGATCCGCCGGCTGATCGAGATGGAGCTCGAGGCGCTCGGGCCGATCGAGGCGGTTGCCGGGCGGATCGTCGTCGATGGACCCGACATCCTGTTGCGCAACGCGATGGTACAGCCGCTCGCGCTCGCCTTTCACGAACTCGCTACGAATGCGCGGAAATATGGTGCGCTGACCGACGGCGCCGGGCGATTGGGCGTCGAGTGGCAGCGCGCCGTACAGGACGGCACGCCGATGCTGCGGATCACCTGGACCGAAACCGGGGTCGATCGCGCGCATGAGGCGACATCGCCGGCGAGCAGCGGCTTCGGCCGCAATCTGATCGAAAAGGCGCTGCCCTACCAACTGGGCGGCACGACCGACTATCGCCTCGGCCCGGACGCGCTGGTCTGCACCATCGTCATCCCCCTGACGCGACGGCGGGAGGTGTATGCATGACGCCCGACCTGCGCGGCCGCCGCATCCTGATCGTCGAGGACGAATATTTCGTCGCCGACGATCTCGCCACCGACCTGCGTGACATGGGCGCGGACGTGATCGGCCCGGTCGGCAACGTGGCCGAGGCGATGGCGCTGGTCCGCGCCACCCCGCATCTCGACGGCGCGGTGCTCGACATCAATCTCCACGGCCAGATGAGCTATCCCGTCGCGGCCCTGCTACAGGCGGCGGGCACGCCGTTCCTCTTCGCCACGGGCTATGACGCCTGGACGGTCGACGACGCCTATCGCGACGTCGTTCGTCACGACAAGCCGGTGCGCCCGCGCGATGTCGTCGCGGCGCTGTTCGGCGGCCGGCGCCGTCCGGACTGACCCGCCGGGATCAGATACGGCCGCGCCGTGCCTCCTGCTGCCGGGCGCTCGCGATCGTATCGACGACCATTTCGTAGAAAGCGGGGGAATAGCCGGCGCCGATGAACGCCTTCACCTCGGCCGATGCGATGGAATAACCGCGCTTCCAGCTGAGCACCGCGATCCGGCGCAGCGCCTCCAGCTTCGGATCGGCGAGCTGCGGGCTGATCCGCACTCCGAACACCACGCCCAGCCAGTGCGACAGCCGACCCGGCTTCCGCAAGGTGGACAGACCGTCGCGGCGCGCGATGCCGATCACCGATCGTTCCAACTCGTTCAGCACCGGCACCTCCTCATGAAGCTCGATCGCCACCGGAGTCGGCACCTGCACCGGACGCGGCGCGCGCGCCAGTCCGGAACCGACGACGCGGGCGTAACCGGCGTTGCCCGGTTCGGCAAAAGCAAGAAAGGCCATGGCGTCACTCCCTTTTCGACGTCGCGAGGAGGCGCCGCCGCATCGCCTCGATGCAGCGCCGTACCACCCGCTTGTTGCATCCGGTTTTCCGCCGAAGTCCGACGTGCGACCGTGTGTGTCCGAGAAGCGGCAGCAGCATGCTGCCCACATCTTCTATACCCAGCGGTATAGAAGTCGCCCGAGGGTCCGTCAACGGGTTTTATACCGGTCGGTATCGAAAAGTTTTCGGGTGCGTGCCGTCCGGTCCGGCGCTGCCGTTTCGCCGGCCCCGGACCCTGCCGCCGCATCGGGCGTTTTCCCCCTGCACTTACAGGAGCCTGGTATGGCAGACACGCCCAAAGTCGACCCGGACCGCAACACCGCCGGCAATCCGTTCGACAATCAAGACGGCCTCTACGGCCTCGAATACAGCCGCGAACGCGAAGCGGCGCTGGGGGCAAAGGCGCCCAGCGGCACCGTCGCCGCGCGGCCGGGCGATCCCGCTCCCCCGCAAGACCCGGCGATTCCGCCCGACAACGGCCGTCGCGCATCCTTCGACCCGCGCACCGGCGAGGTCCATGGCAGCGGCAGCGGCGCGGGCGGCGGCAATCCCGGCGAGGATTTCGCCAGCGACGCGGCCGGCGGCGACGGCTACCCGATCGACGGCAGCGAGGGCATCGCCAAACGCGCACCGGACGATCTCGGCCCGCCGCACTTCGACGAGTGACGCGCCGCCACTATTTGAGGGGAACGATCACCTCGTCCGGGTGGGCGACGTTCAGCTCCTTCCGCACCATCTCGTCCACCATGTCGGGATTGGCGTGATCGGGGTCGAGCAGCGTCACCCGGTTCTTCAGCACCGCACGCTTCTGGTCCAGCGCGGCGAACTGCTTCTCGCGCCGGACCAGCTGTTTCTTGTAGTCGCCATAGGCGAGGATACCGTTCGGCCCGAGCACCGCATAGGCGCCGAAGAACGCCATGATCGTCAGCCCGAGCGCGGGCAGCGCGGCCCGGCGCATCGTCCTGCGAAATGCCGATTTCCTCGTTGCGCGCGCCATCACCTATATCCCATCGCCGATATGGTCGTCCAACCGTCCGCCGGCTTCAAGCCTTCAGAACGCTGCGGCCCGCGTAACGTGCCGCATCGCCCAGCTCTTCCTCGATCCGGATCAACTGGTTGTACTTGGCGAGCCGGTCCGACCGGGCGAGCGACCCCGTCTTGATCTGCCCGCAATTGGTGGCGACCGCCAGGTCGGCGATCGTCGCGTCCTCGGTTTCGCCCGAGCGGTGGCTCATCACCGCGGTATAGCGCGCGCGCTGCGCCATGTTCACCGCCTCCAGCGTTTCGGTCAGCGTGCCGATCTGGTTGACCTTCACCAGCAGCGAATTGGCGTAGCCGC
>CAYQPM010000124.1:0-6949 GCA_964419295.1 uncultured Stakelama sp. | reverse complement strand
CTCGCTCGAAGTCGAGATCGACGGGCGCTGGCCGTGGCAGAAAAGACGATCGGCGCAAGGGGCGCCATCTGACGGCGATCGAAAAGGCTGAACCTGGATCGGTCATCCACAGGTCGTTTTCAGCTGCCCGATTTCAGCCGTTCGTTCGCGTGGTGGGAACAGCCGATTTGGGTGTCCCATCACGACTCATTTGCGGTCGCATTGCGGTTTATCGTCGCAAGCTCCGCGGGTCGCACTTCGTGGATGAGTTGCTCCATGAGGCATTGGCGCGGAGTCTTGTCTGGCCGCCACCTCAGCAGCTTCGTTCCATGCCGGAAGCGATCGCCGGTGACTTGATCGTAGCTCACCTCCACCACCAGTTCGCTCCTGAGCGGTTCCCACGCGCTCTCCTGACCATCGTTCCATCTGCTCGGCCCGCCCGGCGCCTGGCCGGTAAAGCCCGGCGCCTCGATCAGCGGCTCCAGGCGCTCCAGCATGCCGATGCGGTCGGCAGCCGCAATACCGGACGTGAAGCCGACGTGGTTCAGCCGACCCGCGTCGTCATAGAGCCCCAGCAGCAGGGAGGCGACGCCTTCGCCTTCCTTGACGCGGCGGAAGCCTCCAACAACACAGTCGGCGGACCGATGCTGCTTCACTTTAAGCATGGCGCGTTCGCCGGGCCGATAGGGCTCGTCGAGGCGCTTGGCGACCACACCGTCCAGTGCGCCACCACCGCGGGCCAGCCACCCCTTCGCCACCGCAATGTCGAGCGTCCTGTCCGACAGCAGCATCGACGGTCCACCATAAGCATGATGGAAAGCTTCCAGATTTGTCCGGCGCTCGGCGAGCGGCGCGTCGATCAGCTCTCGGCCATCGAGCATTAGGGTGCTGTCAGTCTAACGCGAACCGATCTCCCACGATGCACCTGGGACTTTGAAGGCAGCAGCCTGGCTCGCAAGTCCCTGCCACCCCGCCAGTGCGGCGGAGCGTCGTTCCCGGTAGGCCTGTCGGTCGATCAGGTGGCGTTCGAGGCTGAAGTGGTTGTAGACGTTGGCATGAACGGAGGCGAACTTCTGCAGCGTTTTCATCTGCCTCAACCGGAGCATCGCTCGCTCCCGTCGTCGGAACGGTAGATGACTGTTCTCAACCCGGTTATTGGCCAGCGGCCGATCTCTTGACGGTCGCGGCAGCCGAGTTCGTCCATGGCAGCGCCGTAGCTTCGCAGGCCGTCCGTGGTGATTGTCTCTGGTGAGCCGTGACGCTTCAGCGCCTTCTTCATGAAGGCAAGCGCCGCACCTTTGTCACGTGTCCTGGTGACGTAGCTTTCCAGCACCTCGCCTTCGTGATCCACGGCCCGCCAAAGGTAGACTATCTCGCCGTTCAGCTTCACGTACATCTCGTCGAGGTGCCAACGCCAATGACGAAAACCTCGCATGCGGCTGACCCGCTGCCGGCGGATGTCACCGGCAAACAGCGGACCAAACCTGTTCCACCACAGCCGCACCGTCTCGTGGCAGATATCGATGCCGCGTTTGAACAGCAGATCCTCGACGTTGCGCAGCGACAGCGGGAAGCGCACGTACATCAGAACCACCAGCCGGATTGCCTCCGGCGACGAGTTGAAGCGACGAAATGGGCTGGGCGGTAACGCTCTCGATTTCCGGCTCATACGTGGCCGTATCAGCCCCCGCCCCGCTTGCCACGTTGGTTTGACGTAACCCGGACGAGATGTGCGGGAACCTCGTTGGCACCTATGACCCGCTGCCGCAGGCTGTCGGCACTCTCGACGACAAGCTCGCGCCGCGCGAAATCGATCGTCACCGTCTGGCCGCCGAAGGCATCGAGCGCCAGCAGTCCGTCGATTGGCGTATCGGGCGATCCCACCTCCATCACCGCGGCCACGGGACTGGTCAACGGCAGGTCGCCCCAGCGCATGCGGACGGCGTCGCAGCGGGGTGCGCTGATCTTCGTGCCGGTCATGTGGAAGCCGGTCACCGATCCCCAAGGGCGGCAGCCGATCTCCTTGGCCAGAGCGGGCGAAATGACGGTCAGCCCACCAGCGGTATCGAGCTGGAAGAGCCGTTGCTTGCCGCCGACCTCGAGCCTGGCCGCAACCCCCTTGCGATAGCTTTCGAGTCGCAGCTTCGCGACCGGTCCGGCGGCATCAGCGGGATGGGCGAGGCACGCGAGTGCCACGCTTTCGATGAGGGCGAGGAGCTCGGAACGCTTCACCGTACGGCTCCGGTCTGCGCCAGCCATGCGCGCCCCTCTTTCAGGTCGAGCGTGATGGCGCGCCCGCGCACGAGTTGCATGCCGATGTTGCCGTCCATGACCATGTTGGGAAACACTCTTGCCCGCGTTGCCAGCTGGGCCGTGCCCAACCTGATGGATATATCCTGCGGCTCGCGGTTCTCGGGATTGAGCCCAAAAAGGGGGGCCATCGCCTGCGATACGAAGATTGTGGGGCCGGCATTGCCGGTGTCGAGCTCCATCCAGGCGAGCCCTTTCGCGGTGGTCACGCCCAAATTGACGTCGAGCCCGCCGGCGTCGCCCCTGACCAGGCGCAGCGGCACATCGATCGCGCCGCGCTGTCGCAGCTTGAACGAGGCGGGCGTCTCAACCACCACCTGCCGGTTCGGGAGGTCCAGCGTGATGGTGCGACCGGCGAACAGGTCCAGGCCGATCGCGCCGCTGAGCGGCGGCGTGTCCTTGCCAGCGATCGCGCTCAAGTCATAGACCATCACCGAGGACGCGACGTAGCGGCGCGAGCCGATGCCGAACGCGATGGCGTCGCAGCGCCTGGTGTCGATTCGGTCGCCGGTCATCCGGAAGCCGGTGACGTTGCCCCATGGCTCGCAACCGGCCTGCCGGGCGAGCACGGGGTCGATCATGGTCAGCCCTTCTCCCGTATCGAACAGGAACGTGCGCGGCTTACCTGCCACAGTCGCCTCGACGGTGAACTGCTTGCCCTGGTAGAGCGTCAGCGGAATCGCTTCCTCGGTGCGCGACGCCGAGGCGGCCGAAAGGGTGCCGAGCATAACGCCCAGCATCGCCAGCTTCTTCATGTCGTCTCCCTTTATGCAGGTCAGCCGTCTGGGCTGGCCGCCCCCTCGTCATGGGCGTCAAGCACCGCCCGGATGTCGTCGATGTCCTCGTCGGCCGGCGTCAGGCTGAGCGCGAACGACGCGAGCCCAAACAGGGACCCGGCGAACAGCTTGCGCGCGACCTCGCCGACATAGCCGGCGCGCACCTGCTGCTCGGTTACCGTCGGCAGGTAAAAGTGCATCCGCTCCTTGTCGATGCGGGTGAAAAGTCCCTTGGCGAGCATGATCTGCATGAGCTTGAGAACGGTGGTGTAGCCCCGCGCTCGCCGCTCGTTCAGGACGAAATGCGCGCTACCGACGGTGCTGCGCCCCTGCTCCCACACCAGCTGCAGGATCTCGAGCTCCGCCTCGGTCGGCAGCGGCACGTCGCTGTTGGGAAAGGTCGGGAGCCGCTTCATTCCCGTTTGCTACGTCGACCTTCGTACAGAGTCAACGTAGGTCTTCGTAGCTTTGTCGAAACGGGGTTCGGGTCGTCACTTCAGCCAGGCAAAGGCGTCGAACTCGCGGCCGAAGACGGTGCGGGCGGCGCGCTCGTACACCTGGCGTCCCGCATCGCCGTTGGTGAGGATCACTATCGCGGCGCCCGAGGCAAGGTCTACGACGAACAGATTGGCGACGCCGTCGTTCGCGCCCCAGTGCCAGGCGAAGCGCCGGCTCGCGCCGCGCTCCAGCCCCCAACCCAGACCCCAGTCGAGCGTATCCTTCACTCGCACCGTCGGCGTCGACAACGCCGGATAGTGCCGCGCGAACGCCAGGAACCGGGCGTAGTCGCCGGCCGTAGTCCACAGCCCGGCGGCCATGTTGGGGGTCATGAAGAGCGGCAGCGCCGGCTTGCCGTTTGCCAAGGCCGCCTTGCCCTGGTCCGCGAGCGTCCAGCGGTCGACCGGCTTCAACGGCCCGGCGTCCCGCCGTCTTATATAGTCGGCCGGGCCCTTGTCGGGGAGCACGGCGCCGCCGCCATCGTGCGGCCAAGCGACCGCCGGCTGGGCACCCCAGGCCCAGCCATAGGAGCTTCGGCTCATCCCTGCCGGCCGCAGCACGCGCGCTTCGACGACCTGCGCGGCGGTCTGGCCCGTCACTGCCTCGACCAGCCGGCCGAGCAGGGCGAAACCCTCGCCGGAGTAGCGAAACCGGGTGCCGGGCGCGGACGCGCTCACCAGCGGCTCGCCCGCTTCGTCGCGCCAGTTTGGCAGGCCGCTGGAGTGGGACAGAAGGTGCCGGGGCGTGATTGCCCGCGTCGCTGCGTCGTCGGTGTAGTCGACATGCTCCGCCACCGGCCGGTCGAGGTCGATCAGCCGCTCGCGCACCAGGTCATGCACTGCGACCGCCAGAATCACCTTGGAAAGCGATTGCGCCTCGAACAGCGTGTCGGGGGTTGCGGGGATACTTCCGGCCTTGGCGTCGCCGATGGCCCCAGAGGTCGTGGTGCCTGCGGCATCCATCATCGCCCAACTCACGCCCGGTACGGAGGCCAGTTCCATCCACGCCGGCATCGCTGCCAGCGCGCTGTCTGCCGGTGAGGCAGCTTCCGCCTTGAGAGACAGGGCGAGCATACCGACACACGGGATGGCCAGTGTCGTCCGTCTGGATATCGAAACCATCGTCAACTCCCACCGGCAACCTGCCGGCCATACAGCTTGAACGCTCACGGACCATCACGCCGGATCGAGTGGTCGGCCGGCCACTCGATCACCTGTTCCGATGGACGGCGATCCTCCATGGACACGCGTCCACGACCGTGTACTAATCGCATAGTACACCCACAGAAGGCACACCAGATGACATTAACGATATTGCCTGCTGCGGCGATCGCCGCGGTGGCGGCAGCTTCGCCCGCGCCGGCGCCTATTCAGGTCATGGTGCTCGGCACGTATCACTTCGACAATCCCAGCCGAGACAAGGTCAACGTCCGGGTCGACGACGTCACCGTGCCCCGCCGCCAGCGCGAGCTGGACGCGATCGCCGAAGCCGTCGCGACCTTCCAGCCCACGCGGGTGATGGTCGAGGTGCAGCGACCCGGCCCGACATACGACGTGCCCGATTACGCGACCTTCTCGCCGGCGCTACTGCGTACCGACCGAAACGAGACGACGCAAATCGGCTACCGGATTGCGGCGCGCGTCGGCTTGCGCTCGGTACAGGGCATCGATGAACAACCAGGCAAGGGCGAACCGGATTACTTCCCGATCGGCCGCGTCGAGAGCTATGCGAAGGCGCATGGCGACCAGGCGCCCCTCGACGCCGCCTTCGCCTCAGTCCAGGCTTCGGCCCGCCAATTCGAGGCTGAACAGTCCGTCACCAGCATTCCGCGGATGCTGATCCGCTACAACGACCCGTCGACGCCCATGGGCGGCCAGGACCTCTACTACTCGCTGCTCCGCTTCGGAGACGGCGACAACCAGCCGGGCGCCGACCTCAATGCGATGTGGTACCTGCGCAACGCCAAGATCTTCGCCAAGCTCGTCAACGTGGCCAGGCCGGGCGACCGCATCCTCGTAGTGTACGGCGCCGGGCACGGCTACTGGCTGCGGCACTTTGCCGCGACCACGCCGGGCTACAAATCCATCGACGTCCGCCCGTATCTGGAGAAGGCGGCGGACCAGGTGCGCTGATGAAGTTGGGCACGTATGCTGTTGGATCAATAAACGGGGAGAGATGGTGTGGTCGACCGACGGATGCTGCTCGCGGCCGGCATAGCAGTCGGGGTGGCCGGGCCTTCATGGGCCGGCCCGACCAGCGAGACAAAACGGCGGGCGATCGACGCGGTCGCGCTCCCCGCGTCATTCAAAGGTGCCCTCGCCTTCGGTCGCAACGGCCGGGTCGAGCATGTCCGCTGCGTCGGCATGGCCGATGTCGAGGCCGGCCGGCCCGTCTCGCCGTTGACCCAGTTCAAGTTCGGATCCGCATCGAAGTGGTTGACGAGCGCCGCCGTCCTCCGCCTCGCCGAGCAGGGACGGCTGTCGCTGGACTCGCCGATCACCACATACCTTCCCGACTTCCGCCGCGACACCGGCGACCGCGTGTTGGTGCGGCACCTGCTGTCGAACACCAGCGGCATCCCCGATCTGCTCAGCCGCCAGATCAAGGCCGAGCCGTCGCTGCGTACATCGAATGCCTCACCGGCCGACATTGTTGCCCGGTTCGGCGGCGGCGATCTCGCATTCGCTCCCGGCGAGGGCTGGGACTACGCCGCCATCAACTGGGTCATCGTCGCCGCGCTGGTTCAGCGCCTCACGGGCGAGCCGCTGCCGACGGTCGTTGAACGGCAGGTGCTCCGGCCACTGGCCATGTCGCGGACCGGCTTTGCGCAGGCCGACCAGCCGCCTATGCCGCAGCTCGCCGCGGCCTACTCCGGCACGACGCCACCCGTCCGCAAGATGCTGCCGGTGCCGCCGTTTCTGGCAGCGAGCGGCAACGCGGCCGGCACGGTCGACGACGCCGTACGGGGTGCCCACGGCATCCTTCATGGCGCGCTTCTCAAGCAAGCATCGCGCAACAGGCTGACCACAGTGATCTGGCCAGCGGAGGATTACGCGCTTGGCGGCCGCGTGCATCCGCTCAACGGCGAGCCATGGGCTTGGGAGACGGGCAAGGTCGAAGGATACCGCGCGCACATCGCGCATCGCCTGCAGCGGAGCGAAACGGTCGTGATCTTCGACACGACCGACCTGCCGCAGTCGACGATCAGCGGCTGGGTCGAGGCGATCGCCCGAGCCTGACACCACCGCAGACGATCGGGCAGGCAGATTTCCCATCGTGAGGACGCCCGACCGAGCGATGACCTTGCGGCGTTGCTAGCCTTCTACCGCGACGGACTCGGCCTCGAGGTCCTGTACACGTTCGGGGATCATGATGGCTTTGACGGG
>CAYQPM010000123.1:0-7001 GCA_964419295.1 uncultured Stakelama sp. | reverse complement strand
GATCGATCGTCGCGTCGAGGAAATCGCCCTGGCGCACGACGCCCGCGAACAGCTTGAGCTGGCCGACCGTGCGGCCGCGCTCACCCTCCAGCCGGGCGCGCGGCAGGCCGCTTTCCGCCATCGCCCGCACGATCAGCTCGTCGCCGATGTCGAGGATGTTCTGCGCGATCGCCTCCAGAAAGGCGGCGCGGGCCTCCAGATCGGTGGCGGCGAACGCCGGGAACGCCTGTTCGGCAAGCTTGCAGGCCTCTGCGACCGCATCCGCGCCCGCCGAGGAAAAGTCCGGCGTCAGCGTTTCGCCGCTGGCGGGGTTCACCGCAGAGAAGCGGTTCGCGGCCTGGCGTGCTTCGCCGCCGATCAGCAGGGCGCCGTCGATCATGGTCAAACCTTTCGTGGAAAATGTCTGACTTATTCTAGGGTGCCGATCGCCGTCCGGCAATGGGCGACGTGGATCGGAACGCTCGCGGCGATGCCGGCATCAAGGATCCGGGCGCTCGCCCGCGCCGTCGTCCAGCGCCTGCGGGTCGAGGTCCCAATGCACCGCGACCTGTTCCACCGCCTTGCGCGCGATGCCGTCCAGCTCTTCGGGACAAAAGGCCTGGACGTCCCAATTGTGCGCCGACGAACCTTCCGCGGGATCGGCCAGCGTGGGCAGGAGAAACTCGATCTTGGCACCTTCGCTGTCGAGCGACAGGCGCAGGGCCGCCTGGTTGAGCTCGTCGCGCAGCGCCTCGGCACTCAAGCGGGGGCGGCTCATCGGCTCGCCGCCGCGATTCGGGATGGGATGCGCGTCCTGGCCATGCTCTCGTCTCCCTGTCGTGCCTGAAGCGCGGCAGCGACCGGATCGTTCCCGACCCGGTCCGGCCTGCGTCACAGGAAGGGGCGGCCGCCGGTGACGGGGATGGTCGCGCCGAGGATATAGCTCGCCTCGTCGCTGGCGAGCAGGACATAGGCCGGCGCCAGCTCGGCAGGCTGTGCGGCGCGGCCCAGCGGCGTGTTCTGGCCGAAGGTCTTCACCGCCTCGGCGGGCATGGTCGACGGGATCAGTGGCGTCCACACCGGTCCCGGCGCGACCGCGTTCACCCGGATCTTGCGCGCCGCGAGCATCTGGCCCAGCCCGGCGGTGAAATTGTGGATCGCGCCCTTCGTCGTCGCATAGGCGAGCAGCGTCTGGCTGGGATCGTCGGCGTTGATCGACGTCGTGTTGATGATCGCCGACCCTTCGCCCATGTGCGCGACCGCCGCCTTGCACAGATAGAACATCGCATGGATGTTGGTGGCGAAGGTCAGCTGCCATTCCTCGTCGGGAATATCCTCCAGTTTGTCGAAGGTCCGCTGGTGGGCGGCGTTGTTGACGAGCACGTCGATGCGTCCGAACGCTTCGGCCGCCGTGGCGACGACGCTGCGGCAATGCGCCGGGTCGGACAGGTCGCCCGCGACCAGCACCGCCTGTTGCCCGGCCTCTTCGACCAGCCGCTGCGTCTCGGCGGCATCGTCGTCTTCGCTGAGATAGGCGATCAGCACGTCCGCGCCCTCGCGCGCAAACGCGAGCGCCACGGCGCGACCGATCCCGCTGTCGCCGCCGGTGACGATCGTCTTCTTGCCGGCAAGGCGGCCCGACCCCTTGTAGCTGGTTTCGCCGTGATCGGGCCTGGGCTCCATCGCGGCGGTGGTGCCGGGGATCGACTGCTGCTGTTCAGGGTAGGGCGGGGTGGGGTGATCGGTCATGGCTGGGGCTCCTCGTTCGAGGCCGCCAACCGATCGCGGTCGCGGGCGTTCCCGCTATCGATCTGGATCAGTGCGGTTTCCGCCCGTTCGCAGGCCGGACGACCTGCGTTGTTGCAGTAGCGCGGAAAACCGGCATGGGACGTGCCATGCGTTACCTTGCCCCCGCCGCGCTTTCGCTCGTCGCCTTCGTCCACGCGGCACCGGTCGCGGCGCAGGATAGCGGCCCCGACATCGTCGTCACCGGTCGCGGCCTGCCCGTCTCGCCCGGCGAACGGGCGTTCGACATCGTCACCATCGACCGCGACCGTTTGGCTGCGAATGCCAGCGCCCGGCTGGAAAGCGTGCTCGCCGACGTCGCCGGGTTGCAGCAATTCCGCCGCAGCGACAGCCGCACCGCCAACCCGACCAGCCAGGGCATCACCCTGCGCGGCATCGGCGGCAACGCCTCCAGCCGCGCGCTGCTGATCCTCGACGGCGTGCCGCAGGCGGATCCGTTCGGCGGCTGGGTCGCCTTCCCTGCCTATGCCACCGGGCGGCTGGGGCAGGTGCGGGTGACGCGCGGCGGCGGCAGCGGCTATTTCGGGCCGGGTGCGCTCGCCGGCACGGTCGAACTCGACAGCGCGACGCCCGACCAGTTGGCGCCGCTCGAGGGCAGCCTGTTCTACGGCAGCCGCGCTTCCGTCGAGGCACAGGGGTCTGCGGCGCTGATCCGCGACGGAGGATTCGCGACTTTGTCGGCCGCCTATGCACGCGGCGACGGGTTCATCCCGACCGTGCCCGAAAGCCGTGGGCCGGTCGACCGCCCCGCGCCGTACGAACAGGCGTCGGGCGCGATCCGCACCGTGGTGACCGTCGCGCCCGGCACCGAACTGCAAGCGAACGTCAGCGCCTTTACCGACACGCGCGAGCGCGGCACCGCGTTTACCGCGAACACGTCGCAGGGGGCCGATGCCAGCCTGCGCCTCGTCGGGCGGGGACGCTGGGGCTGGTCGGCGCTCGCCTATCTGCAGACCCGCGCCTTCGCGTCCAGCTTCGCCAGCATCGGCGCCGCGCGCGACACCGTCGCCCAGTCGCTGAACCAGTATAACACGCCCGCCGCCGGCGTCGGCGCGCGGATCGAGGTGCAGCCGCCGGTCGGCGATGCCATCGACCTGCGCCTCGGCGCGGACCTGCGCGACGTGTCCGGCAAGACGCAGGAGTTGTTCACCTTCGTCGCCGGTGCACCGACCCGCCGCCGGCAGGCGGGCGGATCGACGCGGACCGCGGGGCTGTTCGTCGACGGCAGCGTCAAGGCGGGCGAACTGACGCTGACCGGTGCCGCGCGGATCGACCGCTGGAGCATCGACGGCGGTTACCTGACCGAACGGCCGATCGCGGGCGGCGCGGCGCTGACCGACGCTCGCTTTGCCGATCGGTCGGGCAGCGAATTCACCGGCCGCCTAGGCGCAGCGTACAGCCCGCTGCGCATCGTCACCCTGCGTGCCGCCGCCTATCGCGGCTGGCGGTTGCCGACGCTCAACGAACTCTATCGCCCGTTTCGTGTCGGCAACGACGTGACGGCCGCCAATGCCGCCTTGTCGCCCGAACGGCTGACCGGCGTCGAAGGCGGCGTGACGGTCACGCCATTCGCCGGCGCCAGCCTTGCGGCGACGCTGTTCCACAACCGGCTGGACGATGCGATCGCCAACGTCACGCTGTCGTCGACGCCGACCAGTGCGTCGCGGGTCCGCCGCAATCTCGACGCGATCCGCTCGACCGGGGTCGAGGTGGACGCACGCTATGCGACCGGCCCGTTCGACGTGCTGGCCTCGTGGAGCCATGTCGATGCCCGCGTGCGGGCGAACGGCGCGGGCGCGGCGCTCGACGGTTTGCGGCCGGCGCAGACGCCGCGCGATGCGGTATCCGGAACGCTCGGCTGGCGACGTCATGGTGCGGCCCTGTCCGCCACCCTGCGTCACGTCGCGCGGCAATATGACGACGACCAGAACAGCCGCGCGCTCGCGCCGGCGACGACGCTGGACGGCTATGCCGCACTGCCGCTCACCCACGGGCTGACGGTCGAGGCGCGGGCGGAGAACGTCTTCGACGAACGGATCGAGGCGGGGATCAGCGGCGCCAACATCGTCGAACGGGCGTCGCCGCGAACGCTGTGGCTGGGCGTGCGGGCGCGCATCGGCTGACGCTTCCGCGCGATTCGTGCACGGATTGACGCGCCACCGCTTTGGCCCCTAAGGGCGCGTCCAAGTGAAAGGTCCCCGGAGACGGGGTCAAAAGGGAAGCCGGTGATCGCCTGTAGGAGGGCGCGAATCCGGCGCTGCCCCCGCAACTGTGACCGGCGAGCGGTTCCTCCGATATGCCACTGGGTCTCGCGACCTGGGAAGGTGGAGGAACAGGCGACGACCCGGGAGTCAGGAGACCTGCCTTTCGCCGTCGATCCTCTGCGCGGACGGGGTGTGCCGAACAGACGAGGGGGGGACCCTCGATGAGAGCGACATCCGCCGTGCGCGATGGTCGCGTACGGCTGCGTTTAGGATGTGCCGTGATGATGACCCGTTTCCTGTCGACCACCGCCGCCGGCCTCGTGCTGTGCGCCGCGCCCGCTCATGCCCAGATCGTTCCTGCCGACGACGACATCCTCGTCACCGCCAATCGCGTCGCCCAGCCGGCGCGCGAAGTGGGGCAGGCAGTGACCGTCATCGACCGCGCCGAGATCGATGCACGCCAGACCGTGTCGGTCGCCGACCTGCTGTCCACCACGCCGGGCGTCACGATCAGCCGCAACGGCAGCGCCGGCGGCTTCACCGGGGTGCGGCTGCGCGGGGCGGAGGCGGAACAGACGCTGGTCGTGATCGACGGCATCCGCGTCAACGATCCCTCGTCGCCGGGCGGCGGCTTCGACTTCGCCAACCTGCTGTCGGCCAGCGTCGAACGGGTGGAGGTGCTGCGCGGCCCCAATTCCGTCCCCTGGGGCAGCCAGGCGATCGGCGGTGTCGTCAACGTCATCACCGAAACGCCGACCGAACAGTTCAAGGCGCGCGCCAGCGCGGAATATGGCTATGCCGACAGCCTGTTCGCGCAGGGCGGCGTATCGGGTAAGGCGGGGCCAGTCTCCGCGGCGCTGACCGGCGGCTATCTGCGCACCGACGGCGTGTCCGCCGCGGCCAGCGGCACGGAGCGCGACGGCTATCGCCAATATGGCGCGACCGGGCGGCTCGGCCTCGACATCACCGATGGCATCGGCATCGACCTGCGCGGCTATTGGGCCAACAGCCGCACCAGCACCGACGGCTATCCCGCCCCCTTCTACGTGCTGGGCGACGACCCCAGCTTCAGCAAGGCGCAGGAACTGTACGGCTATGCGGGCGTGCACGCGAACTTCGACCGGTTCCGCAACCGCGTCGCCTTCACCATCGCCGATATCGATCGCGACACCTTTGCCCGGCCCGGCGCGACCGCCTCGCCGTTCCGCGGCCGGTCCGAACGCTACGAATATCAGGGCGATTTCCAGCCGATCGAGCAGGTGCGCGTCGTCGGCGGCGTCGAGCATGAGGACAGCCGCTATCGCGATGCGACGCTGCGGCGTTCGGTGGGCGTGACCAGCGTCTACGGCGAAGTGATCGTCAAGCCGCTGACCGTGCTGACCCTTACGGGCGGCGTACGCAACGACGATCACGATGCGTTCGGCAGCCATACCACCTTCGGCGCGGATGCGGCGCTGGCGCTGGCCACCGGCACGACGCTGCGCGCGAGCTATGGCGAGGGCTTCAAGGCACCGACGCTGTATCAATTGTACAGCGCCTATGGGAACGGTCGCCTCAATCCCGAAACCGCGCGCAACTACGACGCCGGGATCGAACAGGCGTTCCTCGACGGCCACGCGCGCGTGTCGGCGACCTACTTCAATCGCGATACGCGCAACCAGATCAGCTTCCGCGGGTGCAGCCGTGCCGAACAGGCGACCGCCGGCTCGATCTGCGTCAGCCGTCCGTTCGGCGTCTACGACAACATCCTGCGCACCCGCGCCGATGGCGTCGAGCTTGCCATCGCGTTGCGGCCGGTCGAAGCCTTCACCGTGTCCGCCAACGTGTCCTACATCGACAGCCGGAACCGCACGCCGGGGACGAGCTTCGGCGCCGACCTGCTCCGCCGTCCGAAGGAGACCGCGGCCTTCGTCGCCGATTACCGCCTGCCGTTCGGGCTGGCGATCGGCGGGACGGTGCAGATCGTCGGCGACAGCCTGGACGTCGACAGCAACGGTGCGACCGTCCGCGTCGACGGCTATGCGCTCGCCGGCGTGCGCGCGGAACTGCCGATCGGCGAGCGGGTGTCGATCTATGGCCGGATCGACAACGTCACCGACGCGACGTACCGCACCGCCGCCGAATATGGCACCTATGGCCGTGCCGCCTATGGCGGCGTCCGCGTAAAGCTGAACTGACGATGCGCACCCCGCCACCGCACCCGCGCTGGCGGGGCCGTGCCAGATGGTGTCATCATGCCGCATCCGCGGCGATCGGGCATGCGTCGTCGGCTGAAGCGCAAACACGTCCGCCTTCCCCGGGGAAAGCCGGGGGGCAGTCGGGTGACCTCGGGGAACGACCACACCGGCCGACCCCACCGGGCCTTCGTGGGCGAGGGCTGCGGCCGATCGCCCTCTTCCTGACCCTCCCGCTCGCCGCCTGTGCGCCGCAGCCGCGGCAGGGCGGCATCGTCTCGACCAATCCTTGCGCCGATGCGATCCTCGCGCAGATCGCGCCGGAGCGGCTGGCGGCGGTGAGCCGCTATTCGCACGATCCGGCCTCCACATCGATGCCGCTCGCCCTCGCGCGCCGCTATCCCGCCACCGCCGGCACCGCGGAAGAGGTGATCGCGCGGCATCCCGATCTGGTCGTCACCGACGTGTTCGCACCTGCCGCGACGCGCGCGGCCTATGAACGACTGGGCATGAAGGTGCTGACGCTCAACTCCCCGGCCACCATCGCCGCCAGCGAGGCGCAGGTCATGACGATCGCCGATGCCGCGGGCGTGCCGGCGCGCGGGAGGGCGCTGGTGCGATCGATCGAGGCGGCGATCCCGCGCGCATCCGGCCCGCGCCCGGCTGCGCTGCTCTACATTTCGGGCGACCTCGCCAACGGTGGCGGCACCCTGCTCGACGATCTGTTCGCGCGGGCGGGCCTGCGCAATGCCGCCGCCGACTACGGGCTCGCCTTCACCGGCACGCTGCCGATCGAGACGATCGTCGCGCACCCGCCGCGCGCGATCCTGAGCGACGG
>CAYQPM010000122.1:0-7005 GCA_964419295.1 uncultured Stakelama sp. | reverse complement strand
GCCGCCACAATTCGCCCTCCGGTCCGCGGCCGTATTTGGGCGGATCGAGCAGGATGCCGTCATAGCGGCGGTTGCGGCGCACCTCGCGACCGATGAACTTGACCGCATCGTCGACGATCCAGCGGATCGGTGCGTCGCTCATCCCGCATTGCGCGGCGTTCACCTTGGCCGCGGCGACCGATTTCTTGGACGCATCGACATGCACCATCTTCGCGCCGGCGGTCGCCATCGCCAGCGTGCCGACGCCGGTATAGCCGAACAGGTTCATGCATTCGGGCGTGTCGAGATTGGCGACCCGTTCGCGCATCCAGCTCCACACCGGCGCCATGTCGGGGAAGAAGCCCAGATGCCGGAACGGCGTGGTCTGCGCGGTGAAGCGCACCTCGTTCCATTTCAGCAGCCAGCCTTCGCGCGGCACCGGTTCGGCGAAGACCCAGCGGCCGCCGCCGTCTTCGTCGCTGGCGGGGATGAATTCGCCCTGCGCCTTCCAGTCGGGAGTGGCGGGCGCCCACATCGCCTGCGGTTCGGGGCGGATGAAGCGGAAGCGGCCGTAGCGTTCCAGCTTGCGACCGTTGCCCGAGTCGACCAGGCCATAGTCGGCCCAGGGTTCGCCGATCAGCGTCTCGACCTTCATGCGCGGGGCACGGCGCGCTCGCCGATGTAGCTGGTGACCGCTTCGAAGGTGGCGGGCAGGGTGGCGAAACGCTCCTCGCGGTCGAACAGATCGCCGATCCGGCCCGGCAGCGACGGGCGCTGGCCGGTGGCGCGCTCGACCGCATCGCGGAACTTGGCGGGATGCGCGGTGGCGAGCGTCACGACCGGCACGTCGCTGGCGTGGCGGCGCGCCGCGGCAAGCGCGATCGCGGTGTGCGGATCGATGATCTGCCCGGCCTGTTCGTGCGCCCAGCGCATCGCCAGCGTCATGTCGTCGAGATCGACGCGGTCGCTGGCGAACAGATCCGCGCCGGTGTGCTGTTCGTCGGTGAGGCGCATCGCGCCGGACGATTCGAAGCCCTGCATCTGTGCCGACAGCGCGGCGCCGTCGCGCGCGCCGAGATCGAAGAGCAGGCGTTCGAAATTCGAGCTGACCTGGATGTCCATCGACGGGGTCGGCGTCTGCTGGACGACGCCCTTGCTGTAATCGCCCGCGGAGATCGCGCGGTGCAGGATGTCGTTGACGTTGGTCGCGACGATCAGCTTCGACACCGGCAGGCCCATTTGCGCCGCGACATAGCCGGCGAAGACGTCGCCGAAATTGCCGGTCGGCACCGAAAAGGCGACGACGCGATCGGGCGCGCCGAGGCGCACGGCGGCGTAGAAATAATAGACGATCTGCGCCATCAACCGCGCCCAGTTGATCGAATTGACCGCCGACAGCGCGAAGCGGCCGGAAAAGCCGGGATCGTTGAACATGCGCTTCACCAGCGCCTGCGCGGTGTCGAAATCGCCGTCGATCGCGATATTGTGGACGTTGGGTGCGAGCACCGTCGTCATCTGGCGACGCTGCACGTCGGACACGCGGCCGGCGGGATGCAGCATGAAGATATCGACGCCCGCGCGTCCGGCCAGCGCGTCGATCGCGGCGGATCCGGTGTCGCCGCTGGTCGCGCCGACGACGGTCATGTGCCGATCGGTCCCGGTCAGGAAGCGTTCGAACAGCAGGCCGAGCAGCTGGAGCGCGACATCCTTGAACGCGAGCGTCGGCCCGTGGAACAGTTCGAGCAGCCACTGGTCATGATCGAGCTGGACCAGCGGCGTCACCGCGGCGTGACTGAAGCGGCCATAAGCGCGGGTGCACAGGTCCTTCAGTTCGGCGGGCGTGAGCGCGTCGCCGACGAAGGGCGTCATCACCGCGACCGCAGTATCGACGTAGGAGAGGTTGGCGAGGCCGGCGATCTGGTCGCGGGTCAGGCGAGGCCATGACTCGGGCAGATAGAGGCCGCCGTCCGACGCCAGCCCGGCGAGCGTGACGTCGCGGAAATCGAGGGCGGGCGCGGCCCCGCGGGTGCTGACATAGCGCATCCCGGCTGGGTAGCGGGCGAGCGCGCGAGGGGCAACGGCGGGTTTCTTGGGTGGGGGCGCGGTCCGGCTATCGCACGAGCGCTGCTTTGGGTGGCCGATTCGCGGGTTGAACCCCGCGGAAGTTGCCGAAGTTGCCGGTACGTCCGGTCGGAAAACACTCTCCGGCCCGGTGCCGCAGGGCACTGGGTTGGAAGGGTGTCGATCGGACATGCGGGAGGGATACACCGCGCGATGGGTGTAGGACAGCGCGGGTGTGGCGGGTCCGCCGGCTGGGCGAGGCCCAACCTTTCCTTTGTTCCCGTTCAGGTCGGGTGGGGCACCTCCTGATTGTGAGACTTCGTTCAGGGGTGCATCATCACTCGATGACGATCGTACTAGCTACAACCCACAACGTTCTTTCCCGAGGGCGAGATGTGCGAGAAGCAGCGTGACAAGCGGGGGCGAGTCGAAAAATCATCATTGGTGGCCTAAGGGCCTGCAGAAATACTGGACCGACTGGAACGGCAGGATTTCATGGATTGAACCAAGTGGTGCGATTCAAAGCGAGCGTCAACACAGAGGAAATATCGCAAGTATCCTCTACGGTCATACGCTATTTAGAGGAGATGTCTGGCAGACGAACTTTGAGGAGCAGTTTTCTATCGATGTTAAGGTGCATGACCTGATTGAAGCACTAAATGGCCTTGTACCTGATGGGCACGAAGAGGGAAAATACGGTCATTTCAAAATTGGCGAGCGATTTAACCGCCAGCTGACACTGTTCATCCTATCGCTGACAATTCGAAGTCCATCGCAGAGGCACATATACGAACATTACCCAGAAAGCTTTAATCTTCCGCCCGATGAGAATGTCGGAAAGGCTAATATGAACCTGCAATATGGTGTTGCGCGCCGGCTGTGTGAGACCAGTTCGGTATCTAATCGACACTTTAGTCTACTTCACTCGGAGGAACCCAGGTTCATATGCGGGGATGGATGCCTCGATTGCCTGTCGGCCGGCCTTCTAGCTAATCGCGTCAATGGTCGCGCATTGATTGCATTAACGCCGCACCTTTGCGTCTATATTAACACGCCGATGATGATGCGGAGCGACCGAAATTGCACCGCCATTCGTGCGACGCGCTCCATGATCAAGCGTGCGAACGCCATCACCCAGATATATTCAAAAAAGAAGTTGTTTTTCCTTGGCAACCCGCCCGAACTGACAGCGGATTTTCGAAGAGGGGAACATCTGCAGCACGCCACGTTCAGTGACTCGCTGCTGAATGAAGTGGATGAGCTCGTGGGGCATACGAATGGCAGGCAAGAATTCTTTCGAGGAGTTTGGTAGAGTTGATGGCCGCTTTCCAACGCGCGGCGCGTCGAAGCACTCGTTCCACTTTCCATCAAATTGATCACCCGATAACCATGTCACCCCAGCCGCAAACACGGCACGCGGGGGCCGGTTACCGCCGCCGCCGCAGCGCGAGGACGTAGATCACAGCGGCGATGGCGGCGAACAGGAACCATTGGACCGCGTAGGACAGGTGATTGTTGGGGACCGACGACAGGTCGGGCTTGCCGTTGGCGCCCAGGCCGAGCGGCGGGGTGTCGGCGACCAGCATCAGCCGTTGCGGGCTGTGGTCGAACAGCGATCCGATGAGCGAGCGCGCGTCGGGGGCGTGGCTGATGAAGCCGGTGACCGGGCCGCCGCTCCATCGGCGCGCGAACAGCGGATCGGGCGTGGTGCCGAGCTGCACGATCAGGCCATCGCCGCAATCGGCGATCAGGCGGAAGCCGGCGGCGCCGGCGCCGGCGAGGCGCTGCGCGATCGGACGGGGGCAGGTGGCGGTCGCGCGGCGGAACAGCAGCGACTGATCGGCGGCCCGTGGAAAGGCGATCGGCGGCTTGGCGGGGTTCGCCGCCAGCTGCGCGAGATAGGCTTCCTTCATCGGCGCGCGGTCGAGCAGCTGCCACAGGCCGAGGCCGATCATCGCCGCCACCGCGAGCGCGACGACGATGGTGGGGAGGACGGGCACGCGCTTCATGGTTGCGGGTCGATGCGTCCTTCGCGCGCGGCGTTGCGATATTCGGCGGACATCAGCGCACCCTTGGCGAGGCGGAGCGACCAGACGACACCGGCGAGGGTCACCGGAATCCAGATCAGCATGTGCAGCCACAGCGGCGGGTGCAGCGTCAGTTCGAGTGCGATCGCGCCAATCACGACGATGGTGCCGAGAATGAGCGTCAGGAACGCCGCCGGTCCGTCGCCGACGTTGAACTGCGTATAGTCGAGCCCGCAGGCGCGGCAGCGGTCGGCGAACTTGATCCAGCCGGCGAACAGCGTGGGCCGGCCGCAGCGCGGACACAGGCCCTTCAGCGCGACCTGTACGATCGGCGGCGCAGCGGCGTCCGCCCCTTGCGCAGGGGCGTCGGGCGTCGGATCAGCCATGAGCGACGCCCGGACCCGTCATCAGCCCGCGTGGACGGGCGCGCCCCAGCCACCCCAGACGTAGACGGTGACGAACAGGAACAGCCACACCACGTCGACGAAATGCCAGTACCAGGCGGCGGCTTCGAAGCCGAAATGCTGGCGGGGGGTGAAGTCGCCCTTGTAGGCACGGATGAGGCAGACGGTGAGGAAGATCGTGCCGATCAGGACGTGGAAACCGTGGAATCCGGTCGCCATGAAGAAGGACGCGCCATAGTTCAGCCCCTTGAAGGGGAAGGGTGCGTGGGCGTATTCATAGGCCTGGATCGAGCTGAACAGCGCGCCGAGCACGACGGTCAGCCACAGCCCCTTCAGCACGCCGTCGCGGTTGCCGACACCGATCAGGCCCCACAGCCCGGTCTTTTCGCCGCCGCGCTGGTTGTGGATCAGGGCGTGGTGCGCCCAGGTGACGGTGGTGCCGCTGGTCAGCAGGATCAGCGTGTTGAGCAGCGGGAATTCGAAGGCGTTGATGACCTCCAGCCCCTTGGGCGGCCATTGCGCGGCGATGGCGGTGGCGCCTTCCGCGGCGCGTTCGACCTGGCCGTCGACGAAGCTCATCGCGGTCGGGAACAGGCTGAAATCGAAGAAGGCCCAGAACCAGCCGACGAAGAACATGACTTCGGAGGCGATGAACAGGATCATGCCGTAGCGGAAGTGGAGCTGCACGACGGGGGTATGGTCGCCATGGTGCGCTTCCTGAACGACGTCGGCCCACCAGCTGTACATGGTGAACAGCACGCCCGCGAGGCCGGCGAGGAAGATCCAGCCGCCGCCGTTCGCCTTGTCGGCGGCGAGGTGGCCGCCATGCATCCACATGATCGCGCCGGACGCCATCACCAGCGCCGACAGCGATCCGAACAGGGGCCAGATGCTGGGGGGCAGGATGTGGTAATCGTGATTCTTGGCGCCGGCCATGGTCGTGTCCCTGTTCTTATCCTCTTGCCCCTGCTCTAGCCCGCGGTCTTGGCAGAATCCACCGGGTAAAACGTGTAGGAGAGGGTGATCGTTTCGACGCTGTTCGCGTCGGGATCGTCGATGATCTTAGGATCGACGAAGAAGATGACCGGCATGCGTTGCGTCTCGCCGGGCTGCAGCGTCTGCTGGGTGAAGCAGAAGCACTGGATCTTGGTGAAATATTTGCCCGCCTGGCCGGGCGTGACGTTGAACGTCGCGGTGCCGGTGATCGGCTTGGTGCCGATGTTGGTCGCGGTGAAGAACGCCATGTCGCGGGCGCCGATCTTCACCGTCTCGCTGGTCTGTTCGGGGGAGAAGCGCCACTTCATGCCCGGCGCGACATTGGTGTCGAAATCGATGCGGATCAGCTTGTTGACCGCGCCCGGCGCCTCGGCCGCGCGCTGCGTCGTGCCGTTGAGGCCGGTGACCTGGCAGAACAGGCGGTAGAGCGGGATGCTCGCCCAGGCGACGCCGGTCATGACGCAGATGCCGAGCACCGCGAACATCGCGGTGCGCAGCTGGCGCCGCGTGCTGCGCGGATCGACCGATTGTGCGGTCACGTCAGGCCCTGGCGGATCTTCACGATCGACACGGCGAACAGCAGCACGACGAATGCGCCGAGCAACAGCGCCATGATGCGCGCGCGCGATTGCTGGCGGCGGCGGATCAGGTCCTGATCGTCGGGAGTCATGCGAGCACCCAGCGATCGACGACGAGCGCCGCGAACACCACGAACAGGTAGAGGATCGAATAGCTGAACAAGCGCTTCTCCGGCTTCATCGTGTCGTCTGGCGCCGTCGTCCGCGTCGCCACGATCAGCGCGAGGGCGGCGAAGGCGAGGGTGGTGACGCTCGCCACCGCGCCATAGATCGCGCCGGCAAGGCCGAGCGGCCAGGGCGCGATCGCGGCGATCGCCATGGGAATGGTGTACAAGCCGATCTGGCGCCGGGTGACGCGTTCGCCGGCGACGACCGGCAACATCGGCACGCCGGCATTGGCGTAATCGGTCTTCACGAACAGCGCGAGCGCCCAGAAATGCGGCGGCGTCCACAGGAAGACGAGCGCGAACAGCAGCAGCGGCAACACCGCCACCTGCCCGGTCGCCGCGGCCCAGCCGATCAGCGGCGGAAACGCCCCCGCCGCGCCGCCGATGACGATGTTCTGCGGCGTGCGACGCTTGAGCCAGACGGTGTAGACGAGGACGTAGAACAGGATCGAGACGGTCAGGATCGCCGCCGCCGCCAGATTGATGGCGAAATACATCAGGATGACGGAAAACGCCGCGAGCCCGACGCCGAAGTGCAGCGCCGCCTGCCGGTCCATGCGGCCATCGGGCAGCGGGCGTTTCTGCGTCCGGCGCATCTTGGCATCGATGTCGGCTTCATACCATTGGTTGAGCGCGCCCGCCGCGCCCGCGCCGAGCGCGATGCACAGGATCGCGGTGAAGCCCAGCACCGGATGGATACCGACCGGCGCCGCGAGCATGCCGCACAGGCCGGTGAACACGACGAGCGTCATCACCCGCGGCTTGGTCAGCGCCAGGAAATCGCGCCAGTCGG
>CAYQPM010000121.1:0-7115 GCA_964419295.1 uncultured Stakelama sp. | reverse complement strand
CCCGAGCGTGTCGAAGGGCGTGTTCCGGACAGGTGCTTCGACAGGCTCAGCACGAACGGAGAGAGGGATAGATACGATTGCGCCGCGGAGAATGATCAATGTGCCGCGCCCCAGCTGAACCCGGTGCCGATCTCGATCCCGAGCGGAACGTCCAGCGTAACGAGCGGTTCGGCGGCGGTCGCCATCACGCGCTCGATCACCGGCCGTGCCGCCGCGACGTCGCCTTCGGGCAGTTCGAACACCAGTTCGTCATGCACCTGCAACAGCATGCGCACGTCGGGCAGCCCGGCGTCGAGCAGGGCCGGGCCCATCCGCACCATCGCGCGCTTGATGATGTCGGCGGACGTGCCCTGGATCGGCGCGTTGATCGCGGCGCGCTCCGCGCCCTGGCGTTCGTGCTGCACCCTGGATTTGATCCGCGGGAAGTGCGTCTTCCGTCCGAACAGGGTAAGCGTATAGCCGCGCTCGCGGACGAATTCCGTCGTCGCGGCGATATAGTTGCGGATGCCCGGAAAGCGTTCGAAATAGCGGTCGATCATCGCCTGCGCCTCGTCCGCCGTCACGTCCAGCCGCCCGGCCAGGCCCCAGCGGCTGATGCCGTACAGGATCGCGAAGTTGATCGTCTTGGCACGCCCGCGCGTATCGCGATTGACCTCGCCGAACAGTTCCTGCGCGGTCAGGCTGTGAATGTCGTCGCCATTGGCGAACGCCGCCTTCAGCGCCGGTACGTCCGCCATATGCGCGGCGAGCCGCAACTCGATCTGGCTGTAATCGGCGGCGAGCAGCACGTTGCCCGGTTCGGCGACGAACGCATCGCGGATCTGCCGGCCGGTCTCGGTGCGGATCGGGATGTTCTGCAGGTTGGGATCGGTCGAGGAAAGCCGCCCGGTCTGCGCGCCGGTCAGGCTGTACGACGTGTGGACGCGGCCGGTCGCCGGGTTGATCTGCGCCTGCAACGCATCGGTATAGGTCGATTTCAGCTTCGACAGCTGGCGCCAGTCGAGCACTTTCCGCGCGATATCCTTGCCGGGCGAATCCTTGTCCGCGGCGATCCGTTCGAGTTCGGTGACGTCGGTCGAATAGACGCCGGACTTACCCTTGCGTCCGCCCTTTATGCCCATCCGCTCGAACAGCACGTCGCCCAGTTGCTTGGGACTGCCGATCGTGAAGGCACCGCCCGCCAGCGCATGGATCTCGACCTCAAGCGCGCCCATCTGGTGGGCGAACTCGCTCGACAGCGCGGAAAGCTTGCCGGCATCGACCTTGATGCCGTGGCGCTCCATCTGCGCGATCACCGGGATCAGCGGGCGATCGACCATTTCGTAGACCCGCGTCGCCGCCTCGCCCGCCAGCCGCGGCTTGAACCGCCGCCACAGCCTGAGCGTCACGTCGGCATCCTCGGCGGCGTAGCGCGTCGCCGCCTTCAGATCGACTTCGGCGAAGCTGCGCTGCGTCTTGCCCGTGCCGACCACGTCCTTGAACGCGATGCAGCTGTGCGACAAATGCGTCGCGGCCAGCTCGTCCATGCCATGCCCGTGCAGCCCGGCATCCAGATCGAAGCTCATCACGATCGTGTCGTCGTGCGGCGCGACCGCGATCCCGCCGATCGCATCGGCACAGCGCGCCAGCACGATCATGTCGTATTTGAGGTTATGCCCGATCTTGAGCACGCTCGGATCCTCGAACAGCGCCTTCAATTTAGTCAGCGCGACCATCCGGTCCAGTTGCGGCGGCACTTCGGCGAACATGTCCGTCCCGCCATGCGCGAGCGGGATGTAGCAGGCGAGGTTGGGGTGAAGCGCCAGGCTGACGCCGACCAGTTCGGCGCGCGTCGCATCCACCCCGGTCGTCTCGGTATCGATCGCGATCCAGCCCTGATGGCGCGCGACCTGGATCCAGCGCTCCAGCCCGGCTTCGTCCACAACGGTCTCGTATCCGTCATGATCGCACGCCGGGTCCTCCTCCTCGGGCACGGCGATCAGGCCGGGGTCCGAATGCGGCGCGGCGACCGGCGCGTCGGCCACCGCCGACAGCTTGGCGAGCAGCGAGCGGAAGCCGTGATGCTCCAGAAAGGCGCGCAGCGGCGCATCCGGAATGCCCTTCAGTTCCAGGTCGTCGAGCGGCTCGGGCAAGGCGACGTCGCAGCGCAGGTCGACCAGCACGCGCGACAGCCGCGCCATTTCGGCATGTTCGATCAGATTGTCGCGCAGCTTGCCCGGCTTCATCATCGGCGCGGCGGCCAGCACGGATTCCAGATCGCCATGTTCGAGGATCAGCTTGGCGGCGGTCTTGGGGCCGACGCCCGGCACGCCCGGCACGTTGTCGACGCTGTCGCCCATCAGCGCCAGCACGTCGCCCAACTGGCCGGGGACGATGCCGAAGAACTTCTCCGCGACATGCTCGGCGCCGAGCCGGCGGTTGTTCATCGTATCGTACAGATCGAGCCCGGGCTCGATCAGCTGCATCAGGTCCTTGTCGGACGAGACAATCGTGACTTCCCAACCCTGCGCCAGCGCCGCCTTGGAATAGCAGGCGATGATATCGTCCGCCTCCAGCCCCTCGGTCTCGATGCACGGCAGGCTGAAGGCGCGCGTCGCATCGCGGATCATCGGGAATTGCGGCACGAGGTCTTCGGGCGGCGGCGGACGGTGCGCCTTGTACTGGTCGTACAGGTCGTTGCGGAACGTCTTGGAGGATTTGTCGAGGATCACCGCCATGTGCGTCGGGCCATCCGCGGCGTGCAGTTCGTCGACCAGCTTCCACAGCATCGTCGTATAGCCGTATACGGCCCCGACCGGCTCGCCATGCTTGTTGGTGAGCGGCGGCAGGCGATGATAGGCGCGGAAGATGTAACCCGAGCCATCGACGAGATAGAGATGCGGCATGACGCCTGCGATAGCAGCGGCTTGGCGCGGGGGCGAGAGGCAACGCGCATCCCCGCCGCCGGGATCGACCGCGAGCGCGGGGCGGGGTGCGGCACGGGGGTATCCATTCAATGGCGGAGGCGCCCGAACGACGTTGCTTTGCCACCGTAACCCCGACCTCGTTCCGGGGTCCACCGTGCGGCAAGCGCATCGGCTCAAGGCTTTGAGGACCGCACCTGTTGCGCCGTGGACCCCGGAACAAGTCCGGGGTGACGACCTCCCTGGCGGTCTAACCCGCGACGGCGATCACGCCCCGTGGTTCATCACCACCGCGGCGACCACCGCCTGCATCAGCGCCTGGCGTTCCGGGATCGGGCGCGGCGTATCGCCGATCATCACCGCGAGCGAATAGCTCCGTCCGTCGGGCGCGATCAGCACGCCGACATCGTTATAGCCCGCGGTCCGCCCGGCGAGGTCCTGCCCGGTGCCGGTCTTGTGGCCGAAGCTCCACCCGGCGGGCACCGCGCCGCGCAGCCGCTGCTTGCCGGTCCTCGACGATTCCATCGTGCCGATCAGATAGTCGGTCGAACTGCGCGACAGCAGTTCGCCTTTCTTCAGCTTTGCGAGGGCCGCGGCGATCGCGCTCGGCGCGGCGCCGTCCGGCGGGTTGGCGACGTAGCGGTCGAACGCCGCGATCCGGTCCGCCCGCGGCAGCTGGTCGCGCGCGCGGTTGAATGCGTTGCCGAAGGCGAATTCCGGTTTCCATTGCAGCCCGGCGGTGCCGCTCTGCAACAGTCGCTCGCCCGGGCCGAAGCGGATGTCGCCCAGCCGCTTGCGGGCGATGAACGCGCGGACCGCCGCCGGCCCGCCGACAAAGTGCAGCAACCGGTCGTTGCAGGTGTTGTCGCTCATCGTCAGCGCGCGTTGCAGCAGTTCGCCGACCGTCGCGACATAGCCGTCGCCCTTGACCAGGGCGGCGACCGGCTGGTGGAACAGCGTCAGATCCTCGCGCCGGATCGTTACCGGATCCTCCAGCTTCAACCGGCCCGAATCGCGAAAATCGAGCACCGTCATCGCGACCCACAATTTGCTCACGCTCTGCTGCGGCAGCCGCGTGTCGCCGTTGCTCTGCACGGTCCATCCCCGGTCGATACTGTGTACCGCGATGCCGACCTTGCCGCGGAAGTTCGTTCCCAGGGTGGTGACGTTCGCCAACAGCGCCTGCGGCGGGGCGACCGGCTTGGGCGCGCGCGGCGGGACCGGCAGGATTAACTGATAGGCGGCCGGGGAGAGTATGTCGGCGATCTGCGGCTGCCCGCCATGACCGCACGATCCGAGCGTCAAGGCCAGCGCCAGGGCGGCCGCGAACCGGCGCGATGTGCCTGTATCAGCTGTCACGATATTCCAACCCACGCCCCGTATCCCCGCACGACCGAGCCTAGACGAGGATGTTCGCCAAAAAATAGCTATCTGACAAGTCTGCGGTGAATGGCGCCTGAAGTGGGATGGGGCGAGTCGCCGCCGGTCGCCGCCGCGTCGCACCGCCGGATCGGAGGTGGACGCGGGCGTGGGCGCGGAGGTGGGCGCGGCGCTATTCCGCGGTTTACGGCACCAAGACGGTGTCGACCGCGACCGGCAGCGTCGTCGGATAATCCAGCGTATAGTGCAGCCCGCGGCTTTCGTGCCGGTGCAGCGCGCTGCGTACGATCAGTTCCGCGGTCTGCAACAGGTTCCGCAATTCGATCAGGTCGGGCGTCACCCGGAAATGCCCGTAATAATCGTTCACCTCCTCGGTCAGCAGGCGGATGCGATGCTGCGCGCGCTCCAGCCGCTTGGTGGTCCGCACGATGCCGACATAGTTCCACATGAAGCGCCGGATCTCGGTCCAGTTCTGCTTGATCACCACCTCCTCGTCGGAATTCTCGACGCGGCTTTCGTCCCATGGCCGGATCGGCGGCGGCGGCGGCAGATCGTCCCAGCAGGCGATGATGTGCTTGGCGGCACTTTCCCCGAACACGAAGCATTCCAGCAGCGAATTGGACGCCAGCCGGTTCGCGCCGTGCAATCCGCTCTCGCTGCATTCGCCGGCGGCATACAATCCGGGCAGGTCGGTCTTGCCGTCCAGGTCGATGACGATCCCGCCACAGGTATAATGCTGCGCCGGAACGACCGGGATCGGCTCCCTGGTCATGTCGATACCCAGCCCAAGCAGCTTTTCGTAGATCGTCGGGAAATGGTGCGTGATGAAATCCGCGCCCATGTGGCTGATGTCGAGATGGACGTAATCCAGCCCCAGCCGCTTGATCTCATGGTCGATCGCGCGGGCGACCACGTCGCGCGGCGCCAGTTCGGCGCGGTCGTCGAAATCGGGCATGAAGCGATAGCCAGGCTCTCCCTCCTTCGTCGAGGGAATGAGCAGGCGCCCGCCCTCGCCGCGCACCGCCTCGGTGATCAGGAAGTTCTTGACCTCCAGATTGTAGAGGCAGGTCGGATGGAACTGCATCATCTCCATGTTCGAGATGCGGCACCCGGCGCGCCACGCCATCGCGATCCCGTCCCCGGTCGCGCCGCGCGGCGCGGTCGAGAACAGATAGGTCCGCCCGGCGCCGCCCGTGGCGAGGATCGTCGCGCGCGCGGTGTACAGTTCGACCCCGCCGGTCGCGCGGTTGACGGCGTAGACGCCCCAGACGTTGCCCGCGCCGGAATAGCGTTGCTCGTGCCGGCTGGTGGCGAGGTCGATCGCCACGCGGTCCGGCACCAGGGTGATGTTGGGGTGCGCGGTCGCGGCATTCTGCAACGCTTCCTGCACCGCCCAGCCGGTCGCGTCGTCGACATGCACGATGCGGCGGTGCGAATGCCCGCCCTCGCGCGTCAGGTGGCGCGCGTCACCTTCCATGTTGAACGGCACGCCCAGCTGCGCCAGCCGCTCGATCGCCGCCGGGGCGCTCTCGACGACGAATTCCACCGTGGCGCGGTCGTTCAGCCCGGCACCGGCGATCATCGTATCCTCGATATGGCTGTCGAACGTATCGCCCGGCTCCAGCACCGCGGCGATCCCGCCCTGCGCCCAGGCGGTCGAGCCTTCGTTCAACTGCCCCTTGGCCAGCACCGTGACCTTGAACCGGTCGGCAAGGTTCAGCGCGGCGGTCAGCCCGGCGGCGCCCGAACCGATGATCAGCACGTCGCTCTGGTGCCCGCTATCCGCCAACGCTCTTCTCCTCGACCTTCCCGCCTTAAAGGCGCAACCCGCCACGCTGACAAGCCGCACGGTCGCCGGCCTGCGGAAAAGCCGCGGCAATTCCGTCGCACGCCGCGATGCGACGAATGGAGGAACGGCAAAGCGGTGCGCGGCATTTGCCAAGCGTGGATACGAAACCGAAACCGACCCGGGCGCAGGATCGCGCCGCACGGCTGCACCGCGAAGCGCTCAACTGCCTGGCGATCGCCGTGAAGGAAGATCAGGTCGATCACACCGCGCAGCTGATCGACGAGGCGCTGAAGCTCGCCAAACGATCGCGCGAGCTGAGCGGGGTCGAGTGAGCGTCAGGCGTTGGCCGCGCGCGTCAGGTTCAGGAACACGTCTTCGAGATCGGCCTCGCGCGTCGAGACGTCGACGATGCCGAACCCCGCCGCCTGCACCGCGCCCAGCACTTCGCCGGCATTGACCTTGTCCTTGGCGAACGTGATCGCCAGCGTCCGCATGCCCTTCAGCTCGATCTTCTGGAAACACGGATTCTGCGGCAGATCGGCAACATCGCGGTCGACCGTCACCTCAACCAGTTTCTCCGTCGCCATGCCGACCAGTTCGCGCGTCGGCTTGTTGGCGATCAGCTTGCCCTGGTTGATGATCGCGATGCGGTCGCACAGTTCCTCCGCTTCCTCGAGGTAATGCGTCGTCAGCACCACCGTCACGCCTTGCTCGTTGAGCTGGCGGACATAGGCCCATAATTGCTGGCGCAGTTCGATGTCGACGCCCGCGGTCGGCTCGTCCAGCACCAGCACGGGCGGCGAATGGACCATCGCCTTGGCGACCATCAGCCGGCGCTTCATCCCGCCGGACAGGGTGCGGGCATAGGCGTTGGCCTTGTCCTCGAGATGCACCGCGCGCAGCAATTCCATCGTCCGGCGCTGGCGCTTGGGCACGCCGTACAGTCCGGCCTGGATCTCCAGCGTTTCATAGGGGGTGAAGAAGGGGTCGAACAGGATCTCCTGGTTGACGATGCCGATCGACGCCTTGGCGTTGCGCGGGTG
>CAYQPM010000120.1:0-7120 GCA_964419295.1 uncultured Stakelama sp. | reverse complement strand
CCGATGGAAGGCGACGAGGCCAAGGTGTTCGAGGACCATGCGCGCTGGGCGAGCGACATGGAGCGGGTGTTCGGCCTGGCCGAGCTGATCGTCGCGAAGCAGCGGCACGGCGCAACCGGCAAGGTGGTGCTCAAATTCGACCCGACGATCACGAAGTTCAGCGATTTCGCAGGATATTGAACGGCCTGTACATGATAAATTCCTGCGATCCCCGGTAGTCAGCGGGGGCTCGTTCAGCCTAGAGCGAGGTGAACGGTGCGATGGCCCGGCGCTTCGAGCGGGGCCGCCCAGGGGAACAGCATGATACGAACGATTGCGATGACGGCGATGGCCGCGATGCTTCTGCCCTCGGCCCAGGTCGCTGCGCAGACCGGTGCGACGCCGCCCGCGGCGCCGGTCGCCACCGCGCCGCAGGTGCCCGTCGTCCCCACGCTGAGCCCGACGATCGTCCTGCCGCAGCTTTCCGATGCGCAGGCGGAGCAGCTCGCCGCCTTGCTGGGCCGGGACACGCTGGCGCAGGGACTGAGCGTCGCCGCGCCGAGGCCGATGAGCGCCGCCGATCGCGAGCGGCTGGTGCGTGACGCGCTGGACCATGCGCAGGCGGTGCACGCCGGCCGGCTGGCGGAGGCGGATTTCGAGCGCGACTGGGGGCTGCGGCCGCCGGCTTTCGACGCGCTGCCGGGCTTTGCCGATGCGGTGAAGCGTGACCGGATCGCCGCCTGGTTCGCGGCGCTGCCGCCGCCCTATTCGGGCTATGACGGGCTGAAGGCGGGGCTGGAACGCTATCGCTCGATCGCCGCCGCGGGTGGCTGGGCGACGCTTGCCGCCGGACCGGACATCGGTATCGGCGCGAGCGGCGCGCGGGTGATCGCGCTGCGCCAGCGGCTCGCGGCCGAGGACAAGGATGTCGCGGTGAACGGCGCCTTCGACACCGCGCTGCTCGACGCGGTGCGGCGGGCGCAGCGTCGCTACGGGCTGAACCCCACCGGCACCGTCGGCGCGCAGACGCTGGCGGCGCTCAACGTGCCGGCGCAGGCGCGCGTCCGCCAGATCATGGCGAACATGGAGCGGTGGCGCTGGCTGCCGCAGCAATTGCCGCGCGACCGGATCCAGGTGAATATCGCCGCGGCGGTGCTGACCGTGTTCGACGGCGACGTGCCGGTCATGTCGATGCGCGCGGTAACCGGCCGCCCCGGCGACGAGACGCCGATGCTGTCGTCGACGATCCACAGCATCGTGCTCAATCCGCCGTGGAACGTTCCGACGTCGATCGCGACCAAGGAATTGTGGCCCAAGGAAAAGAGCAACCCCGGCTATCTGAAGCGCAACGGCTTCAAGGTGATCGACGGCACCCGGCTGCAACAGCAGGCGGGCGACCAGAGCGCGCTCGGCCGCTACAAGTTCGATTTCGACAATGCGTTCTCCGTCTATCTGCACGACACGCCGTCGCGCGCGAAGTTCGCCAGCTTCAGCCGCCTGGCGAGCCACGGCTGCGTGCGGCTGGAAAAGCCCGCCGACCTGGCCGAATTGCTGTTGAAGGGCGATCCGACCTGGACGCCGGAGGCGATCGCCGCACAGATCGACAAGGGCGACACGGTCCGCGCGCGGCTGAGCAAGCCGGTGTCGGTGTTCCTGCTGTACTGGACCGCCTTCGCCAGCGGTAACGGCCAGATGAACTTCCGCGACGATCCCTATGGCTGGGATGCGGCGCTGGCGGCCAAGATCGAGGCGCGCTCGGCAAAGCAGATCGCCGCGCGCTGACGGTATGATGATGGGACATGCGACGATGAAGGCGACGATGAACATTGTTCGAGTGACGAAGACCGGGCTGGCGCTCGGCGCGGGCCTGTTGCTGCTGACCGCCTGTTCGCGGTCGGAGCCGGAACAGCCGGCGGAGATGGAGAATATGGACGCGACGGCGCCGATGGATAACGCGACCGCAGCGCCGACGCCGGACGCCGCAGCGGTGACCGAACCGTCGCCGCCGCCGGCCGAGAACAGCGCCGCGATCGACGTGCCTCCCGAACGCCCGGTCGCCCCCGACGCGCAGGTGCTCGACGATGCCGACGCGACCGGCATGACCGCCAGGGTCAATCGCGACGAGCCTGCGCCCGCCAACGATTCGGCACCGCAATAAGAGTCCGGGAAGACACTATGACGATCGTTTCCCGGCGCACCGTGCATGCATGGTGCGGCGCCCTGATGCTCGCAGGCCTGATCGGCGGCAGCGTGCCGGCCGGCGCGGCGACCCGGCCGGTGTCCGCCATCCTGATGGATGCGCGGGACGGCAGCATATTGTTTGCCGAAAACGCCGGGATCGTTCGGCGTCCCGCATCGCTGACCAAGATGATGACGCTGTTCCTGGTCTTCGACGCGCTCGATGCCGGGCGGTTGAGCCTGGGCGATACCGTGCCGATCTCACGCCATGCCGCCGCACAGAAGCCGTCGCGGGTGGGCTTGCGGCCCGGCGCGACGATGACGGTCGATCAGGCGATCCGCGCGGTCGCGGTGCTGTCGGCCAACGACGTCGCGGTGGCGCTGGCGGAGAAACTGGGCGGCACGGAGGATCGCTTCGCCCAGATGATGACGGCGAAGGCGCAGGCACTGGGACTGGAGGATACGTCCTTCACCAACGCGACCGGGCTGCCGGGCGCCAATTTGACCACCGCGCAGGACATCGCCGAACTGTCGGTCGCGTTGCTGCGGGCGCACCCGCGCCGCTACGCCGTGTTCGGCACACGATCCTTCGCCTGGGCGGGGCGGCGGGTGCAGAACCACAACCACCTGCTCGGCGCGTTCGACGGCGCGGACGGGATCAAGACGGGCTATACCGCCGAAGCCGGCTTCGCCCTCGCGGCATCGGCGAAGCGGGACGGGCGGCGGCTGATCGCGGTCGTGATCGGCGAACGATCGGTGCAATCGCGCGACCGCCGTGTCGAAAAGATGCTGGAGGAGGGCTTCGCGGAACTCGCCGATGCGGGCAGGGCGCGGCGCCCCGCCTGATCGCGCTTCGGCGGCCGGAGGATCAGCGCCGCGGAGCGCGACCGCCGAACGTCGGCAGGCTTTCGCTGCCATCCGCCGCCAGCGCGGATACCGCGAAGAACGTATCGTCCACCGGCACCTGCTTCAGCGTGGCGCTGGTGCCCTGTACGTCCTGCGATCTGGTCCAGACGCTGGTGTCGTTCGGACGCCAGCGGATGCGATAGCCGGCAGCGCCCGGCACCGCGGTCCAGCTGACCTGCGTGTCGCGCGACAGGTCGCCGACCAGGCCGACGGTCGCGGGCGCGGCGGGCGCGCTGGCGAGCCGGGCGATCGTCGCCGCGTTGATCGCCGTCACCTTGCCGAGATAGGCGAAGTCCATGCCCTCGATCGTGTCGCCGTAGACGATCCCGTTCTCGGTGCGCAGGTTCTGGTGCTGCCGGTCCCAGTTTTCCGCGCCGACCGAAAAGCGCACCGCCGGATAGCCGAGCTTCAGGAACGGTTCGTGGTCGCCGCCGCGCCCGAAGCGGTCGGGGCGGCGATCGATCACCACGTCGAAGCCGCCGGGCAGCGTGTCGGCGATCCCATCGATCGTCTTGGCCAGCGCGCGGCTGGGGCCGTCGTCCTCGCCGCCCTCGCCGCGGCGGCGTTGCTGCTGCGGCAGATCCTCCGACGCGCGGATCCCTTCCGAAAAGACGCGGACGCGGCCGGCATCGCGCACGCCGCCCTGGCCGATGGAATTGCCGACGATATCGTTGTTGAGCATCGCGCTCACCTGCCAGCCCCGCGTCCTGGCCGTGTCGGCGAGCAGTTCGGCGCCCCACAGCCCCTGTTCCTCCGCCGAAAAGGCGACGTAGACGATCGTGGCGTCGAACTTGCGCTTCGACAGCAGGCGCGCCGTTTCGAGCACGAGCGCCACGCCCGATGCATCGTCGTTGGCGCCCGGTGCGTCCGAGGTCGCGTCCATCACGTCGGTGACGCGGCTGTCGATATGGCCGCCGATGATGACGACGCGATTGGGATCGCGCCCCGGCTGGATGCCGAGCACGTCCTCGACCACCACGCCGTTCGGCGCGCGGGGCCCGGTGAAGCTGCGGTTGATCCGCTCCACCTTGATGCAGCCGCCGCAATCGCGGGACAGGCCCTCGAACTGTTGCGCCACCCAGTTGCGCGCCGCACCGATGCCGCGCCTGGGATCGGTGGTGGAAGACAGGGTGTGCCGCGTGCCGAAGCCGACCAGCGCGGTCACCGACGCCTTGAGCCGGGCGGGGCTGGGCGCCGAGGGAGCGGGCGTGGCGGGAGCGGGGGCGGCGGCGGCGAGCAGGGACAAAAGGATCATGCGGGGGAGTGTGGCCTGTCGCGCCCTTCCGCTCAAGTGCTTGATGTTACGCGGTCCAGTCGGTCTCAGCTCAACCGGTCGATCGCCTCGCGCGTCAGCGAGCCCGGCACGATCATTACCGGCACCGGCAGCGCGCCCGCATCGGTGCCGGCAAAATGGGCGACGAGCTTGCCCGGCGCGCCGACCGCCGCCGCCCCCAGCACCAGCGCGGCGATGTCCGGATTGGCGGCGATGATTTCGCGGATGATCCGGGGGCCGTCGCCCTGGCGCACGGTGATCGCGGGTCTCAGTCCCGATTCCTCGACCAGCGCCCCCGCCGCGGCGGCGACCAGGCCTTCGGCATGGCGCAGCGCCTCGTCCTCGATCGTCGCCTGCACGCCGCCGAACGCGATGAATTCCTGCGGCGGGATCAACGTCAGGATTTCGATCCCGCCGCCGGTCTTCACCGCGCGACGCGCCGCGAAGCGCAGGGCGATTTCGGCTTCGGGCGTTTCATCCACCACAACGAGATAGACGCGCATGTTTTTTCCCCTTTTCCGCTACGTGGCGCGACCCCGGACGACGCGCAAGGGTTGACCCTCCGCGCGCGGGGCGCGAAGGAGCGGCTTGCTCCCCAGGCAAGAGGACCTGCATGTCGATCGAGATCAAGATGCCCGCGCTGTCGCCGACGATGGAAGAGGGCACGCTCGCCAAGTGGCTCGTCAAGGAAGGCGACACCGTCAAGAGCGGTGACATCATGGCCGAGATCGAGACCGACAAGGCGACGATGGAATTCGAAGCGGTCGATGAAGGCGTGATCGCCAAGATCATGATCGCGGAGGGCACGGACAATGTGAAGGTCGGCGCGGTCATCGCGATCCTCGCGGAAGAGGGCGAGGATGCCGCATCGGTGAGCGCGCCTGCCGCGAAGAGCGAAACGCCGCAACCCGCCGACGACCAGTTCAAGGGCCGGCCCGAGCCGACCGACCCCAACAAGACCGGCAGCGAGGCGCAGCCCGTCGATCGCACGATCACCCAGGCCGAGGATCACGGCAAGCCGGCGGATGCCGGAGCCGCGCCCTCCGCGCCGTCGGGCTCCGCCGCCGCTCCCGGTGGCCGCGTCAAGGCGAGCCCGCTCGCGCGGCGCATCGCCGCCGAAAAGGGCATCGAACTGTCGGGCGTCAGCGGGTCGGGCCCCAACGGCCGGATCGTCAAGGCGGACGTCGATAGCGCCAAGCCCGGTGCCGCAGCGCCCGCAGCGGCGAAGAGCGACGGCGCACCCGTAGCCGCGACAGCCGCTCCGGCGCCGGCCCCTCGACCTGCCGCCGTGCCGGACATCCCGCACGAGGCGACCAAGCTCAGCAACATGCGCAAGACGATCGCGCGCCGCCTGACCGAATCGAAGCAGACGGTGCCGCACATCTACCTGACGGTGGATATCCAGCTCGATGCGCTGCTGGCGCTGCGCGGCGAACTGAACGCCAGCCTGGAAAGCCGGGGCGTCAAGCTGTCGGTCAACGACATGCTGGTGAAGGCGCTCGGCGTGGCGCTGATCGCGGTGCCCAAGTGCAACGTGATGTTCACGCCCGATCAGCTGATCAGCTTCACCCGTGCCGACGTGTCGGTCGCGGTGTCGACGCCCGCCGGCCTCATCACGCCGATCGTGGTCGGTGCGGACACCAAGAGCCTGTCCGCGATCTCGACCGAGGTGAAGGACCTTGCCGCGCGCGCCAAGGACAACAAGCTGAAGCCGGAGGAATTCCAGGGCGGCACCGCGTCGATCAGCAACATGGGCATGTTCGGCATCAAGCAGTTCGAAGCGGTCATCAACCCGCCTCAGGGCATGATCATGGCGATCGGCGCGGGCGAAAAGCGGCCCTATATCGTCGATGGCCAGCTGGGCATCGCGACCGTGATGACCGCGACCGGCAGCTTCGATCACCGCGCGATCGACGGGGCGGACGGCGCGCAGTTGATGAAGGTGTTCAAGGAGCTGGTCGAGCGGCCGCTCGGCATGCTCGCCTGAGGCGTCCATGGCCCGCACAACCGTGGAATTGCTGCACATCGCCGCCGGGCTGGTCGCCGCGACGGCGATGACATTCGCCGCCGCCTGGTCCTATCCGCTGGGCTATGAGACGATCTGGTGGTGCGGCATCGGCGCGATGGTGGCGACCGTGCTGATGGGCATCGGACCGTTGCGCCGCGCGCGCGCGATCGATCGGCGGCGCGCGTGACCGGCCTGCCGGACGGCGCGCCGACGATCCGCGTCACCGCGATGCCGGCCGACGCCAATCCCTATGGCGATATCTTCGGCGGCTGGCTGATGGGACAGATGGATCTCGCCGCCGGATCGGTCGCGTCGCGCCATGCGCGCGGCCGCGCGGTGACGATCGCCTGCGACGCGATGAAATTCCATGCGCCGGTGCTGGTGGGCGACGAGGTGTCGGTCTTCGCCCGCCTGGTCGCGGTCGGCAACACGTCGATGACGATTGAGGTCGAGGCCTGGCGCCGCGCCCGCCATGTCGACGACGCCTGCAAGGTGACGCAGGCGCGCTTCGTCTTCGTCGCCACCGACGAACACCGCGCGCCGCGCCGCATCGCGCCGCTCGCCTGATATCCGTTTTACACCTCCCCGGTAAGGATTGCACACGTGGCTGATACCTTCGACCTCCTCATCCTCGGTTCGGGCCCGGGCGGCTATGTCGCGGCGATCCGGGCGAGCCAACTCGGCCTGAAGGTCGGCATCGTCGAGCGCGAGCGGCTGGGCGGCATCTGCCTCAACTGGGGCTGCATCCCGACCAAGGCGCTGCTGCGCACGTCGGA
>CAYQPM010000119.1:0-7183 GCA_964419295.1 uncultured Stakelama sp. | reverse complement strand
CATGCGCCTGCTTCAGCGCGACCTTCATGATCTCTTCGGTGATGCCGGAGATCTTGATGTCCATCTGCAGCGCGGTGATGCCCTCGCTGGTGCCGGCGACCTTGAAGTCCATGTCGCCGAGGTGATCCTCGTCGCCCAGGATGTCCGACAGGACGGCGAAGTCCTTGCCTTCCAGGATCAGGCCCATCGCGATGCCCGACACCGGGCGCTTCAGCGGCACGCCGGCGTCCATCATCGACAGCGAACCGCCGCAGACCGTCGCCATCGACGACGAGCCGTTGCTCTCCGTGATGTCGCTGGTGACGCGGATCGTGTAGGGGAATTCCTCCTTGGTCGGCAGCACCGGGTGCAGCGCGCGCCAGGCGAGCTTGCCGTGACCGACTTCGCGACGACCCGGCGCACCGAAGCGGCCGACTTCACCGACCGAATAGGGCGGGAAGTTATAGTGGAGCATGAAGTTCTGGTACGACAGGCCGTTGAGGCCGTCGATCATCTGCTCCGCATCGCGGGTGCCGAGCGTCGTCGTGGCGATCGTCTGCGTCTCGCCGCGGGTGAACAGGGCGGAGCCATGCGCGCGCGGCAGGAAGTGGACTTCCGATTCGATCGGACGGACGGTCGTGGTGTCGCGGCCGTCGATCCGGCGGCCGGTCTTCAGGATCGCGGTGCGGACGATATCGGCTTCCAGCTTCTTCACCAGCTTCAGGCTGGCGAGATAGGCCTGGGGATCGCTGTCCTTCAGGTCGGCCATGCCGTCGCGCGCCTTGGCGCGGGCCTCGTTGATCGCGGTCTGGCGCTGCTGCTTGTCGGTCAGCTTGTACGCTGCCTCCAGATCCTTGCCGATCAGCTTCTTGAGCTTCGCCTTCACCTCGGCCTTGTCGTCCTGGACCTTCAGCTCCCAAGGCTCCTTGGCGGCCTGTTCGGCGAGCTTGATGATCGCCTTGATGACGTCCTGCGACGCCTTGTGCGCGAACATGACGGCGCCGAGCATGACGTCCTCGGACAGCTCCTTGGCTTCCGATTCGACCATCATCACCGCGTCGTGCGTCGCGGCGACCATCAGGTCCAGCTCGCCCTCGGCGACCTGCGTGTCCGACGGGTTGAGGATGTATTCGCCGTTCTGGTAACCGACGCGCGCCGCGCCGATCGGGCCCATGAAGGGCACGCCCGACAGCGTCATCGCGGCCGATGCGGCGATCATCGCCAGCAGATCGGGCTCGTTCTCGCCGTCATAGCTCATCACCTGCGCGATGCAGTTGATCTCGTTGTAGAAGCCTTCGGGGAACAGCGGGCGGATCGGGCGATCGATCAGGCGGCTGACCAGAGTCTCACGCTCGGTGGCGCCGCGCTCGCGCTTGAAGAAGCCGCCGGGGATGCGGCCGCTGGCGGAGAACTTTTCCTGATAGTGAACGGTCAGCGGGAAGAAATCCTGGCCTTCCTTCACGGTCTTGGCGGCGGTGACGGCGCAGAGCACGACCGTCTCGCCGAGCGTCGCGATCACCGCGCCGTCGGCCTGGCGGGCGACCTTGCCCGTTTCGAGGGTCAGCGTCTGGCCGCCCCACTCGATCTCTACCTTCTTGGCATTGAACATTTTCATTCCTTCACTCCGGCGGGCAGATCCCGGCCGGGGCCTATCTCGCGCGCTAGACCGGCGCGCGGCGGTATGGAGCGTCTCGTCGCTCCGGGGGATCGGGGCCGAATTGCCCGTTTCCACATACCCGGCGTCATGCCGGTGTTCTTGAATCTCGTGAGCCGGCCATAGCACGGCGATACGAAAAGGGCGACCCGAGGGCCGCCCTTAGCGTTACTTGCGAAGGCCGAGCTTCGCGATCAGGTCCAGATACCGCTGGCCATCGGTCTTGCGCAGATAGTCGAGCAGCGAGCGCCGCTTGTTGACCATCATCAGCAGCCCGCGGCGCGAATGGTTGTCCTTCTTGTGACCCTTGAAATGCTCGGTCAGGTTGCGGATGCGCTCGGTCAGGATCGCGACCTGTACCTCGGAGGAACCCGTGTCGCCTTCCTGGCGGGCGTGTTCCTTGACGACTTCTGCCTTGCGCTCTGCGGTAATGGTCATGGTCTTGTCCTCGACATCAAAGGTTGAAACCGCGGACGACGCGGGCCTCATGGCCCTCGACCGATATCAGCGCGACCGGGGTGTCCCCCTCGCACGCGAAATACTGGCCATCGTCTGCGGCGATCCCGGTCAGCACGCGCCCCTGACGGAGCGCTCCTGCCTGATCGGGCGAGAGGGGTAGAGCCGGGATGTCGTCCAGCCCCGCCCTCAACGGCAGGAGTAGGTGTTCAAGGGTGCGCGCCATACCGGCCTCAGCCAATTTGTCCAGCGATATCGCGGATGAGAGGTCGAACGGCCCCGCCTTGCTGCGGCGGAGCATGGTGACATGGCCGACCGTACCCAGCGCCAATGCGATGTCGCGGGCGAGGGAGCGGATATAGGTGCCCTTCGACACGTGCGCGACGAGGGTGACGTCCTGTAGCGCGGCGCCTTCGTCCGCGGCGGCGACGGAGAGGCTGTGCACCGTCACGTCGCGGCTGGCCAGCACCACGGCCGCGCCCGCACGCGCCAGGTCGTACGCCCGCTCGCCATCCACCTTCAGCGCGGAATAGGCGGGCGGCACTTGCGATATCGGGCCGGTGAAGCGCGGCAGCACCGCCTCGACCTCAGCCGGCGTCGGTCGCACGTCGGACGTCGCGATCACCACGCCTTCGGCATCCAGCGTGTCGGTCTGTTCGCCGAAGCGGATCGTGAACGCATACACCTTGTCGCTGTCGAGCATCCGCCCGGCCAGCTTCGTCGCCTCGCCCACCGCGACCGGCAGCACGCCGGTCGCCAGCGGATCGAGCGTGCCGCCATGCCCGACCTTGAACTTGCCGTAGCCACCCTGTCGCAGCGCCCGCTTCGCCGCCGACACCACTTGCGTGCTGCCGAGCCCGAGCGGCTTGTCGATGATGATCCAGCCGTGCACGATCAGGCGATCGCCGCGGCGAGCTTCAGGAAGACGTCGACCACCGCCTGCGCCGGCGGGCCGACGATGCGGCCGACGACGTCTGCGCCGGGGAATACCATCGGCAGCACCACCAGCACGAGGATCAGCAGCAGGAAGCCGAAGCGCCCGATCTTCGCCCATTGTGCGGCGAGCGGCCGGGGGAGGAGGCCTTCGACGACATGGCCGCCATCGAACGGCGGCATTGGAAGCAGGTTGAAGATCGCGAGGAAGACGTTGACGAGGAGGAAGTTGATCAGGTTGGCGAGCACGAATCCCGCGATGCCGGTCGGCGCGACGCCGCCGGACAGCGCCGCGGCGGCACCGATCAGGATCGCTGCGATCGTCGCCAGCGTCAGGTTCATCGCCGGGCCGGCCAGCGCCACCGCAACCATGCCCCAGCGCGGGTTGCGCAGCCGCTGCGCGATCACCGGCACCGGCTTGGCCCAGCCGAACACCGGCGCACCCGCGATGGCGAGGCCGAGCGGCAGGATGACGGTGCCGACCGGATCGACATGGCGCAGCGGATTGAAGCTCAGCCGTCGTTGCTCCTGCGCGGTCGGATCGCCGAGCCATTTCGCCATCCAGCCGTGCGCGACTTCGTGGAAGACGATCGCGATGACGAGCGGGATGATCCACACGGCGGTGCGGTAGACGATGTTGTCGGGGTTCATGCGGCCGATATGGCGCTTTACCGGGGTGCGCGCCAGAGCATGTCCCGCTCACCCTGTCGTCTGCTGCGCCGTGGGACGGGTTAGGGGCGTTATGCTCCCAGCGCCTCGCCGAAATGTCTGCGGCACAGGGCGATGTAGCGGTCGTTGCCGCCGATCTCGGTCTGGGCGCCCTCGGCGATGGCGCGGCCCTGCGCATCGACGCGCAGGTTCATGATCGCCTTGCGCCCGCACACGCATACCGACTTGATCTCGATGAGCGCATCCGCAGTCGCGAGCAGCCGCGCCGATCCTTCGAACAGGCGCCCCTGGAAATCGGTGCGCAGGCCGTAAGCGAGCACCGGCACGTTGAGCCGATCGCAGATGTGGGCGAGTTGCGCGACCTGCGCCGCGGTCAGGAATTGCGCCTCGTCGACCAGCACGCAGGCGAGCGCCTCGCGCGCCTGCCGTTCCGCGACGCAGGCGGCGATGTCGGTCGTCGCATCGAACGGGGTCGCCGGCGCCTCCAGCCCGATCCGGCTGGTGATCGTTCCCGCGGCGAAGCGATTGTCCACCGCGGCGGTGAACAGCATCGTGTTCATGCCGCGTTCGCGATAGTTGAAGTCGGCCTGGAGCAAAGTGGTCGACTTCCCCGCATTCATCGAGGCGTAGTAGAAATAGAGCTTGGCCATCAGCGCAGGTGCCGGACCAGTGTCGGCGTGTCGGGGCCGGCCAGTATGGCCAGTTCGGTCTCGAACGACACGAACGCGTCGGTGTGGCGTGCCCCGACGATGTGCAGCATGTCGGCGAAATCGGCGCCGTTGGCGAAGCGGTCCAGCGCCCAGTCGATCATGCGCTTGTTGCTCACCGTCACGTTCGGAAGCTCGACGATGCCGCGGAGCGTCGCGGTCAGATCGCGACGACCGATCCGAAATCGCGACGACAACAGCCATGCCGTTTCCAGCAGGACGGTGTCCGATACGAAACAGCTTTGCGTCGCCAGGAAGTCCGTGGCGATCGGCGATTGAACGGGATCGTCCTGCATCACGTATCGGGCGAGAACGTCGGTATCGATGCTGTTCATCTGTCCCAGTGCGGACCGCCGTTGGCCCACATCTCGGCGATGGCGGTGTTCATGTCCTCGATCGACACCGGCGGCCCGTCGTATTTGATGCGGGCGTGGATTTCGGCGGTGATCTCCTCGAACGACCGTCCGCTCTTCTCGGCCACCGGGCGCAGCATCACCCCGCCCGCGGTCTGCACGACATCCAGCGCCTGGCCGGGCTTCAGCCCGAGCGCGTCGCGCACGTCCTTGGGGATGACGACCTGGCCCTTCGCCGACATGGTGGTTTTGGCGTTCATGCGGGTAAGATGCGTCTTACCGAGGCCGGCGTCAATCCTCGCCCAGGTCGCGCGCCACTTCCGGCTTGCGGAGCAGCGCGTCGATGTGGCTGCCTTCGTCGAAGCTCTCGTCGCTGAGAAACTTCAGCTTGGCGGCATATTTGTTCTGGATGCGGTGCGCGACCTCGCGCTGGAGATACGCCGTGTTGGTGCGCAGCGCCTTCAGCACCGCCTCCTCGTCCTTGCCGAGCAGCGGTTTCACGAACACCGTCGCATGGCGCAGGTCGGGCGACATGCGGACTTCCGTCACCGATACCATGTGCTTGGCCAGCGTTTCGTCGTGGACGTCGCCGCGCGCGAGGATTTCGGACAGGACGTGACGTACCTGTTCGCCGACGCGCAGCGTGCGGACCGATTTTTCCTGGGGTTCTTTGTTCATCGTTTCCCTCTCCCGACGGGAGAGGGAGGGGCCCGCTCGGCGCAGCCGAGTGGGAGGGTGAGGGTCGTTACAACCGCTCCACCTGCCCTCACCCTTCCGCCGGCTTTGCCGGCTCCCTCCCTCTCCCGCGGGGAGAGGGAGAGTGGATTACAGCGTGCGTTCGCGCATCTCGACTTCGAAGGTTTCGAGGAAGTCGCCTGCCTTGATGTCCACGAAGTTCGACGTGAAGGTCACACCGCACTCCAGACCGGCGCGCACTTCGGCGACATCGTCCTTGAAGCGGCGCAGCGACGCGATCTCACCCTGGTAGATGATGACGTCGTTGCGCGTGATGCGCGCCTTGAGCGCCTTGCGAATGACGCCTTCGACGACCAGCAGGCCGGCGGCCTTGCCGTGCTTGCCCGCCGAGAAGACGTCGCGGATCTCCGCACGGCCGACCACCGTTTCGAACGCTTCCGGCCCGAGCTGCCCGGCCATGCCGGCGCGGATCTCGTCGGTCAGGTCGTAGATGACGTCGTAATATTTCAACGCCACCTTCTGCCGATCGGCGATCTCGCGCGCCTTGGCGTTGGCGCGGACGTTGAAGCCGATGATCGGCGCGCCCGAAGCCCCGGCCAGCGTCACGTCGCTCTCGGTGATGCCGCCGACGCCCGCGTGCAGCACGCGCGCCTTGATGAGATCGGTCGAGATCTTGTTGATCGACGCGACGATCGCCTCGACCGTCCCCTGCGTATCGGCCTTCACGACGAGCGGATATTCGATCGCGGCATTGGCCTTCAGCGCCGAGAACATGCTCTCGAGGCTGGCGGGTGCCGTGGTCGTGCGTTTCTGGGTCAGGACGCTCTGGCGGTATTCGGCGACCTCACGCGCGCGGGCCTCGCTCTCGACGACCTGCAACGGATCGCCTGCCGAGGGGACGCCGGTCATGCCGAGCACCTCGACCGGCATCGCCGGGCCGGCTTCCTTCACCTGACGACCCTTGTCGTCGATCAACGCGCGGACCTTGCCGCTTTCCGCGCCGATGACGAAGATGTCGCCGACCTTCAGCGTGCCGCGGTTTACGAGGATCGTCGCGACCGGGCCGCGGCCCTTGTCGAGCTTCGCCTCGATCACCGTGCCCTCGGCCGGGCGATCGGGGTTGGCGCGCAGTTCGAGCAGTTCCGCCTGGAGCTGGATCTTCTCGATCAGCGTGTCGAGCCCGGTCTTGTTGAGCGCGGAAACCTCGACGTCCTGGACGTCGCCGCCCATTTCCTCGACCACAACCTCTTCGCTCAGCAGGCGCTCGCGCACGCGCTGGGCATTGGCCTCGTACTTGTCGATCTTGTTGATCGCCACGATCATCGGCACGCCGGCCGCCTTGGTGTGGTTGATCGCCTCGATCGTCTGCGGCATCAGCCCGTCGTCGGCCGCGACCACCAGCACCACGATGTCGGTGACGTCCGCGCCGCGCGCACGCATCTGCGTGAACGCCTCATGGCCCGGCGTGTCGAGGAACGTGACCTTCGACTTGTCTTTCAGCGTGACCTGATAGGCGCCGATATGCTGGGTGATGCCACCGGCCTCGCCGCGCACCACGTCGGTGCCGCGCAACGCGTCGAGCAGGCTGGTCTTGCCGTGATCGACGTGACCCATGATCGTCACCACCGGCGGACGCGCCTTCAGCTGATCGTCGGCATCCTCGCCCGTGTCGAGCGCCAGGTCGATGTCGCTGTCGCTGACGCGGACGATGTTGTGGCCGAATTCGGTCACCAGCA
>CAYQPM010000118.1:0-7439 GCA_964419295.1 uncultured Stakelama sp. | reverse complement strand
GCTGGATCACGCCCTCCAGCACCAGCAGCCGCGCCGCCATCACCGCGCGCCGGTTGGCCTCGAAATCGCGCGCCCACATCAGCGCATTGGTGATCCCCGTCTCGTCCTCGATCGTCACGAAGATCGCATTGCCCTTGCCGGGTCGCTGGCGGACCAGCACCACGCCGGCGATCCGGGCGCGTCGCCCGTCCTTCGTGCGCGCCGCCTGCGCGCTGGAGAGGACGCCCTCTGCCGCGAACAGCGGGCGCAGGAAACGCATGGGATGATCCTTCAGCGACAGCCGCGTCGTCTGGTAATCCGCCGCCACCTGTTCGGATGGCGGCATGGCGGGCAGCTGCGCATCCGCTTCCTCCCCCAGCTCCGGGGCATCCGCCGCCGCGAACAGCGCGAGCTGCCGGGGCGGGGTACGTCGCACCTCCCACAGCGCGTCGCGGCGCCCGATCGCGATCGATCCGAACGCATCCGCATCGGCAAGCAGGTTCAGCCCGCGCGTCGGCAAGCCCGCGCGTGCCGCCACCGCCTCGATCCCGCCGAACGGACTTTCGCCGCGCGCCTCGACCAGCTTGACCGCCCAGTCCCGGCGAAAACCGTCGATCTGTCGAAACCCCAGCCGGATCGCGAGGCTGTCGTCTTCCAGGCGCTCCAGTACACTGTCCCAGGCGCTCGCATTGACGTCGATCGGCCGCACGACGACGCCGTGTTCGCGGGCATCCTGCACCAGTTGCGCCGGTGCGTAGAAACCCATGGGCTGCGAATTGAGGATCGCGCAGCCGAACACCGCCGGGTGGAAGCACTTGATCCAAGACGACACATAGACCAGCCGCGCGAACGACAAGGCATGGCTTTCGGGAAAGCCGTAGCTGCCGAACCCCTCGATCTGCTTGTAGCAGCGTTCGGCGAAATCCTGCGGATAGCCGCGGCGCACCATGCCGCCGATCAGCTTGGCATGGAAATTGTCCATGCCGCCGACCTTGCGGAACGTCGCCATCGATTTCCGCAGTTCGTTCGCCTCGTCGGGCGTGAAGCCTGCCGCGACGATGGCGAGCTTCATCGCCTGTTCCTGGAACAGCGGCACGCCATAGGTGGATTTGAGCAGCTGGAACAGTTCGTCCCTGGCCCCGAACAGCGGGGACGGAGACGGAAACTCGACCGGCTCCTTCTTGGCCCGCCGACGCAGATAGGGGTGGACCATGTCGCCCTCGATCGGTCCGGGACGGACGATCGCGACCTGCACCACCAGATCGTACAATTCGCGCGGGCGCAGGCGCGGCAGCATGTTGATCTGCGCACGGCTCTCCACCTGGAACACACCGATGCTGTCGCCCTTGCACAGCATGTCGTAGACCCGCGCATCCTCGTCCTTGGCGACGGTATCGAGTTCGTACCGGCCAAGGCCGTGACGCTCCATCAGGTCGAAGGCCTTGCGGATGCAGGTCAGCATGCCGAGCGCCAGCACATCGACCTTCATCAACCCCAGGCAGTCGATATCGTCCTTGTCCCATTCGATGAAGGTGCGGTCCTCCATCGCGCCATTGTGGATCGGCACCATCTCGTCGAGCCGCCCCTGCGTCAGGACGAATCCGCCGACATGTTGCGACAGATGCCGCGGGAAGGTCAGCAGTCGCCCGACCATCTCGTGCAATTGCGCGATCTTGGGATTGGCGATGTCAAACCCGGTTTCGGCGAAGCGCTTGTCCTCGAACCGATCGGCGAAACTGCCCCAGACGGTGCTGGTCAGCCGCTGCGTCACGTCCTCGCTGAGGCCGAGGGCGCGACCGACCTCGCGCACCGTGCTGCGCGGGCGGTAATGAATGACGGTCGCCGCGATCGCCGCCCGCTCCCGGCCGTAGCGGCGGTAGATATATTGCATCACCTCTTCGCGCCGCTCATGCTCGAAATCGACGTCGATATCGGGCGGCTCGCTGCGTTCCGCCGAGACGAATCGCGAGAACAGCAGGTCGTGCTGCATCGGATCGACCGAGGTGATCTTGAGCAGGTAGCAGACCACCGAATTGGCCGCCGACCCGCGTCCCTGGCACAGGATCGGCGGATCGCAACTGCGGGCGAACCGCACGACATCATGGACGGTCAGGAAGTAATAGGCATATTCCTGCTGCCGGATCAGCGTGAACTCTTCGTAGAGCAGCCGCAGCAGCCGGTCGGGCACGCGATCGTCATAGGCCTCCAACGCCGCCTCCCAGACCAGGTGTTCCAGCCAGTCCTGCGCCTGCCAGCCCGCCGGGACCGGCTCGTGCGGATATTCGTAGCGCAATTGATCGAGCGAGAAACCGATCCGATCGAGCAGGCGGCCGCTCTCGGTCACCGCATCGGGGTAGTCGCGGAACAGCCGCACCATCTCCGCCGGATCCTTGAGGTGCCGTTCGCCGTTCGCCGCCAGCCGGCGTCCGGCGGCATGCACCGTCGCGCCTTCGCGGATACAGGTCACGACGTCGTGCAGCTTGCGATCGTCCCGCGTCGCATAAAGCGCGTCGCAGGTCGCCAGCAGCGGTACGCCCGCCGCATCGGCGATCCCGGCAAGACGGCGCAGGCGGCGGCGGTCGCGCCCACCCCGCGGCATCATCACCCCCAGCCAGACGCCGTCGTGGTTCAGCCGCCGTATCGCCATCAGTGTCGCCGCCAACCCGGGATCATCGCGCACCGGCGGCAGCTCGGCATCCCGTACCGGGGTCGTCGCGCGCGCGCTGCTCGTCGGCAACACGATCAGCAGCAGATCGCGATGCAGGGCCACCAGATCCCCAAGGCCGAGGATGCAGCCGCCCTTTTCGGATCGTCGATTGCCGGTCGTCAGCAATCGGGTCAGCCGCCCCCAACCTTCGCGCGTCGAGGGATAGGCGACGATATCCGGCGTTCCATCCGCGAACACGAGCCGCGCGCCCACCGCGAGCTTGAAGCCGAACGGCGGCAGTCCCGCGCCCAATGCCCCGCGTTCGGCACGTTGCAGGGCATCATAGGCCCGCACCACGCCCGCCACGCTGTTCCGGTCGGCGATGCCGATCCCGCGGCAGCGAAGCGCGATCGCCTGCGCGACCATGTCCGAAGGCTGGCTCGCCCCGTCGAGGAACGAAAAGTTCGTCGCGGCGACGAGCTCGACGAAACCGGTCATGGCCTGATCGCATGCCGCCATCGCGCCGTCCGAGTGACGGGACGTGACATTGCGAACGCCGTTTTCCGTCGCCTGTGATCGAACCCGCCCGTGCCGATCATGCGAACAGCCCGTGCAGATACCAGCGCGGATGCTCCTGCTCGTCGTGCAAGCCGTGCCGGAAGATCCAGAATCGCCGGCCGCGACGGTCTTCGACCCGATAGTAATCGCGCGTCGGGATCGCCGCATCGTGGCGGCGCCACCATTCACCGGCGATCCGCTCCGGTCCTTCCGATCGCGCGACCTCGTGCACGCGGCGGCGCCAGCGAAAGCGGTGTGGCGGACCATCGGGCACTTCGGCCATCACGCTTTCGATCGGTTGCGGCGGATCGAACAGGTAGATCGGGCGCAGCGGGGGTTCGCCCGCTTCCGCTTCGGGCCAGGCGCTGGCGGGCGCATCCGCGGTGGCGGGCAGCATCAGTTCGGCCTGTTCGGGAATGTGGCTGTCGCGCGATCGAAAGCGTCGCACCTGGCCGCGTCCCAACCGCGTCGAAAGCTGATCGACCAGCTGTGCGACCTGGGTCGCACCCGTCGCGGCCGCGCCGGCGCCGCCCTCCAGCCGCAGCTGTGCGGCATCCAGCCGTTCGGCAAGCGCCACATCGAGCCGCAACAGGTCATAGCCGAATCCGGGGTCCAGCGGGTCGGCGAGGCTGTCGATCCGCTCGGCGAACAACCGCATCAGCAGCGCGACGTCGCGCGTCGGTTGTCCTGTCTCCACGCGCAGCGACTGGACATGGCCATCGGCACGGAACAGCCGCGCCTCCCATCGCCGGCCGCCCTGATGACGTTCGGCCAGCGTCGCCACAGCCTCCGCCGCCAGTTCCTCCAGCACCTCCAGCGCATAATCGGTTCGGGCGATCGGTTCGGCGAAGCGGCGCTCGACCGCGACAGGCGCGATCCTGACGCGCGGCTTGACCGGCGCCTTGTGGTCCCCCGCCAGTCGCCGCACCGCATTGGCCGCCTCTTCGCCGAAACGCGCGGCGATCCCCGCCAGCGGACGCGTCATGACATCGCCGACCGTCTTCAGTCCGGCGCGGGTCAGCGCCGTGGTCGCATCCGCATCCAGTTCCAGCGCCGCCACCGGCAGCCGCTTGACCGCACGCGCCTCGTCCGGCGCAGGCGCACCGGCATAGCGGGCGAGTGCCCGTGCGATCTCGGGCGTGTCGCCGAACGCGTGGCGGGCCAGGATGCCACGCCGCGCCATCCGTGCCTCGACATCCGCGGCCAGCGGTCGCTCGCCCTCGAATGCATGCGCACAGCCCGCGATGTCGAGCACCAGACCGTCGGGCGGCATCAGCGCCACGGTCGGACTGTAGCGCGCGCATCCGTCCGCCAGCCGCTCCAGCCAGTCCATGTCGGCGTGGGGATCGGCGGGAAACACGTCGAGCTCCGGCATCCGCGCGCGGGCGTCGGCCAGCGTCAGCCCGGCCTCCAGCCCCAGCCGCGCCGCCGCGATATTGGTCGCGGTCAACCGCACCGCCTGGCCCACCGTCTCGGTAAAGGCGATCGGCGTCTCACCCTGTTGCACGAACAGGTGCGGCCGGGTCGTGCGCAGCCGTTCGATCGGCAGCCACGGGAACACCAGCGCCAGATAGCGACGCTCCACGGAAACTCTTGGCATCACGATCCCACTCCACGCGCCAGCGCTGCCCCGCAGGGCCTCCGCGCCGGCGCAAGCATTCGACGTCGAAGGCGGGGAAACCCGGCGCCCCCTCTCCGGCACCCTGATCGAGCGCGTTGGACGGCACGGCCGTCACGCCCCAGCGCGTCGCCGCGGCGCTCGCGGTCGGCTCCGCCCCCACGCGCAACGACAATATCGTCACGCCGGACGATTCGGCGGCCAGCATCAGGCGCCGCGTCGCGGTCAGATCGAAACCGGGGGCCGGGCCGACGCTTTCGACCAATAGGGTGCCGAGCCCGGTACAGCGCGCCGCATCCGCTGCGGCGCGCAGCAGCGCCGCCTCATCCGCGACGATGCCCAGCAGCAGCGAATCGGCGTCGAGGCCCAGTTCGATCAGGCCGGTCGCATGCAATCGCCCCTGGGTTCGCTCGCACGCCTCGGTCCGCAGCCACAACAGCGGCAAGGCACCCGCCGCCAGCGCGACGGCAAGGCCGAACCCGGCGCCGCTGGGCGCGTCTTCGTCATCCACCGCATAGATATCGTGCAATTGCGCCCGGCCGAGCCCCCGTGCCAGCCACGCATCGACGGGCGCCGCAGCGGCTTGCGCCGGCGCGTCACCGGCGGCAATGCGCCGCAACCGGGCGATCAGGGCGGACGACTCGCTCATCTATGTTCTTGTAATGTTCTAATTGTAGAGTCGCCAACCCTGAATCGTGTTGCTGGATTTTCGCGATAGGGGTTGCAGCCATCGAAAGGCGCTGCTAGTGGCCGCGCCTCACCCAGCCGGTGGCTCTCGCAGCAACCGGCACATGGCGCCAGAGCGGGCGTAGCTCAGGGGTAGAGCACAACCTTGCCAAGGTTGGGGTCGAGGGTTCGAATCCCTTCGCCCGCTCCAGCGTGCCGTCGCGATACAGCGACGGCCTTTCGTGAAATCACCATGACGACAGGACAACGCGCTCGCGTTGATCGACCGCATGGCTTTGCCGGCGCCAGCTTTCGGTGCGCCGGTATTCCCGTGGCCGATAAAACGTCACGACCGCCGGACCAGCCGGCGGTCGATCCGCCGTCATTCCATTTCCAGGATCACCTGATCGACGGCCAGGCTATCCCCGGTCGCTGCGGACAGCGATTTCACGCGGCCGGACTTTTCGGCGCGCAGGATATTTTCCATCTTCATCGCCTCGACCACCGCAAGCGGCTGGCCGGCCTCGACCTTGTCGCCGGCGCCCACGTCCAGGCGGACGAGCAGGCCCGGCATCGGCGCGATCAGGAAACGCGAGAGGTCGGGCGGCACCTTCTCTATCATATACTGCGTATAGGGGGCGACATGGGCCGGCAGCACGCGCACCACGTGCGATGCGCCCCGGGTGGTGAGGCGGAAGCCGCTGCGCGTCGATGCGATGCGCACCGCCATGTGGCGGTCGTCGTCGATCTCGACCTCCACCATCCGGTCGCCGGGCGTATATTCCAGTGCGATCTCCAGGTCCGCGCCGTCGACGGCGATGCCATCGGTGGAAACCTCGACCTCGTGATCCGAGCCGTCGACCCGGACCGTCCAGGCACCGGGCGGTTGCAGGCGGTGGCCCAACTGTCCGTCGATGCGCCGCGCGCGATCGGCCTGGGCGGTGGCGGCAAAGGCGGCGACGGCGGCGAGGATGCGCTTGAGGTCTGCATCGGCGGGCGCGCCGTGGAAGCCGTCGGGATATTCCTCGGCGATGAAGCCGGTGGTGATGTTGCCCGAACGGAAGCGCGGATGCTGCATCAGCGCCGACAGGAAGTCGATGTTGGTGCCCGGTCCTTCGATCTCGAACGCGTCCAATGCGGCGATCTGCGCATCGATCGCGGCTTCTCGGGTCGGGGCCCAGGTGATGAGCTTGGCGATCATCGGGTCGTAGAACATGCTGACCTCGCCGCCCTCGACGACGCCATCGTCGACGCGGATGCGTGCATCCTCGCCAGCCGGGGCTTCCGCCTGCGCAGGCGCATCGGGGCGTGGCGGATTGTATCGCACCAGCCGTCCGATGCTGGGCAGGAAGCCGCGATACGGGTCCTCGGCATAGACGCGATTCTCGATCGACCAGCCGTTGATGCCGACCTGATCCTGCGTCAGCGACAGCGGTTCGCCGGCGGCGACGCGGATCATCTGTTCGACGAGGTCGAGCCCGGTGATCTCCTCGGTCACCGGATGCTCCACCTGAAGCCGGGTGTTCATCTCGAGGAAATAGAAGCCCTGCCCCGTGGTGTCCGCGCCCGAGACGATCAGCTCGACCGTGCCGGCGCTGTAATAGCCGACCGCGCGGGCCAGCGCGACCGCCTGCTCGCCCATCGCCTTGCGCATCGCGGGGGTCACGAAGGGGGAGGGCGCTTCCTCGACCACCTTCTGGTGGCGGCGCTGGATCGAGCATTCGCGCTCGTTGAGGTAGAGGATGTTGCCGTGCTGGTCGCCGAGCACCTGGATCTCGATATGGCGCGGCGATTCGATGAACTTCTCGATGAAGACGCGGTCGTCACCGAAGCTCGCCAGCCCCTCGCGCTTGGTCGCCTCGAACCCCTCGCGCACGTCGGTCTCGCTATAGGCGAGGCGCATGCCCTTGCCGCCACCGCCGGCCGAGGCCTTCATCATGACGGGGTAACCGATGTCGCTGGCGATCCGCA
>CAYQPM010000117.1:0-7454 GCA_964419295.1 uncultured Stakelama sp. | reverse complement strand
CGGGTTGAGAACAGTCATCTACCGTTCCGACGACGGGAGCGAGCGATGCTCCGGTGCAGGCAGATGAAGACGCTGCAGAAGTTCGCCTCCGTTAATGCTAACGTCTACAACCACTTCAGCCTCGAACGCCACCTGATCGACCGACAGACCTACCGGGAACGACGCTCCGCCGCACTGGCGGAATGGCAGGGACTTGCGAGCTAGGCTGCTGCCTTCAAAGTCCCAGGTGCATCGTGTGGAGAGCGGTTCGCGTTAGACTGACAGCACCGTTTACAGAAATTCGCGTCTGCTCACGCTGCCGCGCATTCAAGTTGGGCTGCAAGGCCTGCCGAATTTGCTCACCGCAACTTCATGAAAAGCGCGAGTGCGTTGCGCTCCGCGTCCGCGAAGCGGTCGTAGATCGCTCGTGCGACTTGGGCGATGCCAAGCTGCCTGTCGCGACCTCCCCTGGCAAAGACCGCGACTGCTACTCGATGTCCATCTGGCATGGTGATGAACCCGACATCATTGGTGACGCCATCGAGCGTCCCGGTCTTGTCCTCGACCGGCGTGCCGACAGGAAGCAGCGCGCGTATGCGACGCGTACCCGTAGCGCATCGGCCCATCAGGCCCAAGAGCAAGTCCCGACTTTGAGAGGTCAGCAATGTCCCGCTGTTTAATTTGTAAAGCAGTGAGACCATTGCATTGGGCGTTGCCACGTCCTTGCTGTCCGCAAGGTGACCCCGCTCCCGGAGCAGCTGCGCGATGGTCCGGTCCATCCGAATTCCGGATACGCCGCTGGCCGACAGCCACTTTTGAACGGAGGCTGTGCCGCCAACTGCGGCAAGTAGCTGATCGGCCGCGCGATTGTCGCTGCGGACGATCATGAGCTCCATCACGCTTGCGGCGGAGTGGCCGGCAATGACCTCGTCGAGGCTGCGTCGTCCGAGATCCACCTGGGAGAGATAGGCGCCCGCGATCGCGAGTTTGACCGTGCTTGCCATCGGATAAGGCGTGTCGCCGTTGATCGATACGGTCGATCCGTCGCGCAGGTCGAGTGCAGCAATGCCATAGTTGCTCGGGCGCGCCGACACCAATGCGGTCAGTTCACGCTCCAGGTCTTTCAGTTCGGGCGAGCTCGCGGTAGCCGGAGCGGGACTCAGCAGGGCTGCGGCCAAACAGCATAGGAGGAGGCGAGAAGGCCAGGTCAGAAGCATCGGGCGTCCTTGTGTGTCGTTTTCCAGCGACCCAACACTGCTAAACCGCAGTTGGTGAACGCGTCGTGTCCGACGGGAGGGCTTGGCTCCGCAGCAGGCCGGAAGCGACGAGTAGCGGGGGAATGTGCTTTGAGGTGATGCCGTCATAACGCACCGACATGTCGCTGGGGGCGAAATTTGTCCTTCGGCCGGTACGCGCGGCTGGTGCGAAGCTCTGTTGCCTGATCCCGGGCCGCGATTCCGAATGGGGGTATTGCGAATCGCCCCCCGACAACCAGCCTCTGCAAGGCGCCTCGCCCGCTCGCCGGCGGACATTGTGACGCAGGTTAGCGCGGGTTCGCACGAAATCCTTACATTCGAGCAAGATGGCGCTGACAGGGGTGCGCGGTAGCGGTAAGTCTGAGCGCCGGAATCGTAGCGGAGACCTCGACATGGCGCAGGACGACGACACCGTACATTATGATGGCCCCTCGGGCGGTTTTGGATCGCTGCAGGGCGTCGCCCGGATTTTTGGCAAGGAATGGGCGACGCCCATGGCGTTGGAGACCCTGCGCCGGCAGAACAAGCCGGGTGGTTTCATGTGCGTGTCCTGCGCCTGGACCAAACCCGAACATCCGCACCCCGCCGAATTTTGCGAAAACGGCGCCAAGGCTACTCTGTGGGAGCTGACGACACGCACCTGTGGGCCGGAATTCTTCGCCGCGCACACCGTCACGGAACTGCGCGGCTGGAAGGATTACGATCTCGAACAGACCGGCCGGCTGACCCACCCGATGCGCTACGACCGGGCCAGCGACACCTATGTCCCGGTCGAGTGGGATGAGGCGTTCGCAGCGATCGGGGCCGAACTGAAGGCGCTCGATCCCAAGTCCGCGGTCTTCTATGCGTCGGGACGCGCGAGCCTCGAAACCTCGTATCTGTTCGCGCTGTACGCGCGGCTGTACGGGCACAACAACCTACCCGACAGTTCCAACATGTGCCACGAGACCACGTCGGTGGGTCTGAAGAAGGTGACGGGGTCGCCGGTCGGCACCTGCCAGCTGAAGGATTTCAGCCTGTGCGACGCGATCTTCTTCTTCGGTCAGAATACCGGCACCAACAGTCCCCGGTTCCTCCATACGCTGAAGGACGCGGTGGAGCGCGGGTGCAGGATCGTCACCTTCAATCCGGTGCGCGAAAAGGGGCTGATCGAGTTCGTCGATCCGCAGAACCCGATCCAAATGATCACGCAGAATCCGACCGAGATTTCCTGCCTCTATTATCAGGTGCGGCCGGGCGGCGATATCGCGGCGATCATGGGGATGATCAAGCATGTCCTCGCCGTAGAGGAGCGGCAATGGGCCGAGCAGGAGCATCACCTGCTCGACGTGGATTTCATCGCGCAGCACACGCACGGCTTCGACGAGATGGTCGCCAAGGTGAAGGCGACATCCTGGGCAGACATCGAGCAGGAATCGGGCCTCAGCCGTTCGGACCTGGAGGCGGCGGGGCAGGTCTATTGCGATGCCGAAAAGGTGATCGGCATCTACGGCATGGGCGTGACGCAGCATGTCCACGGCTCGCAGACGATCGGGATGCTCGTCAATCTGCTGCTGCTGCGCGGCAACATCGGCGTCGAGGGGGCGGGCATCTCCCCGGTTCGCGGCCATTCCAACGTGCAGGGACAGCGCACGGTCGGGATCTCCGAGAAGCCCGAACTGGTGCCATATGACTATCTGAAGCGCATCTTCGATTTCGATCCGCCGCCCGAGAAGGGCGTCAATACCGTCGAAGCGTGCGAGGGGATCATCGACGGCAGCATCAGGGCGTTCGTCGGGCTGGGCGGCAATTTCGTCCGCGCGATCCCCGAGCGCGAGGCGATGGAGGCGGCCTGGACGAACATGCGCCTGACGGTGCAGATCGCGACCAAGCTGAACCGCAGTCACCTGATCAACGGCGAGGTCGCCTATCTGCTGCCCTGCGTCGGCCGCTCCGAAGAGGATATGCAGGAGGGCGGCCCGCAGACCGTGACGATGGAGGATTCGCTGTCGATGATCCACGGCTCGGTCGGCAAGCGCAAGCCGGCGAGCGAGCACCTGCTGTCGGAGCTGGCGATCGTTGCCGGCATGGCAAAGGCGACGCTGGAGCCGAAGCCGACGCTGAAGTGGGACGAATGGGTCGGCGATTACGGCAAGGTCCGCGACCTGATCGAGGCGACCTATCCCGACAAGTTCAGGGATTTCAACGCCCGCATGTTCACCCCCGGTGGCTTCTTCAAGGGCAATCAGGCGCGTGACCGGATCTGGAAGACGGACAGCGGCAAGGCGGAATTCACCACGCCGACGACCCTGACCGCGATGGGCGTGCCGGACAAGGCGGGCCGTTACCGGCTGATCACGATGCGCTCGAACGACCAGTTCAACACGACGATCTACGGCTATTCGGATCGGTTGCGCGGGATCGAGGGCACGCGCGACGTGCTGCTGATGAGCCCGAAGGAGATTGCGGCGGCCGGCCTGCGGGAGGGGCAGGTGGTCAGCCTCGCCAGCGACGCCGGCGATGGCGTCCATCGGCAGGTGGACGGCCTGACGGTCACGCCGTTCGACCTGCCCGACGGGTGCCTGGGCGCTTACTATCCCGAGATGAACCCGCTGGTGCCGCTATGGTATCACGACAAGCTGTCGAAGACGCCAGCGGCAAAGGGCGTGCCGGTGCGGATCGTTGCCTAGTCGCACCCCAGCGGCAACGCGGCCTCGGAGCAACGCGCCGCGCCACGCGGCTGCCGCCGCCGCGCTTCTACCGATGCTGCTCGGCGGATGCGATGCCTTGCGGCTCGGCGTGGTCAATCACGCCGGGCCGGTCGCAGCCGAGCAGTGGCATCTGTACCTGATCGTCGCGGCGGTCCTCGTCTTCGTCGCCGGGCCGGTGCTGATCCTCGTTCCGCTGGTGGCGTGGCACTACCGGCTTTCGAACAAGGGCGACGCCTACCGTCCGGACTGGGGTTTTTCCTGGCCGCTGGAGATCCTCGTCTGGATCCCGCCGATCGGGATAGTGATCGGTCTCGGTTTCCTGCTGTGGACCTCGACGCACCGTCTCGATCCTTATCGACGCCTCACGTCCGCCCAGCCGGCGATCGAGGTGCAGGCGGTCGCGCTCGATTGGAAATGGCTGTTCATCTATCCTGACCAGCGGATCGCGACGATCAACCAGCTCGCCGTGCCGGTCGGCCGGCCGGTCAACCTCAGCCTGACCAGCGGCACCGTCATGCAATCGCTGCTGATCCCGCAGCTCGCCGGACAGATCTACGCGATGCCCGGCATGCGGACGCAGTTGAACCTCGCAGCAAGCCAGCCGGGAGTGTTCCGCGGCGAGAACACGCAGTTCAACGGGGAAGGTTTCCAGCAGGAGAAGTTCGACGTGATCGCCATGAATCCGGCGGATTATCAACGCTGGCTGACGCGCATCCGCGCCGCCCGACCGCTCGACGACCGGGCGCTCACCAGCATTAAAGCGCGTTCGATCCCCACTGGGCCGCAATTCTTCTCGACCGTCCGCCCGGGCTTGTTCCGCCAGATCATGGTCGCCAGCACCCGCGAGGGCGCGCGATGAGCGCGCCACTGCTGCCGGCGGTATTCGGCCGTTTCGGCTGGCACGACCTGCCGTTCGTTCGCGCTTGGGAAAACCCCACGATCAACGAACTGATCGGGGCGGGCGCCGGGGGGATGGTGGTGGCGGGCGCGGTCTTCGTCGCGGTGCTGCTGACCGTTACCGGGCGTTGGCGCTGGCTGTGGAGCGAATGGCTCACCAGTCTCGATCACAAGAAGATCGGCATCATGTACGTGGTGATCGCCTTCGTCATGCTGGCGCGCGCGCTGGTCGAGGCGAACCTGATGCGCCTGCAACAGGCGGTCGCGATCGACGCGCCCGGCATCGTCGCACCCGACCATTTCGCCGAGCTGTTCAGCACCCACGGCTCGATCATGATCTTCTTCATGGCGATGCCGTTCCTCACCGGGATCATCAACTATCTGGTGCCGTTGCAGATCGGCGCGCGCGACGTCGCCTTTCCGTTACTCAACGCGATCGGACTGTGGCTGACCGGCAGCGGCGCGGCGTTGATGATGATCAGCCTCGTCATCGGGAAATTTTCCACCGGCGGCTGGAGCGGATATCCGCCTTATACTGAGATCGGCTTCAACCCCGGTGTCGGGCCGGATTACTGGATCTGGGCGGTGACGCTCGGATCGATCGCCTCGACACTGACCGGTATCAACATCGCCGTTACCATCTACAAAATGCGCTGCCCCGGCATGCAGCTGATGCGAATGCAGATGTTCTGCTGGACCAGCTTGTGCACCGCGATCCTGATGGTGTTCGCTATGCCGCCGTTGACGGTGGCGACCCTGTTGCTGGCGCTCGACCGGTATCTGGGCTTTCACTTCTTCACCAACGCGCTTGGCGGCAACATGATGAACTACGCCAACCTGTTCTGGATGTTCGGTCATCCCGAGGTGTACATCGTCATCCTGCCCGCGTTCGGCGTCTATTCCGAGGTCGTGTCGACCTTTTCAGGCAAGGCGCTGTACGGTTATGTCTCGCTGGTGATCGCGACGATGGCGATCGCGGTGCTGTCGTTCACGGTGTGGCTGCACCATTTCTTCACGATGGGGCAGAGCCCGAGCATCAACGCCGCATTCGGCATTGCGACGATGACGATCGGCGTGCCGACGGGCGTCAAGATCTACAATTGGATATGGACGATGTTCCGCGGCGAGGTGCGCTTCAGCACTCCATTGCTCTATTCGCTGGCGTTCATGATGACGTTCGTGTTGGGCGGCCTGACCGGGATCATCCTGGCGTTCCCACCGCTGGATTACGTCGTGCACAACACGCTGTTCCTGGTCGCGCATTTCCACAACATGCTGATTCCCGGCACGTTGTACGGCATGATCGCGGCCTATACCTTCTGGTTCCCCAAGGCGTTCGGCTTCCGTCTGAACGAGACATGGGGGCGGATCGCCTGCGGATGCTGGGTGGTCGGCTTTTACCTGGCCTTCATGCCGCTCTACGTGCTGGGCGCAGCCGGCATGCCGCGTCGGACGCAGGCGGTGATGGAAACCGTCTATCGCCCCTGGCTCTATGCCGCCGAAGTCGGCGCGGTGATCCTGTTCTGCGGCCTTGGCGCGCTATTTGTCCAACTGTGGGTAAGCATCAGGCACCGCAATGCAAACCGGGTGTTTGCAGGCGATCCATGGGACGGTCGCGGTCTCGAATGGTCGACCTCCGCACCGCCGCCGGAGTATAATTTCGCTCATCTGCCGCACGTCGAGCAGCGCTATGCCTTCTACGACGACAAGCGGAAATACGCGCCCTACGCGCGGCCACCGCATTATGACGACATCGAGATGCCGAAGAACAGCGCGGTGGCGCCCATCATCGGGATCGCCAGCGCGGCGGCCGGCTTTGCCCTGGTGTGGTATATGTGGTGGCTCGCCATCCTGGGCACGTTGGTGATCGTGGCGACGGTGATCGCGCGCAGCTTCGTGCGCGATACCGAAAAGGTGATCTCGGCCGACGAGGTCCGCCGTACCGAAGATCGGTGGCTCACCGCGGTGGAGCAGGCACGGCCGATCCCGCGCGAGATCGAGTCGACATCAGCCAATCAGGGACTCGCCGAGGCGCGGACATGAGTGCGAGCGACGATCGGCACGCGGGGCTCAACCTCGGCAAGACCGATACAGAGACAGACGACGCCGCGAGCAGCGACGTTTTCGGGTTCTGGATGTTCCTGATGAGCGATGCGGTGCTGTTTGCGCTGATGTTCGCCACCTATGGCGTGATGCTGCCCGCAACCGCCGGCGGGCCGACGCCGGCGAGCGAATATAAGATCACGCCCACTTTCATCGAGACGTTGGTGCTGCTGACCAGCAGCCTGACATATGGCATGGCGTCGGTGTCGATGAAGCACGGCGCGCACATTCGCCGGGTGCTCGGCTGGATGGCGGTGACGCTGGCGCTTGGCCTGATGTTCCTGGCCATGGAGCTCCACGATTTTTCCGACATGTTCTCGCATGGCGCCTATCCGACCCGCAGCGGCTATCTGTCCGCCTTTTTCGGCCTGGTGCCGCTGCATGGCCTGCACGTGGCGATCGGCAGCCTGTGGATCGTCGCAATGATGGCGCAGCTGCTGGTCTTCGGGACCGATCCGCGGGTCAAGATCAACCTGTTGCGGCTGGGCCTGTTCTGGCACTTTCTGGACATCGTCTGGATCGCGATCTT
>CAYQPM010000116.1:0-7466 GCA_964419295.1 uncultured Stakelama sp. | reverse complement strand
CCCATGATCAACGGCGCGAACAGGAAGATGAGAAAGGTCGGGGTGAACACCGTGGCGATGAAATCGCGCCGCGCGATGGTCAGCGTCTGGCGGACCAGGCGGCGGGTGTTGCCGACCGTGCGAGGCTTGACGGCGGTGTCGCGCAGGCCGGTCATGCCGCGCGCTCCAGCGTGCGGGCATCGTCGTCCAGCGCATCCGCGCCGACGATGCGGACGAATGCGTCGTGCAGGCCGGGCCGCTCGATCGACAGGCCGGAAATGCCGAACCCGGCGTCGATCAGCGCCTTCAGGATATTCTCCGCGCCGTCGTCGGGCACGGTGAAGGTCCAGCCATCCGCGCCGCGCACGGCATCGGCGGGCAGCAGGGCGGCGATGCCCTCGGCATCGTGATGCGGCACGTAGTGCGCGCGCATCGGCAGCGTGCCGCGCGCCTCGGCGACGGTGCCCTCGAACCGGCGTTTGCCGCCGGCGATGATCGCCAGCCGGTCGCATAGCCGCTCGGCATGCGCCATGACGTGGGTCGAGAACAGGATCGTCGCGCCGCGATCGCGCTCGGCGACGATCAGCGCCTCGAGCCGTTCCTGGTTGACCGGGTCGAGCCCGGAAAAGGGTTCGTCGAGCACCAGCAGATCGGGCCGGTGGACGACCGAGCCGAGCAATTGCACGAGCTGCGCCATGCCCTTGGAGAGCTTGCGGATCTTGGTGTCGATCGCATGGCCGAGCCCGGCCGCCTCGAGCAGGTCGACCGCGCGCGTGCGCCCGGTCTTGAGGTCGAGGCCGCGCAAGGCGCCGAGAAACGCGATCGCATCGCGCGCCTTCATCGCCGGGTAGAGCCCGCGTTCCTCGGGCAGATAGCCGACGCGGTCGCTCGCCTCGCGCGGACGATCATGGCCGAGCAACGTGCGATGCCCGCCATCCGGCTCGATGATGCCGAGCAGCATGCGCAACGTCGTCGTCTTGCCCGCGCCGTTCGGGCCGAGCACGCCGTAGATCAGGCCGGTCGGCACGGCGATGTCGACGCCGTCGACGACGCGGCGCCCGCCGAAATTCTTGACCAGCCCGGTGGCGCTGATCGCCAGATCGCTCGAAATCTTGCGTCCCCTTGTTCGGCCGCGCTTTCCGTCGGTTCGGGCGAGGCCGACACGAACGGAAAGGGTGTGCCCCATGGGATCGCGTGGTAGCGGGGCAACGTGCCGCAAGACAAGCCATTCACTGACCGCCTGAAGGCGAAAGCGCGCGACCTGGGCTTCGTCGCGTGCGGCGTGGCGCGGGCCGATGCCGCGCCGCTGACCGCGCGGCGGCTGCGGCAATGGCTCGACGAGGGGCGGCACGGCGACATGATCTGGATGGAGCAGCGCGCGCACCAGCGGGAATCCCCCGCCGCCTTGTGGCCCGACGTGCGCTCGGTGATCGCGCTCGGGATGAGCTATGCCCCGGCGACCGACCCGCTGGCGCTGGCCGATGCGGGCGAGACCGGGCGGATCTCGGTCTATGCGCAGGGCGGCGATTATCACGACGTGGTGAAGCGCAACCTGAAGGCGCTGGCGCGCTGGATGGTCGCGGAGCCGGGCTTGGAGGGGACCGCGGGGCAGGGCGTTGACGCTGGGGGTGAGGCGGGCGATCCTCCGATCGATCTCAAGGTGTTCGTCGATACTGCCCCGGTGATGGAGAAGCCGCTGTCGGAAGCGGCCGGGCTGGGCTGGCAGGGCAAGCACACCAATCTGGTCAGCCGCGAGCATGGCAGCTGGCTGTTCCTCGGCGCGATCTACACGACGATGACGCTGCCGCCCGACACGCCGGGCAGCGACACGTGCGGCAGTTGCGATGCGTGCCAGCGCGCCTGCCCGACCGACGCCTTCCCCGCCCCCTACCGCCTCGATGCGCGGCGCTGCATCTCGTACCTGACGATCGAGCATGCCGGGCCGATTCCGCACGAATTCCGCGAGGCGATCGGCAATCGCATCTATGGCTGCGACGATTGCCTCGCGGTGTGCCCGTGGAACAAGTTCGCGGCATCCGCCCACGCCAATCTGGCGTTCGCCCCCCGCGCCGAACTGACCGCGCCGGACCTGGCCGACCTGCTCGCGCTGGACGATGCCGGCTTCCGCCAGGTCTTCGCCGGATCGCCGATCAAGCGCATCGGCCGCGACCGGATGGTGCGCAACTGCCTGATCGCGGCGGGGAATAGCGGGTCCGCCGGGCTGGTCCCGACGGTCGAGCGGCTGCTGGCGGACCCGTCGCCGGTGGTGCGCGAGGCGGCCGACTGGGCCTTGGCGCGGTTGCGCTAGGGGGGCGGGCCGGGTCGAGACGGGGGCCTGTCGCTCCCCTCCCTGGAAGGGAGGGGAGAAGAACGGCGGCCCCTCGTCTGCGGGCGGTTGGGGCTGCGCGCAGGTGCCGGGGCGTCTTGCTCCCCTCCCTTCCCGGGAGGGGAGCAGAGGGGGCTGCTCCCTTTCGCGGGAAGCAAATCGGGCGCGCTACTTCCCGGTGCGGGCGCGCATCTGGAGGGCGGAGACGCAGCTGGCGCGGTCGACGGGGCTGCCGTCGCTTTGGCGGGTGTCGAGATAGGTGACGACGGGTTCGGCCGAGCCCTTGGGGTAGAGATAGGCGTCGAGCACGCAGGTCGCGCTGGAGAATTGCAGCTTGCGTGCGGTGCCTTCCATCAAATCGGCGGTGGGGGTGCCGAAGCGGGCGACGAGGCCGCGGGCGTTCTGGCCCATCACGCCTTCGAGCCCGTAGGTGCCGGTCGGGATCGGGATCGCCGCGGCGCGTGCGGGGCGGGCGGTGGTGCCGGTGGAGGCGCAGCCGCCGAGCAGCAGGCCGGACAGCAAGGTGCCCGAGAAGAGTATCGCGATCGACCGGTTCATTCTTCGCCGCCCCATGTTCCGGCCCGGTTGCGCCCGGCCGATAGTGTCCCGCCCGTCCGGCTAGAGAGTCGGGGAAGTCCCGCGATCGTCCCGCCGGCGCGCCGCCTTGTGGTACCCGCGATGGTACCAGTGCGTGGCCATTGCCGCCACTATAACGGGTGCCGCGAGGTTGACGATGGGGATGACGAACAACCCGGTGCCGATCAGCCCGAGCACGAAACGGCTGATCGCGGTGGAGCCGCGCCATTGCCTGAGATCGGCCGGGGCGACGTGGCGGACGGCGACCATGTCGCCGAGGTCGCGGCCGAGCAGCCAGCCATTGACGACGAAGAACAGGATCGCCGGGCCGACACCGGTGACGAGCAGCAGCAGGTAGATCGGCGACAGAGCGAGGTTGACGATCAGGAAGCGGATCGCCGAGCCGGCGCCCATCGCGACCGAACGGGCGAGCGGCACGGCGCGCGCGGCGGCGAGCCGGTCGGGATAATGTTTCGCCTCGACCGCCTCGACGACATCGTCCGCGAACAGGCCGATGACGAGCAAAGCGACGGCGCGGAACAGCACGCCCGCGGCGATCAGCGCGAGGATCGCCGCGACGATGCCGGCGAACTGCACCACCACCTCGCCCGCGCCCGACCAGGCGATCAGCCACGCCATGCCGTACCAGCCGGCGACGCCGAGCATCGTCAGCAGCACGATGGTGAGCAGCAGCGACTTGAGGAAGATGCCGAGGATGCGCCGGTCCCCGAGCTGGGCGAGCGAGAGGGTGAGCGCCTGGATCATGCCGGTCGTGTAGGCGGATTCGTCCTGTCGGGGCAATCGGTTGCAGTTCGAGTGAGGAAGCCGGCGCGCGGCCGTGTATCCAGATAGGTTAAAAATGTTTGACAGCGTCACGCTCTTTGGGTACATATCAGGAACGTTGAGAAAGTGCGAGTCGGGCGGCGGGGGTCGTTGGCGAAGACGGGCCGGGGTGGCGACGCCCCGGCCCGTCTTCGTTGGCGCGCGCAGGCTCGCAGGCGTGTGGGGCGTGCGGCTCAGGCGGAGGGCATGGCATATGACGCGATCGGGCAAGGCCAGGGCGCCGCAGGTGCGGGCGGTGCGCGCGGGCGGCTGGACCAAGGGGAAGCGGGCGACCTTCCTGCGCCTGCTGGGGGAAACCGGCAACGTCACGCTGGCGGCGAAGGCGACCGGGCTGTCGCCGCGCGGGGCGCATGCGTTGCGGCAGCGCGACGGCGGGTTCGCGATCCTGTGGGCGCAGGCGCTGGAGGCGGGCTACGAACGGCTGGAGAACGAACTTCTGTTCTGCGCGCTGGGCAAGCCGACGATCGACCATAATCCGGCGGCGGACGAGGTCGAGGCGGCGCAGGTGCCCGAAGTGCCGTTCGATCCGGCGCTGGCGATCAAGGTGCTGCAATTGCGCCGCGGCCTGCGCCCGCCGGGTACGCCGGTGGCGAGATCCACGATGTCGCAGAGCGAGGTGGATGCGGCCTTGATGCAGCGGCTGGATACGCTGGCGGCGAAAGCGCCATGACCGTGCCGCCCCAGCGCGCGCTGATCGAACGGCTGATGGAAATGGACACGGCGGCACGCTGGAAGGCGGTGTTCAAGCTTCGGCCGGACGACCGCCGCCTGCTGTTCGACGACTGGACCGGCTGGGCGCATGACGGGCAACTCGCGCCGCCGGGCGACTGGCGCGTCTGGGTGATCCGCGCCGGACGCGGCTTCGGCAAGACCCGCGCCGGGGCGGAATGGGTCAGCCAGGTCGCGCGGACGATTCCGGGCGGCCGGATCGCCCTGGTCGGCGCGACCGCGGACGAGGTGCGCCGCGTGATGATCGAGGGCGAGGCCGGGTTGCTGGCGGTGGCGCGCAGCAACGAGCGGATCGAATGGCATAGGAGCCGGGGCGAGGTGAGGTTCGCCTCGGGCGCGACGGGGTACATCTTCGCCGCCGCCGCGCCCGAGGCGCTGCGCGGCCCGGCGCATCACGCGGCGTGGTGCGACGAACTGGCCAAGTGGCGCTACGGCGATGCGGCGTGGGACAATCTGGTGCTGGGCCTGCGCGTCGGACCGTGCCCGCGCGTGGTGGTGACGACGACGCCCAAGCCGATCACGCTTATGCGCCGCGTGCTGCGGGGGAAGGACGTGGTCGAGACGCGGGGGCGGACGTACGACAACCGGCATCTGTCCGAGGCGGTGGTGGCGGCGTGGACGGACCTGTACGCCGGCAGCCGGCTGGGTCGGCAGGAACTGGACGGCGAGCTGATCGAGGACATCGAAGGCGCATTGTGGAAGCGCGAGACGATCGATGCGTGCCGGCTGCAGGTCGGATCCTCCGCCGTGCCGGACTTCGTCCGCGTCGTCGTCGCGGTCGACCCGCCGGCGGGGACGATCGACGGGCGGGCGGGGGATGCGTGCGGCATCGTCTGCGTCGCCTTGGGCGAGGACCGCAACGGCTATGTCATCGAGGATGCGAGCGTGGCGGGCCTGTCGCCCGAAGGCTGGGCGCGCGCGGTGGCCGATTGCGCGGCGCGCAACCGGGCGGACCGGGTCGTGGCGGAGGTCAACCAGGGTGGCACGATGGTGCGTTCGGTGCTGGATGCGGCGGATGCCACGCTGCCGCTGACTTTGGTCCGCGCGACGACCGGCAAGATCGCGCGCGCCGAACCGGTGGCCGCCTTGTACGAACGCGGCAAGGTGTTCCATGTCGGCGCGTTCGCCGAACTGGAGGACGAAATGTGCGGGCTGGCGAGCGGGGGAGACTATCAGGGGCCGGGCCGCTCGCCCGACCGCGCCGATGCTTTGGTTTGGGGGCTGACCGAGATCATGCTCGGGCGGAAGGCGGCGGCGTCGATGCGCTGGCTATAGCAAAACAAGACCTGTCGCCCGGGATTACACTTCCTATCCTATATGCGCGCGTTAACCGTCGTGTGGCGCGTCCGTGCTCGATTGGCATGCGGTTTGCGTAGTCCGGCGCGTCGCCCGCATATCCGCCCCATAAAGGAACATCCGTGAAACTTGTCGCCCTGGCCCTCGCCGCCGCCACCTTCGCAATCGCGGCGCCCGCACCGGCGACGACCGTCATCGATCAGAGCCAGTGGATCGTCTATGGCGGCTTCGGCTATATCGACGGGGGCAGCATCGCGGCGCAATCGTTCACGCCGTCCTACGACAACAGCGTCGGCGCGGGCGTGTTCCTTACCGGTACGAGTTCCGGCATCACCGGCATGGTCACGATCACGCTGTACGACGGCTTCCCGCCGCCCAAGCGCAGCCGCGACGTCGCGCCGCTGCCGGTCGGCAAGGCGATCGCGACGGGCTCGGCATCGGGCACGCGCGGGACGTGGGTCGACGTGTCGTGGGCACAAGTCCCGCTGCTCGCCGGGCAGACCTATTATATCGGCGTCACTTCGCCCGATCGCCTGTCGGTGGCCTACAGCCTGAACGGCCGCTATGGCGGCGGCTCGGCCTATTACGGCGTGAAGGCGTTTCCGGACAGCGACCTCGTCTTCCGCACCTATGCCAACGACGCCCCCGCCGCCGCGGTGCCCGAGCCGGCGAGCTGGGCGCTGATGCTGACCGGGTTCGGCATGGCCGGCGTCGGGCTGCGCCGCCGTGCGAAGCGACCGATGGCGCTCGCCTACGCGAAATAACAGTCTTCTCCCGAGGGTGAGACGCCGCCGGTCGAAAGGCTGGCGGCTTTTTGCCGTCCGGGCGTTATGGGGGGGCTGGAACGAGCCGGGAGACAGGTGTGATACCCATGGAGCTGATCGATGTCGCCGAGGTGCCGGGCGGGCCGCCGCTGCGGCTGTTCCGGCGCGGCGCGGACCATATGATCCTGCTGGAACGCAACGAGCTGATGAACAGCCGGATGAGCGGTTCGGAAGAAGCTTTGGCGGTGATGACCTGCGCGCGGCTGGGCAAGCGCAAGGGATTGCGCATGCTGATCGGCGGTTACGGCATGGGCTTCACGTTGCGCGCGGCGCTGAACGCGACCGGGCCGGACGCGCGGATCGAGGTGGCGGAACTGGTGCCGAAGATCCTCGACTGGGCGCGCGGGCCGATGGCGGCGCTGACCGGATCCTGCCTCGACGACCCCCGCGTCGCGCTGATCGAGGACGATGTCGCGTTGCCGATCCAGCACGCGGCGGGGCGCTACGACGCGATCCTGCTGGATGTCGACAATGGCCCGGACGGGCTGGTGCGGACCGGCAACGGCCGGCTCTATTCCGCCCGCGGGCTGGCCGCGGCACGCGACGCGCTGACGCCCGGCGGCGTGCTGGCGATATGGTCCGCCGGATCCGACGACAAGTTCACGCGCCGGCTGAAGGATGCCGGCTTCGCGGTCGACGAGGTCGCGGTGAAGGCGCGGTCGAACGGCAAGGGGCCACGGCACGTGATCTGGTTCGCGACGCGGGGCTAGGGTTCGGGGGGAAATTCAGGGGTGCCTTGGGGTGAGGATTTGCGCCTTCGAGGGCGACCCACCCCCTACCCCTCCCTTCCAGGGAGGGGAGCTAGAGAGGCGCGGTCTGATTCCCGCCTTTCACATCCGACCAAAGGATATCGGCATGGCATTCTTGCAGGCGACGGTGACGACGATCGCGAT
>CAYQPM010000115.1:0-7466 GCA_964419295.1 uncultured Stakelama sp. | reverse complement strand
AGAAGACGCAGGAGATCAAGGAGATCAAGATGCGTCCGAACATCGACGACCACGATTACGACACCAAGATGAAGAAGGTCGTCGAGTTCATCGAGGAGGGCGACAAGGTCAAGGTCACCATGCGCTTCCGCGGTCGCGAGCTGAGCCATGGCCAGCTCGGCATGGCGGTGCTCCAGCGCGTCGCCGAGGCGACTCAGGAGGTCGCCAAGGTCGAAGCCTATCCGCGCATGGAAGGCCGGCAGATGCTGATGGTGCTCGCACCCAAGTAAATCCGTCTGCCGCGATCTGCGTCAATGGCCCTGCCTTACCTTGGCGGGCCATGCAGCCGACACCACGCATGACGTAGCGTCATGACGTTTTCGAACACCGGGTCCGGCAACGGGCCCGGTGTTGCGCATTGGCGACACTCCGTTCGAAAACTCGGACTCGAGGCACAAAATACTGGACGCTCACGCCTGTGGGCCACTAGCCTCAAAAGAAAACCCGATATTCGAAAACAAGATTTCGTTCAGGAGAGAGATGACCATGCGCCTTACCGCGTACCTGCTGTCGGCAGCGACGATTGCGATTGCCACCCCTGCGCTGGCGCAGAACAATTCTCCCGAGCCCTCCAGCCCTGCGACCCAGACGACCTCGACGGCCTCGGCCGGTTCGGTGACGCAGGACGAAAACAACAATCCGGACATCGTCGTCACCGCTCAGGGCCGCGCCCAGGCGCTGGCCGACGTGCCGGTCGCGATCTCGGCCGTCTCGGCCGAAACGCTGCAGAATTCGGGCGCCAACGACATCCGCCAGCTCAACCAGCTCGCACCGTCGCTGCTGGTGTCGTCGACGGGATCCGAAGCGAACGGCTCGGCGCGTATTCGCGGTATCGGTACGGTCGGCGACAACCCCGGCCTGGAAAGCTCCGTCGCGGTGTTCATCGACGGCGTCTATCGCTCGCGGTCCGGCATCGGCCTCACCGAACTGGGTGAAATCGATCGCGTCGAAGTGCTGCGCGGCCCGCAGGGCACGCTGGGCGGCCGAAATTCGTCCGCCGGCCTCATCAGCATCATCAGCAAGGCGCCTTCGTTCCAGGGGTTCAGCGGCGGTGCCGAAGCGACCTACGGCAACTACAATTTCTATCGCGTCGCCGGAAACCTGAACCTGCCGCTCAGCGAGACGATCGCGGCGCGCGTCGATGGCGTCTACGTCAAGCGCGACGGCTTCTATCACGATTATTCGAACAACACGGATGTCAACGATCGCGACCGCTACTTCGTTCGCGGCCAGCTGCTGTTCGAGCCGAGCAGCGACATCAGCTTCCGCCTGATCGGCGACTATACGCACCGCAACGAAAAGTGCTGCGCGGCGACCTATGTCGACCGCTCGGTCAATCCGTCGATCGGCAGCCTCAACGAACCGCTGGCCTCGGTCAACGCCGGCCTGGGCTCGATCAACTCGAGCGGCATCGCGGGCACCACGGGCAACAACATCGTCAACGTGATCACCGACCTCGGCCAGCCGCTCAGCCTGGTCAACCGTCCCGGCTACAGCCGCGAGATTTCGGTCAGCCCGGGCCGCAGCTTCGCCGGCACGACAAAGGATTGGGGCGTATCGGGGCAGCTCGACTGGAACTTCGGCACGACGAAGCTCACGTCGATCACTGCGTATCGCGACTATGATTCGTCGCAGGGATCGGACACCGACTACAGCCGCGTCGACATCCTGTATCGCGCAGCCAACGGCAACTCGGCCCGTCGCTTCCGTACCTTCACCCAGGAACTGCGTCTGAACGGCTCGCTGTTCGACGAAAAGCTCGACTGGCTGGTCGGCGGCTTCTTCGCCAACGAAAATCTGCGCGTTCTCGATAACCTTCGGTTCGGCAGCCAGTACGGGCGGTTCGCCACGTGCCGCCTGATCTCCGGCGGGGCGCTTGCCGGATTCTATTCGCCGACGTCGGCAGGCTGCCTCACGGCGACCGGCCGCGGCGCCTTGTCGAGTGCTGCCGGTCCGTTCGGTGCGGCCGGCGCGACGATCGTCCGTGCGATCGATACGCTGGACGCGATCAATGACAAGGGCTCGACCCGCGACGTCTACAATCAGAACAGCCGCAACTTCGCGGTCTTCACGCACAATATCTTCCACGTGACCAGCACGGTGGATCTGACGCTTGGCGCCCGCTACACCAAGGAGCGCAAGAAGTTCGACGCGAGCTTCACCAACGACAACGTCGGGTGCCAGACCAACCAGAATGCCCTGACCCCGTTCCTGTCCAATGCCGGTCTGGCTGCGGTGGCCGGCGGTATCATCGGCCTGTCGTGCCAAGGCAATTCGACGGCCGAACTGAACGGCGTGTCGATCAAGGACACGCGCAAGGAAGACAAGGTGACGGGCACCGCGATCCTGTCGTGGAAGCCGATCGACGATCTGCTCGTCTATGCCAGCTTCTCGCGCGGCTATAAGGCGGGCGGCTTCAACCTCGATCGCTCCGCGCTCAAGCTGCCGTTGCAGCCGGTGACCGCGAACGGCGTCACCAGCGTCACCACGACCTTCGCCTCGGTCGGCGGGGCGCAGGCGCTGGTCGGCAATCTTCAGTTCGCCCCCGAAACGGTCAATTCCTTCGAAATCGGCGCGAAGTACGGCACTGGCCCGTTCTCGCTGAGCGTCGCGGCGTTCCGTCAGGACTTCAAGAACTTCCAGCTCAACACCTTCGACGGCAGCGTCTTCATCGTTCAGAACATCAACGGCTGCTCGACCAGCCTGAACGGCGGCGATCGCGACCAGAGCAAGTTCACCGCCGCCGCCAACTACAATGCGGCTGCGGGCACGAGCGGAGCCTGCGCACCGGGCGATGTCGGCTACGGCGTGCGTGCCCAGGGCGTCGAACTCGAAGCCACGCTGGTTCCGGCGCGCGATGTGCGCGTGTCGCTCGGCGCGACCTTCACCGACACCGGCTATCGCGACAATCTGGTCGGCACCAGCGCGGGCGCTCCGCTCAACCAGTCGCTGCGTCGCCTGCCGGGGCAGAACCTGTCGAACTCGGCAAACATCGTGACGACGGCTTCGGCATCGTGGACGCCGCAGATCGGTGGCGGTTATTCGGCGCTCTTCTATGCGGATACCCGCATGACCAGCGACTATAACACGGGTTCCGATCTGTTCCCGCAGAAGACGCAGGACGGCTATGCGATCGTCAACGCCCGCATCGGACTGCGTACCCCCGACGAGAAGTTCAGCCTCGAATTCTGGGCGCAGAACCTGACCAACGTCGATTACGCGCAGGTCGCCTTCAACTCGCCATTCCAGGAAGGCGGCAACTCCGCGGCCTATCAGGACCCGCAGTATCCGGGTGGCCGCCAGCTGTTCTCGCAGTTCCTCGCAGAGCCGCGCACCTACGGAGCCACCATCCGCGCCCGCTTCTGATCTTTATCAGGCAACGACCAACCTGGCCGGCGTGCAGCGATGCGCGCCGGCTTTTTCTTGATCTCCGACAGCTGGACGGAAGGGTGCCCCGCCTCCGCTTTCTGTGAGGAGTGACCCGGCGGATGCGCCGGAGGCGGAACCGCATTCGGGCACGAACGATTGGGCCGTCGAAGGGGAAAACCGCTGATCTTCGATTCCATGCTCGTCAAACTGGCGCTCATCGGCGTGCTCGGCATCGGCGCGCAGTGGATTGCATGGCGGACCGGGCGCCCCGCGATCGCACTGATGCTGATTGCAGGCGTGCTGGCGGGACCCGTCACCGGCCTCATCGATCCGCAACGCGACTTCGGCGCGTTGCAGCAGCCGATCATCAAGCTCGCCGTCGCCGTGATTTTGTTCGAAGGCGGCCTGAGCCTGAGCTTCCGCGACCTGCGCCACGCCGGATCGGCGGTGTTGAGGCTGGTGCTGATCGGCGTGCCGGTCGGCTGGGTGCTCGGCACCGCCGCCGCATTCTATGGCGCGGGACTGCCGCTCGGCATATCGGCCTTGTTCGGCGGCATCCTGGTAGTGACGGGACCGACGGTGATCGGCCCGATGCTGCGGACGCTGCGCGTGCCGGCGCGGGTTCGGGATACGCTGAAGTGGGAAGGCATCGTCAACGATCCGATCGGCGCGCTGCTGGCGGTCGCGATCTATGCGTACATCACCTATGTCGGTCCGGATCGCAGCGTCGTTGCGATCGGCTTCGACGTAGCGGCCGCCACGCTGGTCGCTGGCCTGATCGGCGCCGGCGCGGGGTTCGGCCTGACGACTGCATTCCGTCGCGGCTACATTCCCGAATATCTGAAAGCGCCAAGCGTGCTGGTGACGGTGATCGCCGCGTTCGTCGCTGCCGACCTGATCAAGCACGAAACGGGTCTCATCACCGTAACCGTCATGGGCGTCGTGCTCGCCAACCGTCAGACGCAGTCCACGGCCGCGTTGAAGCACTTCAAGGAGGATCTCGCGGTCCTGCTGATCTCCGGGGTCTTCATCATCCTGTCCGCGACGCTGCGCTGGGACGTGATCGAGCGGTTTCAGGCGCGCTTCCTCATATTCCTGTTCCTGCTGCTGTTCGTGGTGCGACCGGTTACCGTTCTCGTCAGCCTGTGTTTTTCCAGGATGCCATGGCGCGAAAGACTGTTCATCGCCTGGATCGCGCCGCGCGGGGTGGTGGCGATCGCGGTCACCAGCCTTTTCGCTTTGCGACTGGACGATTTCGGCATGATGGACGCGGACGCCCTGGTGCCGCTGGTCTTCGGCGTCGTGGTGGCCACCATCTTCGCCCATGGCTTCTCGGCGGGCTGGGTGGCCCGGAGGCTGGGGATCGACAAGGGGAAGGGCGATGGCGTGCTGTTGGTCGGCGCCAATGCTTTCACCACCGCACTCGGCGTCGCGTTGCAGGGGATGGGATTGAAGGTGACGATCGCCGACACCGCCAAGTTCGCGCTGCGCAGCGCCCGCAAGCGCCAATTGGACGTCTATCGCGGAGATATCCTCGACGAAGTGACGCAGGATACGCTCGACATGCTCCAGTTCCAGCAGGTGATCGCCGCCACCGACAGCGATTCCTACAACGCCCTGGTCTGTGCTGATCTTGGGCCGGAGGTCGGCACGGACAAGCTGAGCCAGACCGGGGTCGACGAGGATCGTCGCGCTCGGGGGCGGGGCAAGGTGCTGCTGGAGGGGGGCGAAACGATCGACGAACTCCAGCAACGCGTGGCAGCGGGCTGGGCGTTCGGGCGTACCCGCATCACCGACGTATTTCCTTACGAGGCGTATCGCGCACGGCTCGCGAAGGAGGCCGAACCGGTCGCCGTGCTGAAGCCCGACCAACGGCTATTGCTGTTCTCGACCAACCTCCGGCCGGTCGTCGAAGCGGGCGACATGATCCTGACGTTCGCGCCCCCGGAAGGCGTTGCTTGATGAGGCGCCAGTTTGCCGCAGGAGGGCATGTCGTCAGGCCGCGATGCCCAGCATCTCACCCGCTGCCGCAATCATCAGCCGCTTCTCCAGCGCCTTCAGCCGGGCGGCACCGGTGATCCGGTCGCCGGTGAGGTCGGTGACGTAGAAGGTGTCGACCGCACGCTCACCATAGGTCGCGACATGGGCCGAATGCAGCGTCACCTTCGACTGGAACAGTGCATGCGCCAGCTGGTTGAGCAGCGCCGGGCGATCGCGCGCATTGACTTCGATGACGGTGAAGCGGTTCGAAGCGCGGTTGTCGATCAGCACATTCGGCACTATTTCAAATGCATCGGCCCGCGTGCGCGCAGCTGGCTTGGCCACCAGCCGGTCGGCGAGCTTGCCGCGGTTGGCCAGCGCATCCTCGATCGCGGTCTTGAGTCGACCCAGCTGGCTCAGGTCGTCGAAGGGGCGGCCGAAGGGGTCTTGTACCAGGAAGTTGTCGATCGCCATGCCGTCCCGCGTAGTATGGATGCGAGCGTCGATGATATTGCCGCCTGCGACGTGGATTGCGCCGGCGATCCGGTAGAACAGGCCGGGGTGGTCGGCGGCGTAGATGGTCACCAGCGTCGCGCCGCGTTCGGCGTAGACCTGCGCGTCGATCGACAGCTGCGCATCCCCCGCAGCGGCGATGAAGCGGGCGTTGTGCGCGAGCGCGTCGTCGGGTTCGGCGATCCAATAGGCTTCGGGAAAGCGGCGGACGAAGGCGGCGAACCGCGCGTCGTCCCAGCCGAGCGTCGCCTGCAAGGTCGCCTGGCGGGTGGCGATCCGTTCGGTCCGGCCGCGCTGTTTGTGCCCGAGGCGCAGCACCTCTTCCGCCGCCTCGAACAGGTCGGCGAGCAGCTGGCGCTTCCAGCCGTTCCACGTGCCCGGACCCACCGCACGGATATCGACGATGGTGAGCACCAGCAGCAGGCGCAGCCGCTCCGGGCTTTGCACCACGTCGCAGAAGTCGAGGATGGTCTTGAAGTCGGACAGGTCGCGCTTGAACGCGGTCGCCGACATCAGGAGGTGCCAGCGGACCAGCCAGACGACGGTTTCGGTTTCCGCCGGGGTGAGGCCGAAGCGCGGGCACAGCCGTTCGGCCACCTCTGCCCCCAAGATGGAGTGATCGCCGCCGCGCCCCTTGGCGATGTCGTGCAGCAGCACGGCGACGTACAGGACCCGGCGCGAGACGATATGCTTGATGATCGCAGAGGCGAGCGGATGATCGTCCTTCAGACCGCCGCTGTCGATCCGCGCGAGCAATCCGATCGCCCGGATCGTGTGTTCGTCGACCGTGTAATGATGGTACATGTCGAACTGCATCTGGGCGACGACCCGGCCGAAATCGGGTACGAAGCGGCCGAACACGCCCGCCTCGTTCATCCAGCGCAGGACGAGTTCGGGATCGCGCGGCGAGGTGAGCACGTCGAGGAACAGGGCGTTGGCGCGGGCATCGCGGCGATGACCGTCGATCAGCTTCGCATCGCGGTTCGCCGCCCGCATCGCCAGCGGATGCACCTCGACCCCGTGCAGATCGGCGAGGTGGAAGATCTCGATCAGCCGCACCGGATCCTGGCGGAAGAAGTCGTCCTGCGGCAGGCCGAGCCGGCCGCGATCGAGGACGAAGCCGTTCAGCTTGCCGGGCCGTCGCCGGATCGTCGGCAACCCGAAGCGCCGCCCGCGTGCGGCAAATCGTTCGTCGAGGTGCGCCAGGAACACGCCGGTCAGGTCGCCGACCGTCTTCGCCTGCAGGAAGTAATATTGCATGAACCGTTCGACCGCGGGTTTGCCCGGCCGATCGGAAAAGCGCATCCGCGTGGCGATTTCCCGCTGGACGTCGAAGGTCAGTCGATCCTCCGCACGCCGGGTGACGCTGTGCAGATGGCAGCGCACCGCCTGGAGGAAATTGTCGGCGCGGTGGAACAGCCGGTATTCCTCCTTGGTCAGCAGGCCGACGCCGACGAGGTCGGCGCCGCGCTGCACGTCGTAGATGTACTTGCCGATCCAGAAGAGGGCGTGGACGTCGCGCAGGCCGCCCTTGCCCTCCTTGACGTTGGGTTCGACGACATAGC
>CAYQPM010000114.1:0-7509 GCA_964419295.1 uncultured Stakelama sp. | reverse complement strand
AGCGGGCGAAGGCGCACGCCAAGTCGATGCGCAAGGAGCATCGCGGCGAGCGCCGTCGGCGGGGCAGCCCCGACTGATGCACCCGAACGGCGGTTTCCGGCCGGAGACCGGCGGCCTGCTCGACGCGATCGACCGCATCGGCTTCGCGCACATCTGCGTCGCGTCGGCGGAGGGCCCGATGCTGTTGCACGCGCCGGTGACGCTGCACGGCGACCGGCTCCGCTTCCACGTCGCGCGCGGCAACCGCGTGACGCGCCATCTGGATGGCGGCGCGGTGGCGCTGAGCCTTGTCGAGACGCACGGCTACATCAGCCCCAATTGGTACGAACGCCCCGGCGACCAGGTGCCGACGTGGAACTATGTGACGATCGAGGTCGAGGGCACCGCCCATGCGATCGGCGACGCGGCCCTCGTCGAGCAGCTCGATCGCCTGGCGGAGCTGCACGAGCCGGCCGACGATCCGTGGCATCGCGCCAAGATGGATCCGGCGGTCTTCATCAAGATGCTGACCGCGATCCGCGGGTTCGAGGTGATCGTGACCGCCGTACATGGCACGACCAAGCTCAGCCAGAACAAGAGCGCCGGTGATGTGTCGGGCATCGTCGCCGGACTGCGCCGCATGGGCAACGACGACCTCGCGGACCGCATGACACCCCTGCACACCCCGCCCGCCGCATAAGCGCACGCGATGATCGCCGTCGACGGGCGCGGCGGACGATTGCAGCCTCCCTTTCGCCCGCCGAACGGGATAAGGGCGGGCGATGACCACGCCCCTGCCCCGCCCGCGCCTCGCCTATCATCACACCGACGGGACGGGACCGACGATCGTGTTCCTGCCCGGCTATGCCTCAGACATGACGGGGACCAAGGCGCTGGCGCTCGAGCGATGGGCGCAGGCGAACGGCCGCGCCTTCCTGCGGTTCGACTACGGCGGGTGCGGGCAGAGCGAAGGCGCGTTCGAGGAGCAGACGCTGGCGGGCTGGCGCGACGATGTCGTGGCGATGCTCGACCAGATTGCCACGGGCCCGGTCGTGCTCGTCGGATCGTCGATGGGCGGATGGCTGATGCTGCTCGCCGCCAAGGCCCGGCCGGCGCAGGTGCTGGGCCTGGTCGGTATCGCTCCGGCGCCCGACTTCACCGACTGGGGTTTTTCCACCGAGGAAAAGATGGCGATCCTGAGCCAGGGGCGGCTGGAGCGGCCCAATGCTTATGGCCCGGCGCCGACCGTCTATACCCGCGCCTTCTTCCAGTCGGGCGAGGCCAATCGGCTGATGTTCGGGCAGATCGCGTTCGACGGGCCGGTGCGGCTGGTGCAGGGCACCGCGGATCCGGACGTGCCGTGGCATCGCGCGGTGGCGCTCGCCGAGCTGTTCCGTTCAGCCGATGTGCAGACGCTGTTGATCAAGGGAGGCGACCATCGCCTGTCGCGCGACGCGGATATCGCGCTGATCGTCCGGGCGACCGAGGACGTGTTGAACCTGCTATGATCCTGATCCTTGCCGCCGCGCTGCAAGCTGCCTCGCCCGCCACCGCGGCCAAGCCCGCCGACCCGCGCGAGGCGCGCTACGACCGTTGCGTCGCGCTGGCGGCGAGCGATCCCGCCAGGGCGCGGGCCGAGGCGGTGCGCTGGGGCGGCACCGGTGGCGGTTGGTTCGCGCGGCAATGTGCGGGACTGGCCTATACGCAGGAGAACAACTTCCCGGCCGCCGCGGCGGAGTTCGAGGCTGCGGCGAAGGCGGCGGAGGCCGGCCACGACAAGCGGGCGGCCAATTACTGGGCACAGGCGGGCAACGCCCGGCTTGCCGCGGGCGACGTGCCGCACGCGCGGGCCGCGCTCGACACCGCGCTGGTCGCGGGCACGCTGGAAGGGCTGGCGCTAGGTGAGGCGCAGCTGGATCATGCCCGGGTGCTGGTCGCGGCGGGCGAGACGGACGCGGCGCGGCGCGACATCGACCTCGCGCTCAGGACGGCGGGCGACGATCCGCTCGCCTGGCTGCTGTCGGCGACGCTGGCCCGGCGCGAAGGCGACATCGCCCGCAGCAGGAAGGACATTGCAGAGGCGCTGCGCCGGTCGCCGGACGATGCGTCGGTGCAGCTGGAGGCCGGCAACGTCGCCGCGCTGGCACGGGACGAAGCCGGTGCCCGCGCCGCCTGGGCGGAGGCGGCACGGCTCGCTCCCAATGCGCCGGCGGGGCAGCATGCCCGCGCCGCGCTGGCGCAGTTCAGCGACGCGCCCGTCGCCCCGCCGCCGCCCGCGAGCAAGGCCGCGCCCGCCGGACGCTGATCCGTCGCGGACACCCACTGGCGCGTCGCGCGTTGGAGGCCTAGCCTTCGACCCGTAACTTGCCGCAGGGACCTTGCATGCAATATCTCCATACCATGATCCGCGTCACCGATCCGGACGCGACCATCCGCTTCTTCGAACTGCTCGGACTGAAAGAGGTGCGGCGGATGGAGAATGAAAAGGGCCGCTTCACGCTGATCTTCCTCGCCGCGGACGAGGATATGAATGCGCCGGGCGAGCGCGCCAGGGCCGAGGTCGAGCTGACGTACAATTGGGATCCGGAGCCCTATGAGGGAGGCCGCAACTTCGGCCACCTCGCCTATCGCGTCGACGATATCTACGAAACGTGCCAGCGGCTGATGGACGGCGGGGTGACGATCAACCGCCCGCCGCGCGACGGGCATATGGCGTTCGTGAAGACGCCCGACGGGATCTCGATCGAACTGCTGCAAAAGGGCATCCTCGACCCTGCCGAGCCGTGGACGTCGATGCCGAACACCGGGACCTGGTGATGCCGCTGGAGGTCGTCCGCGTCCCCGTGCTGAGCGACAATTACGCCTGGCTGATCCACGATGCGGCGAGCGGCGACACCGTAGCGGTCGATCCAGGCGAGGCCGCACCGGTGCACGCCGCCGCGGCGGAGCGGGGATGGACGATCGGACAGGTGTGGACGACGCACTGGCATCCCGACCACACCGGCGGCAATGCCGCGATGCGGGCGGCGGGCGCGCGGATCACCGGCCCCGCCGCAGAGGCCGCCAAGATCCCGACGCTCGACGTGCAGGTCGGTGAAGGCGACACGGTGCGGATCGGCGGCGTCGTCGCCAAGGTGATGCACGTCCCCGGACACACGGCGGGGCACATCGCGTTCCACCTGGCGGACGACGCGGCGATCTTCACCGGCGATACGCTGTTCGCGCTTGGTTGCGGGCGGCTGTTCGAGGGCACGGCGGCCGACATGTTCGGCAATATGCGGCGCTATGCCGCCTTGCCGGACGAGACCCGCGTCTATTGCGGGCATGAATATACCCAGTCGAACGGCCGCTTCGCCCTGACGGTGGAGCCCGACAATGCGGCGCTGGCCGCGCGCATGGCAGAGGTGGACGCGCTGCGGGCGGCGGGCCGCGCGACGGTGCCGACCACGATCGGGGTGGAACGGGCGACCAATCCGTTCCTGCGGGCCGACAGCGCGGAAGCTCTCGGCAAGCTGCGAGAGTTAAAGGATAATTTTAAAGGCTGACGCGTTGTGCGGATGATGGCGGGACCGAAGGGATCAGGACGATGGCGGCACGATATTGGATGGCAGGTGTGATGGTGCTGGCGATGGCCGGCTGCACGCAGACGCCGAAGCAGATCGCCGCTGCCGAACAGGCCAGCGCCGCCGCCGCCGCCAGCCTGGAGACCGAGCTCGCCGGGCTGACGCCGGGCCGCTCGTCGGCCTGTATGCCGCATTACTCGACCACGCAGGTCAAGGCCTATGGCCCGACGATCGTCTACACCGTCAGCCGCGGGCTCAAGTTCCGCAGCGACACCGCCGGCGGCTGCGAACGCGCCGGACGTGGCGACATCCTGGTCACCCGCAGCAACAGCGGCCAATTGTGCCAGGGCGATATCGCGACCACGCTCGATTCCGCTTCGCGCGCCTTCACCGGCAGCTGCTCGTTCGGGCCGTTCGTCCGCTACAGCAAGGGATCGTGACGCGATGATCAAGCCGCTCGCCCTCGTCGCGCTGGCACTGCCGCTGGTCGCCGCCCGATCCGATCCGCTGGCGGGCCGCGTCGCAGGGGAGCCGGCGAATTGCGTATCGGTGTCACAGACCAACGGCCCCTCGATCATCGACGAGCATACGATCCTGTACACCGAAGGCGCCGGGCGCCGGGTGTGGAAGACCGGTCCGGTCGGCACCTGCCCATCGCTGGAGCCGCTCAGCACGCTGATCGTCGAGGTCTATGGCGGACAGGTGTGCAAGAACGACCGGTTCCGGGTGGCGACGCCGGGGCTGTCGATCCCGTCCGCCTATTGCCGGTTCACCGCCTTCACCCCCTATACGCGCGTCCCGAAGCGCTAGGCTTCGGGACAGCGGCCCGACGCAGCCCCGCCCCGCCCTTTTCGTGAAATGGCGAGCGAGGGCGCGGGGTTACAGGACGAAGCGGCTGAGGTCGGTGTTCCTCACGATCCCGGCGAGCTGCCGGTCGACATAGGCGGCGTCGACCAGCACCGGCTCCTTGCGATCCTCGGCGTCGAAGCTCACCTCTTCCAGCAGCTTTTCCATCACGGTCTGCAGGCGGCGGGCACCGATATTCTCGACCTGGCCATTCACCTCCGCCGCGATGCGGGCGATGGCGGCGATGCCGTCGTCGGTGAACGAGACGTCGGCGCCTTCGGTGGCGAGCAGCGCCTTGTATTGCAGCGGCAGCGACGCCTTGGTGTCGGAGAGGATGGCGATGAAATCCTCCTCGGTCAGGCCCTTCAGCTCGACGCGGATCGGCAGGCGGCCCTGCAATTCGGGCAGCAGGTCGGATGGCTTGGCGACGTGGAACGCGCCGCTGGCGATGAAGAGGATGTGGTCGGTCTTCATCGGGCCGTATTTGGTCGCGACGGTCGTGCCCTCGATCAACGGCAGCAGGTCGCGCTGCACGCCTTCGCGGCTCACCGAGCCACCGCGTACGTCGCTGACCGCAATCTTGTCAATCTCGTCGAGGAAGACGATGCCGTTCGCCTCGGCATCCGCAAGGGCGGTGCGGCTGACCTCGTCCTGGTCGAGGCGCTTGTCCGCCTCTTCCTCGACGAGCTTGTCCCATGCGGCGCGGACGGTGAGCTTGCGGCGCTTGAGCTGCTGCCCGCCGCCGAACGACTTCATCATCTCGGACAGGTTGATCATCTGCGGGCCGGCGCCCGGCACCTCGAACGGCGTGGCGGGAGCCTGTTCCAGCTCGATCTCGATCTCGCTCTGGTCCAGATGACCATCGGCGAAGCGCTGCTTGAAGCTTTCGCGGGTCGCCTGGCTGCTGTCCTTGCCGACCAAGGCGTCGAGCAGGCGCTTCATCGCCGCCTCCTCCGCCTTGTCCTTCACGGCGACGCGGCGACGCTCCTTCTCCAGCCGGATCGCCTCTTCGACCAGATCGCGGGCGATCTGCTCGACGTCGCGGCCGACATAGCCGACCTCGGTGAACTTGGTCGCCTCGACCTTCACGAACGGCGCGTCGGCGAGCTTCGCCAGGCGGCGGCTGATCTCGGTCTTGCCGCACCCCGTCGGCCCGATCATCAGGATGTTCTTGGGCGTGACCTCGTCGCGCAGATCGGCGGACAGCTGCTGGCGGCGCCAGCGGTTGCGCATCGCCACGGCGACGGCGCGCTTCGCGTCCGACTGGCCGATGATATGGGCATCGAGGGCGGCGACGATCGCCTTGGGTGTCAGGTTCTGGTTCATGATGGCCTTGCGCTCCCACCCGCGACGGGCGGAGCCGGGAAAAGTTGGAAAGTCACAAAAGTCGTACGTAAGGAGGGTGCGTCAGCCGGTGCTGTCCATGATCTCGATCGTCGTGCGGTCGTTGGTGTAGACGCAGACCTCCGCCGCGATCGCCATCGCCTTGCGACAGACGGCTTCCGCATCCGCTTCGTAATCGACGAGCGCGCGCGCTGCGGCGAGCGCGTAATTGCCGCCCGATCCGATCGCGGCGACGCCGTTCTCGGGCTCCAGCACGTCGCCGTTGCCGGTGAGGATCAGCGTCACGTCCTTGTCCGCGACGATCATCATCGCTTCGAGGTTGCGCAGATATTTGTCGGTGCGCCAGTCCTTCGCCAGTTCGACCGCAGCGCGCATCAGCTTGCCCTGATGACGTTCGAGCTTGGCCTCCAGCCGTTCGAACAGGGTGAAGGCGTCGGCGGTCGCGCCGGCGAAACCGCCGATGACCTGACCGTCCGCGCCGAGGCGGCGGACCTTCTTGGCGTTGGGTTTGATCACGGTCTGGCCCATCGAGACCTGGCCGTCGCCGATGACGACGACCTTGCCGTTGCGCCTGACCGACAGGATGGTGGTGCCATGCCAGACCGGCATGGAATGTGGATCGCTCATGCGCCGGATGTAGGGTTGCGGGTGGCCTGGTGCAAAGGGGGGCGTTCGGCGGCTTGTCGGGGAAGAAGGTTTGGTTCGCGCGGAGGCGCGGAGACGCGGAGAAGAAGGGGGTGCAGGTTCGTCCCCGCGCAGCCTCTGCCCGCTCTGCTGTTTCTCGGGCGACCTGAAGCCAGCCTGCGGCGCAGCGCCGCCACCAGCCCCCCTTCTTCTCCGCGCCTCCGCGCGAACACCCCTTCTTCTCCGCGCCTCCGCGTCTCCGCGCGAACACCCTTCTTCTCCGCGCCTCCGCGTCTCCGCGCGAACACCTCTTCTTCTTCTTCTTCGCCCCGTCGCGCGACCACCTGCGCAGTACGCGCGAACCGTCACTCCACCCCGCGCACCTTCCCCCATGCCCGCGCGGCGGTGTAGCCGAGGTAGCCCGTGCCGAACAAAGCGTAGAGCGGTTCGGGGATCGCCGACAGATAGGCTCCCATGCCGCGCGCCATCGCCGCGGCGGTCGCCGGGCTGATCGCGGCGACGACGCTCATCGGGATCGACCAGAGCAGCAGAAGATACATAACGTAGAGGAAGGTCGGCCGCGCACGGGCGGCAAAGGGATCGCGCACCGGGGTCATGCGATGCGCCCCGCGAGCCAGCCGTACAGGAACGCCTCGTTGGCGGGGCGGCGTTCGGCGAGGCTGAGGTAGCGTTCGCCCTGCAAGGCGTCGATCGCCTTGACCAGCACCGCCTCCCCCGCCCTGCCCCGCCGCGCGAGGAAAGCCTCCAGTGCCGCGAGCGTGCGCGGCCCGATCGCACCATCCGGCGGCAGGTCGGGATAGTCGCTCGCGCCGCGATTGAGCGCGTTGAGTGCGCGTTGCAGAAAGCCGATCGCGACGCCGGTGCCCATGTTGACGCCGGTATCGAACAGCTCCGCGGCAAGGTCCGGCGCGCGTGTCGCCACCCGGTCGAAGCCGGGTGCGCGCCAATAGACGCTGTCGTAGATCGCCGCGGCGACCGATCGGGGCATGTCGGCGATCGGCCCGTGATAGCCGTTGGCGCGCGCGACCGCGACGGTGATGCCCCAGCGCGTCGCGCCGCCCCGGTCGGCGGGATGATCGACATAGCCGCCTTCGCGCGCGATGAGCCGGTCGATGAGGTCCGTTATGTTCAT
>CAYQPM010000113.1:0-7515 GCA_964419295.1 uncultured Stakelama sp. | reverse complement strand
CCGAACAGCATCGCCGCGGTGCCGGTGCCGTGATCGGTGCCGCCGGTGCCGTTGACCGCGACGGTGCGGCCGAATTCGGTCGCAACCAGCACCAGCGTGTCGTTCCAAACGGGGCCGAGCCCCGCCTGCAACGCGCCGATCATCGCGTCGAGGCCCTTCAACTGCGCGGCAAGCCGCCCGCGCTGCCCGGCGTGGGTATCCCATCCCCCGGTTTCGATCGTCGCGATGCGCGCGCCGTTGGCGGGCGCGAGCAGGCGCGCGGCGAGCGCGCCGGTCGCCGCGGCGTTGCGACCATTATCCTGCGCGAGGTCGCTGGTCAGCTGGCGTGTCGACAGCGCCTCGTTCCACAGGCCGTGCAACTGCGCATCGCCCGCATAAAGCTGCGTCACCCGCGCCAGCAGGTCGTCCGATGCATCGGGCAGCGACGAGGGCGCATAGCTCGCCACCTCGCGCCGGCCGCGCAGCGCCATCGGCACCGTCGCGGCGATCGCGATCGCGCGCGCGTCGTCGGTCGGCACCACGCCGAGCAAACGGTTCATCCAGCCGTCCTTCAGCTGGTAGGCACCGGTGCCGCCCGTCTCCAGCACGTTCTGCCCGTCGAAGTGCGAACGGTCGCGATACGGCGAGGCGATGGCATGCGCGAACAGCGCCTGTCCCTTGCCGTACAGGCCGGCGGCGTTGGTCATCGCCGGGTGCAGCGCGAACATCGCGTCGAGCTTGGTGCCGGCGGTCAGATCCGCGGCCAAGTCGCCGCGCGCGCCGACGAAGGCAGGATCGCCGACCGCGCCGATCGTGCCGAGCCCGTCGGCGGCGCCGCGCTGGATGATGAAGACGAATCGCTTGGCTGTGGCCGCCTTGGCGAAGGCCATGCGGGGAGCGAAGGCGCCGAGCAGCCCGAGGCCACCCGCAGCGATAAAGGCGCGACGATCCATGATCCTACCTCCGCATCATTTCAGGGGATACCAGCAGCAGCGCGAGCGCCTGGCCGGGACTTTCGGCGCGGGCGAGCGCCTGGGTGGTCGCCGGCGACACCATGCCGGGAAACAGCTGCGGCGCCAGCGCACGGGCATCGATCGCCGCACCGGCGCGCGCGGCGAAACGCTCCGCGGCCTCCACGCGGCGCATTACCGCATCGGGTCCGGCCCAGCTGGGCGCGGTGTCGTCATATCCGATCGGCTGACCCGGTTTCCAGATCGGCTGGCCAAGCTGGTTCATCAGGCCCAGCATCGCCTGTGGCTTGACGTCGGTCGTGCCGAGCGCACGATAGCTTGACACCGTCCATTCCCACGGCGTCTTGAACTTGACCGGCGTCGGCACCCACGCCTCTGGAGAGGCGATCAGCGCGCGGTACACGGTGGGCAGGTCACCGCCCGAGCGCAGGAATGCCTGCTCGAGACGCGCGACCATCGCCGGCGGCGGCGCGTCGCCCGCGAAGTGGCGGGCGAGCTTGGTCGCGATATGGCGCGCGGTCGCGGGATGCACCGACAGGTCGGCGAGCACCGCCTGCGCCTGCGCCTCGCCGCCCTCCGCATAGGTCTTGCCCATCACCGTGCGCGCGCCCGGCTGGTGGATGGGCGATGCGAATACGAACGTGCCGGGCCGCTGACCCGCGGCTCCGGCAAAGCGCGCGCCCGGGCCGCCGCCTATCCCGCCCACCGTCCAACCGGTCATGGCGCGGGCGAATTCGGTGACGTCCGCCTGGGTGTAGCCGGTACGCACGCCGAGCGTGTGCAACTCCATGATCTCGCGCGCCAGATTCTCGTTGAGGCCGATCTTGCGCTGAGCGCGCCCTGCCGCGCGCAGCCCTAGGGGGCTATCGGGGCCGACCGACACCGCTTGGTCGAGGTAGAGCAGCATCGCCGGATGCCGTTCGACCGCGAACAGCATGTCGGCGAAGCGACCCATCACATGCGGGCGGATCGCCTCCATCTCCAGCGTGCCGGCCAGTCCGATCATTTCGAGCTTGTCGGCGGAGACGGCGAAATGGTTCGACCAGAAATGGACCAGGCGTTCCGCAAACGGCGTCGTCGTCGCCACTGCCGCTGCGGTGCGCGCCGCCACCAGGCTGGCGTAATTGTCCTGCCCCGCGCGGCGGGCGATGCGCCGCTCCTCCTGCTGCGCATCGCGCATCGGGCTGGCGGGCTCGGCTGGACGAGCGGCATCGGTCATCGCCGGCATCGGCTCGGCCGCCGTGTCCGCGGCCATCATGCCGGTGGTCCCGGCCGCGGTCGTGCCGGCGGGAGCGGCCATGGCGGGCCGGCGCGCCGGCATCGGCGTGCCGGCGGCCCGTGCATCCTGCCGGATCTTCTGAAGCTCGACGCGATAGGCGGCGATGTCGGCGGAAACGACGAAGCTCGTGGGGGCTGCCGCAACCGGAGCGGGCGACGGCTGGTAGCCCTCGATCTGCGTCAGCAGCCAGCGCCTGGGATCACCGGGCGGCGACTCGTCACGCCGGGTGCCCAAACCAAATCGATTCAACGCGATGGCAGCCTCAGACATCATCATGCTCCTCGCCCCCGACAATCCGCTTACGCCCGGATTGTCGCAGAACTATGCCAACCCGCGCGGGCGATTGCGCCGGGCGCACGTGTGACCGCGAAGCTTTGCATTTGATGCCTATGTTGCAGTGCAATATCGCCTGAACACGAAAGTTGGGAAGGACCTGATCAGGCTCGACGCACAAACCTGCGGGAGACGATCATGCGTAAGACCTTTGCCATTATGGCTGTTGTTGCCGCCGCCCTCACCTCGACCATCGGCATGGCGCGTTCCGGACAGACGATGTTCGAACATGACGGCCAGACCTATGTCTACGACAGCGTCGTCGTCCACGATCGCCAGGTGATCACCGGCCGTCGCTTCCCCGGTGGCACGCCCTTCCGACTCGTCGTGCGCGGCGATCGCGTGTCGGGCACCGCGGGCGGCGTACCGGTATCCTTCAAGGTCGCCGAAGCTTCGGGTGCGGTCGGCAAGACCCAGCTGGCCTCACGCTGAGCGGATTTCGGCGGCGGACGCGGCGCGTCAGAACCCGTCGGGCAGATCGATCGGGCCTACCAGGTCGCGGTAGCGCGCGATGGCGTAGCGATCGGTCATGCCCGCGATGAAGTCGGCGATATGGCGGCTGCGGCCGGGTTCGTCGTCGGGAACGTCGTCGACCCAATCGGCGCTCATCGCCTGCGGTTCGGCGCGATAGGCTGCGAACAGGCCGCTGACGATCCCGTGCGCCGCGTCCGCCGCCGCCAGTTGCAGCGGGTGGTGATACAGATTGGCGTACATGAAACGCTTCAGGTCGCGCTCCTCTTCGCGCATCGACGGGGAGAAGCCGCACAGGGCCTCGCCCGCGCGCCGCACATCGTCGGCGCTGCCGACGCCGGACGCGGCGATACGGCGACGCGTCTCCTCGATCAGGTCGTTGACCATCGTGCCGATCTGGCTGCGCACCAGCTCGCTCGCCAGCCGCTTCGGCGCGACACCAGGGAAGCGCGTCCGCGCCGCGTCCCAGCCGCGCGCCACCAGCGGCACGGCCAGCAACTGATCGAGCGTCAGCAACCCTGCGCGCAATCCGTCGTCGATATCGTGATTGTCATAGGCGATGTCGTCGGCGATCGCCGCCACTTGCGCCTCCAGGCTGGCATGGCTGTGCAAATCCAGCGGGAATGCGGCGTCCGCCTCGCGCAGCGCCCAGCCGGGATGGCGCACCGGCCCGTTGTGCTTCGCCAGCCCCTCCAGCGTCTCCCACGTCAGGTTGAGCCCGTCCCAAAGCGGATAAGGCCGTTCGATCCGGGTCAGCGCACGCAACGTATGGCCGTTGTGATCGAAGCCGCCGGCGTCCGCCAGCGCCGCCTTCAGCGCATCCTCGCCGGCATGGCCGAACGGCGGATGCCCGATATCGTGCGCGAGACACAGGGCCTCGGTCAGGTCCTCGTTCAGGCCCAGCACGCGCGCGACGGTCCGGCCGATCTGCGCGACCTCCAGGCTGTGGGTCAGGCGGACGCGGAAATGATCGCCGTCCGGCGCCATGAACACCTGGGTCTTGTGCCGCAGGCGACGAAAGCTGATCGAGTGGATGATGCGGTCGCGGTCGCGCTGGAAATCGTCGCGCGGGCCGCGTACCGCCGCGCCGATGATCCCGGTCTGTTCCTGGTGAAGGCGACCTTTGCTGCGCGCCGGGTCCGAGGCCCAGGGCGCGCGGGCGCTCATTTCGGCGGAAGCTTCGTCACGGCCTGCCCGGCATCGCTGGTGAAGGTGAAGGCGGACACCCCGGCCTTCGCCAGTTGATTGACGAAGGTGCGCGCCTCGGCATCGGTCTTGAACGGCCCGGCAAGCACGCGATTGGTCGCCCGCAACGGCGTCGACCAGGCGGTACGGCTGCCGAACACCGCCGACGCCTTGGCCTTCACCGCGGCATAGGCCTTGGGCAGATCGTTGGCATTGGCGCCCCCTGCGACCTGCACCCAGATCCGTTCGGGATTGGCGCGCGCGGCCTTCTTTTCCCCCGCAGCAGCCTTCTTCTCCTCGGCGGCGGCCGCCGCATCGGCGATCTTCTTCTCGTCGGCCAGCTTCTTGGCGGCGAGTGCCTTCTTGTCGGCGATCGCCTTGCGATCGGCGGCACGCTTGTCTGCGGCGGTCTTCAACGCCAGCGCCTTTTGCGCGGCGGCATCCCGCTCCTCTTTCGCCCGCGCCTCGGCAATGACGCGCGCGGCGGTGTCGGGGGCAGGCTCCGTGGCGGCTGCTACGGCCCTTATCGGTGGCGCTACGCCCAGTTCCGCTGCGGGAATCGACAGGCCGGCGACGATTCGGGCGAGCACCGAATCCGCCTCTTCCCGCGACGGCTGCGCGGAGAAGTTCGCCGGCACCGCAGCCGAGGCAGCGACGGTGGCAGCGGCAGGCACCGCAGCGCTCGACAAGGTCGCTGTGGCGGACGCAAGGGTTACGGCCGGGGCCGGCGCGACGGCGGAGGTGGTAAAGCCGGGAGTCGGCGCGACCGAAGCGCGCGGCAACGGTTCGGCCGTGGCAAGCGGCACAGGTGCGGCGACCGTAACGGCGTTCGCCGCCGTCAGCGACGCCGGAACCGGTGGCCGTGACACGGCGAGGTTGGCGGCTTGGGCATTCGACACCGTTGCGGGCGGCGCGCTGGCCACGGCGGCGATGCTGACCGAAGGTGCCGCGCCCGTCGTCGTCGGAGTCCGACGATCGGCAATGCCCGTCGCGGCAAGCGAAACCGGCGGCGTGGCGGCGGGCCGCACCGTGGACATGACCGACGCGCTGGAGGCCGCGGTCGTCGGCAGTGCGCCCAGAAGCTTCGTCGGCGCAGCGCTGGCCAACGTCGTCGGCACGGACGGTAATGGCTGCACCCGCGCCAGCGCGGCAGCGGCCGACGGATAGGATGGCGCAACCGGCTGCGGCTGCGTGGCCGCAACAGAGACCGCGGGTGCCAGCATGGCGTCGCGCCGTCCGCGTGTTCGACCCCGCCGATCGGGCCTGGTCACCCCGCCGCCCGGCTGCACGGCGGCAAGAGCCACCGGCGCGGGTTCCGCGGCGAGTTGCGGGAGAGACGGCGCGAGCCGCGCGTCGGCCAGCCGCTCCGGCGTTGCCCGCACCTCCCCGAAATGCACTGCGAAGGCGCGATCGGTGGCGGGCAGCGACGGCAAGCGTTGGAAGAACGGCAGCAGCCCCTGCGCCATACCGGCCGGCAGCATCGTGGTCGCGATCTTCTCCGCACCCGGCTGATCGCCGGCCATTGCAAGGATGAAAGCACGGATGCGCCAGGCGCTGCGATCCGTCTTGCGCAGCAACGGGTCGAGCTGCTCCAGCGCCGCGTCGCGCTTGCCGGAGATGCCCAGCGACAATGCGTACCGCTTGACGACCTCATCGTCGGGCCGCGTCTTCAACGCCGTTCGATAGTCGCGCTGGGCCCGTTCCTGCTGGCCGATCAGGTCATAGGCGAGGCCGCGATCCGCCGCGAAGCCCCGTGCGTCGTACCCCCCGGCCTCGGCTTGGGCGAAATAGCGCAACGCTTCGCCGGGACGCTCCGACCGGACGAGGATCGCGCCCTCGCCCGCCTTGATGCGCGGGTCGTTCGCCGACACCTTTTCGGCGCGCGCATAAAGCGACGCCGCGCCGCTCAGGTCGCCGAGCGACAGCGACAGATCGCCCGCCGCGATCAGGGCATGGAGATCGCGCGGATTGGACGCGAGGGCCCGCATCTGTTCGGCGAGCCGATCGGCGTCGGTCGTGCCGGGCAGCGCCTGCACCACCTCCTGCGCGCGCAGGGTGGCGGGCATGGACGCAACGAGCAGCGATGCGGACGCGAGAAATGCAGGGCCTGGGAAACGCATGGGGTCGATCGACTAGAGCCCAAGGCACCTGAACCGGCAATGTCCGATATCAGGGCACACGGTGAATGGAGGCTGAGCGGCGACGAACATGGCGGACGGACGGAAACGATCGGCTAGCGATGGTCGGTTGGACCTACCGTACGAAGAAGCAGATCGCGATCGACAGGCGACCCGCCCGATGCATCTCGCCACCACCCGAAAATTTTGACCCTCCGCACAAGTCCGGATGTCGACCGTGCGACTTCGTCATCCCGCAGCCCCACGATCCGGCGCATCAGCGATTGTCGCTGCTGTGGAACGGTGGATGTCGAACACGTCCGGTATGACGGTGGGTTCGTGTAAAGGCTCGAAACAGTCCGGGAGGGGGCACCTCTCGACAGGCGCGCAGGTCGCCCTTGCCACAGGTGCCCCGACCCGGAACGCCCGCCCGTTTACTGGTTGTTCTGGCGATGCAGGAAGCGCGGGATGTCGATCGGCTCCTTGCCGTCGCCCTCGGCCTCGTCGCGCGCCGGTCCGCGGGCGGCGTTGGACATGCGTTCGAACAGCGTTCCGCCCAGCTTGACGCGCGGTTGCGGCGCCGCGTCCGGGGCCGCAGCCTCGCTGCCCGGCGCGATCCACGGGCGGCGGGTGCCGGGCGCCTCCGGTGCGGGCGCCCGCGCTGGCGCGGGTGCAGCACCGAACGGCTCGTCGGCATAGGTCTTGGGCGGCTGCGGCACGATCGTCTCGGCGCCCAGCACCAATTCGTCGTCCGCCGCATCCGCCGTCTCGGGCCGCTTATCGGCCGCCACCGCGTCGGCGGCATGCAGGTCCAGCGGCTCGGGCTCGGCGGCTGCCGGCGCGGTGAACGACACCGACGGTGCCGGCGCGGCAGGTGCCGGCTCGGTCGTGGCGCTCGGCCGGAACGATGTACTGTCGTCGGTCTTGCGGCCCATGCCGAAGCTGAACGACTTCGCCGCTTCCGGTGCGGGTGCAGCGATGCCGGGCTTGGCGTCCGACTCGATACCCGTGGCGACCACGGAAACGCGGATGCGGCCTTCCAGTTCGGGATTGAACGCCGAACCCCAGATGATGTTGGCGTCGGGATCGACCAGGTCGCGGATGTGATTCGCGGCTTCGTCGACTTCGAGCAGGCGCATGTCGTCGCCGCCGGTGATCGAGATGATGACGCCCTTCGCGC
>CAYQPM010000112.1:0-7559 GCA_964419295.1 uncultured Stakelama sp. | reverse complement strand
TGCCATAGGCTTGGGCGATGAACACCGACGCGAACGTCATGTACATCATCGATCCATCGAGGTTGAACGAATAGCCGAGCGGCAGGACGAAGCTGGCGATCTTGGGCGGGATGCCGAACCGGTCGAGCGCTTCCAGCATGCGCGGATAGGCGGCCTCCGACGATGCGGTGGTGAACGCGACGAGCAACGGTTCGCGAACGTAGCGGACCAGTTCGCGGATGCGCGGCCCGATGAACAGGAACCCGATGCCGAGCAGGATCGCCCACAGGATCAGCAGCGCCAGGTAGAAACTGCCCATGAAGAAGGCGAGCTGCCCGATCACTCCCGCGCCGCGTTCGGCGAGCGTGGCGGTGACCGCGCAGAACACTGCGATCGGCGCCACCCGCATCACATAGTCGGTGATCTGGAGCATGATCGCGACCAGCCCATCGACGGCGCGCACGATCGGTGCGGCCTTCTCGCCGACGGCCGTGATCGCCACGCCGACGAAGATCGAAAAGACGACGATCTGCAGGATCTCGTTGGTGGCCATGGCGTCGATCATCGACGACGGCACGATATGCGTGATGAAGGTGTTGAGGCTGAACGCGCTGGTCGACACGCCGGCGTCGGCGGTCACCGGCGGCAGCGGCAGGTTGATGCCGACGCCCGGATGGATCGCGTTGACGAGGATAAGCCCCAGCCCGAGCGACAGCAGGCTGGCGCAGACGAACCAGCCGATCGCCTTGGCGCCGACGCGGCCCAGCGCCGCCGTGTCGCCCATTTGCGCGATGCCGCTGACCAGCGTCGCGAACACCAGCGGCGCGATGATCATCTTGATCAGGCGCAGGAAGATCGTCGTCCCGATCGCGAAATAGCCGGCGATATCCTTCAGCCGCGCCGCGGCCGCCGGCGTGCCGTCGTCCAGCCAGCCGTTGATCGCCAACCCGCAGACGATGCCGAGCACCAGGCCGATCACGATAAACACAGTCAGCCGTTTGGCCATGCACGCACACTCCCTTTGTCGTGGCAGGGAAGGGGATTGCGGCCGCCGGGTCAAGCGCCGTATCGCTGGACGATGTCCGCTACGCCCTCCCGCCGCGCATTGCTCGCCGGCCTCGCCACCCTGCCGCTGCTGTCGTCGGGGTTGCTGCGAGCGGCCGAGCCGGACCTGTCGGCGCTGCGGGATATCACGACCGACGCGGTGCCGATCGGCGCTGCCGAACGCGCCCGGCGGCTGGCTCGGGCACAGGCTTTGATGCGCGCCAACGGGCTCGGCGCGGTGCTGATCGAGCCGGGTTCGTCGATGATCTATTTCACCGGTGTACGCTGGGGCCGCAGCGAACGCCCGACGCTCGCGATCCTGCCTCATGAAGGCCAGCCGCTGATCGTCACCCCGTATTTCGAGGAACCCTCGGTACGGCAAAGCCTCGCGGTGCCGGCGGAGGTCCGCGTCTGGCAGGAGGACGGCAACGCGCTTCAGGTGGTCGCGGGCTGGCTGAAGGAGCACGGCCTTGCCACCCACCCGATCGGGATCGAGGAAACCACCCGCTTCTTCATCCCCGCCGACCTCGCCCGCTTCGCGCCGGATGCCCGGCAGGTCAGCGCCAACCCGGTGGTGCGCGGCTGCCGGATGATCAAGACCCCCGCCGAACTGGCGCTGATGCAAGCGGCGACCGAGGTGACGCTCGCCGCCTATCGCTGGGTCCAGCCGCGCGTCGAGGCCGGCATGACCGGCGCGGAGATCGGCACGCTGATGAACGCGGCGACGCGCAAACTGGGCGGCGAACCCGAATTCGCGCTGGCGCTGATCGGTCCCGCCGCCGCCCTGCCGCACGGCAGCCGCGAGGTGCACCGGATCGCGGCGAACGAGATCCTGCTGATGGATTGCGGCTGCACCGTGCAGGGCTATCAATCCGACATCTCGCGCACATGGGTGCCCAGGGGCGGCGCGACGGCGGCGCAGCGCAAGGTCTGGAACGAAGCGGCGAGGGGCCAGCAGGTCGCCCGCGCCGCCGCCCGGATCGGCGCAACCGCAGCCAGCGTCGACGATGCGGTGCGCGCCTATTACACCGGCCTCGGCTACGGCCCCGACTACAAGCTGCCCGGCCTGTCGCACCGCACCGGCCACGGCATCGGCATGGACGGACACGAACCGGTCAACCTCGTCCGCGGCGAAACCACGCGGCTTGCAGCGGGCATGTGCTTCTCGAACGAACCCGGCATCTATCTGCCCGGCCGGTTCGGCGTCCGTATCGAAGACTGCTTCCACATGACCGCCGACGGCCCCGTCTGGTTCAGCACGCCGCCCGCGTCCATCGATGCACCGATCGCATGAGGGAATTGGCATGAGGATTATCACGACTGCGCTGGCGATGATCGGGATGGTCGCCGCTCCTGCGTTTGCAGCGCCAAAAGGTGTTCGCCCGGGTCGTATCGGTCTCTGCACGGCGACGACGGTCGCGTTCGTCGGGACCAGATTGGAAGATGGCGCGGGACATCCCGTGCCGGACTCCGGCGCTTCGGTACGGCTGGCGAATGGCGTCTACGGCGTTTCCTACGATCACGTGCCCGCGGTGCAGCATGCCAGACGTGGTGATCGCGCGCTGACCTGCCTCGTCAGACTGCCTTCACATTGCCCGCCGGGGGATGACCGCGGCCGTTGGTACACGACCACCGATCTTCGTACGATGGAGTCCTGGACGTTGCCGGATGCCGAACACATGTGCGGTGGCGCTTGAGGGCAGGGGAAGTCTCGCCTAAGTCGCTTGGCCTATGACATCGACCAACGACATCCGCCGCGGCTTCCTCGACTATTTCGCGTCGCAGGGGCACACTATCGTGCCGTCGGCGCCGCTGGTGCCGCAGAACGACCCGACGCTGATGTTCGTCAACGCCGGCATGGTCCCGTTCAAGAACGTCTTCACCGGGCTGGAAAGCCGCCCCTACGTCACCGCGACGAGCAGTCAGAAGTCGGTGCGCGCCGGGGGCAAGCACAACGACCTCGACAATGTCGGCTATACGGCGCGGCATCATACCTTCTTCGAAATGCTCGGCAATTTCTCGTTCGGCGACTATTTCAAGGAACAGGCGATCCATCATGCCTGGACGCTGTTGACCGGCGTCTGGAGCATCCCGGCCGAAAAGCTGACCGCCACGGTCTACCACACCGACGACGAAGCCTTTCGGCTGTGGACGAAGTATCTGCCCGAAGAGCGGATCATCCGCATCCCGACCAAGGACAATTTCTGGGCGATGGGCGACAGCGGCCCCTGCGGCCCCTGTTCGGAAATCTTCTACGACCACGGCGAACACATCCCCGGCGGCCCCCCCGGCAGCCCCGACGAGGATGGTGACCGCTTCGTCGAGATCTGGAACCTGGTGTTCATGCAATATGAGCAGGATGCCAATGAGATCGTCGGCGAACTGCCCAAGAAGTCGATCGACACCGGCATGGGGCTGGAACGGATCGCGGCGGTGTTGCAGGGCGTCCACGACAATTACGACACGGATACCTTCAAGGCGCTGATCGCCGCGTCGACGTCGCTTACCGGCACCGATGCCGAAGGGCCGCGCCGCGCCAGCCATCGGGTGATCGCCGATCACCTGCGCTCGTCGGGCTTCCTCGTCGCCGACGGCGTGCTGCCTGCCAACGAGGGGCGTGGCTATGTGCTGCGCCGGATCATGCGGCGCGCGATGCGACACGCCCATCTGCTCGGCGCGAAGGAGCCTTTGATGCATCGGCTGGTCCCCGCGCTGGTCGCGGAGATGGGGGCCGCCTATCCCGAACTCGTCCGTGCCCAGCCGCTGATCGAGGCGACGCTGCGCCAGGAGGAGACGCAGTTCCGCAAGACGTTGCAGAACGGTTTGAAGCTGCTCGACGAGGCGACGGCGGGGATGCAGCCGGGCGATACCCTGGCGGGCGAGACCGCGTTCAAGCTCTACGACACGTTCGGCTTCCCGTACGATCTGACCGAGGATGCGCTGCGGGCGCAGGATTTCCACGTCGATCGCGCGGGCTTCGACGCGGCGATGGCGGAACAGAAGCGCGCCGCCCGCGCCGCGTGGAAGGGATCGGGAGCCAAGGCATCGGACGAGCTGTGGTTCGACATCGCCGAGGAAACCGGATCGACCGAATTCATCGGCTATAGCACCGACGCCGGCGAGGGCGAGGTCGTCGCGCTGGTGAAGGACGGCGCCCGCGTCACCCGGGCCGGCGCCGGCGATCAGGTCGCGGTGATCGTGAACCAGACGCCGTTCTACGCCGAAAGCGGTGGTCAGGTCGGTGATACCGGCACGATGTCCACCGATGCCGGCCTGCTTGCCCGTGTCGGCGAAACCTCGAAGCAACTCGGTCGCATCTTCGTCCATCACGCCGTCGTCGAGGCGGGTGAGATCAAGGTGGGCGACGCCGTCAAGCTTCAGATCGATGTCGCGCGCCGCGGCCAGATCCGGGCGAATCACTCCGCCACGCATCTGCTGCATGAGGCGCTGCGTCAGCGTCTTGGCACGCATGTCGCGCAGAAGGGATCGCTCGTTGCTCCGGAGCGGCTGCGTTTCGACGTGTCCCATCCGATCGCAATGACCGCCGCGGAACTGGCGGACGCCGAGGTCGCAGTGAACGCGCAGATCCGCGGCAACGGCAGCGTCACCACTCGATTGATGACCCCCGACGAGGCGATCGCCGAAGGTGCGATGGCCCTGTTCGGCGAGAAATATGGCGACGAGGTGCGCGTCGTTTCGATGGGCACCGATGACGGCGGCAAGACCTATTCGGTCGAGCTGTGTGGCGGCACCCACGTAAAGGCTTTGGGCGACATCGGCCTGTTCAAGGTCATCGGCGAAGGCGCGGTGTCGTCGGGCGTACGGCGGGTCGAGGCGCTGACCGGCGAAGCGGCGCGCGCCTATCTCAACGCTCGCGACGACCGGCTGCGCGAAGCGGCCACGGCGCTCAAGACCACCCCCGACGAAGTGCCCGCGCGCGTCGCCGCGCTGCTGGACGATCGCCGCCGGCTGGAACGCGAACTGGCCGAGGTCAAGAAGGCTTTGGCGATGGGCGGCGGCAGCGGTGAAGCGATCGGGCCGGAGCGGATCGGCGAGATCGCCTTCATCGGACAGGTGCTGGATGGCTTCGAGGCCAAGGGTCTGCGCGGCGCCATCGACGATGCCAAGCAACGGCTCGGCGGATCGGGCATCGCGGCGATGGTTGCGGTCAACGACGGCCGGGCATCGATCGCAGTCGGTGTGACCGACGATCTGACCGGACGGATCAATGCGGTCGACTTGCTGCGCAAGGCCGTCGCGGTTCTGGGCGGGCAGGGCGGCGGTGGTCGTCCCGACATGGCGCAGGGCGGCGGACCCGACGGGACCAAGGCGGCCGAAGCCATCGACGCGATCCGCGCCGCACTGGCCGGGTGATCGCCGGCTTTATCGGTTCCGCTCGATCGGCCTTGCAGCCGACGCCAAAACGGGGAGGGCTCGCACCCTCCCCTTATCGATCACCTGAACGAAGCGCTTACTTGGTCGGCGCAGCGCTTCCCGCCGTGGCACCGGCCGTCGCTGCGGCAAGCTGATCGGCCGTGATGCCGACGATGACCTTGCCGCTCGCATCCGCCGAGAAGCCGGCGATCGGCAGCTTGACGTCACCCTTGGCGGTGGTCACCGTCACGAACTGCGCATCGGCGGACTTGATCGTGCCGAGCGTCGCGCCGTTCAGACCACTGACCGCCGTACCGGGCGTCAGCTTGGCCTTCACCGCCGCCTGGGCCTGGGCCTGCGACGCTGCAACGGCCGCATCGAGGGCCGCCTTGGTCATGGCCATGGCAAAACCCTTGTCGGTCTTGCCGATCGAGGTCGGCGGCACCGGGACCTGAGCTGTTCCGGTATTGATGACCACCGCCTGCGGCGTGATGCTGGCGACCGTGCCGAGCGACACGCCCGCACTGTCGTAAATCGTTGCGCCCACGGTCGGGGCGGCGGCGCTCCCCTGTCCACCGGCGGTAGCGGAAGCGGCGGCAGGCTGGGCTTGCTGTGCCTGAGCCGCGGCGGGCACCATCATCAGGCTACCGATCGTCAGGGCTAGGGTACGCATCAGGATTCTCCATCTCTTGTCGTTGCGACATAATAACGATGGGGTTTCCGATGCGGTTCCGCCCGCCTTTCTCGGCGAGCGGAGACACGCGCACGATCAGCCGGTTACAGGCAAACGGACCGTCCCGTCCTCGCCACGCTCCAGCGGAGAATAGGCGATGATCGTTTCCAGCAACAATGGCCCGTACAGATGCGGGAATAACTGTCCGCCCCGCGACTCCTCCCACTTCAACGAAGCACCGAAGCTGCCGAGGTCGACCGCAGCCACGTAAAGTCCGCTCTGTCCGGCGAAGTGCTTGTCGACGGTCGCCGTCAACTGGTCCTCGGTCGACATGTGGATATAGCCATCGGCCAGATCGACCGCAGCGCCGGCGAAGCTGCCGTCCCGCTCCAGCGCCGCCATCTGCTCCGCGGTCAACACCTTGTAGGCGGTGGTGGGACGATCGCTCATGCCTCATCCTCGCCATCGTCGCTGTCGTCGACGCGCTCGTCCATTGTCTGCGGCCCGGTGCCGTCATCGACGATCAGCGCATCGTCATCGGGAACGTGCGGGGTGTCGCCCAACTCTTCGGCGACGATGGCTTCCGCCTCGTTCTCGGGCTCTTCCTCCTCGTCGATCCGCGCGGCGGATACGACATGCTCGTCCTTGGCGACGCTGAACAGCGTCACGCCCTGCGTATTGCGGCCGGTGACGCGGACATCGCCGACCGACATGCGGATCAGCTTCGCCTGATCGGTCACCAGCATCAGCTGCTCCCCCGAATGCGCAGGGAAGCTCGCGACCACCGGACCATTGCGGCCGGCAGAGACGATGTTGGTGATGCCCTGGCCGCCGCGGTTGGTGCGGCGATATTCATACGCGGAGGTGCGCTTGCCATAGCCCTTCTGGGTGACGGTGAGAATGAACTCCTCGGCTGCCTCGAACTCCGCCATGCGATCGCTGGTCAGCGACATCTCGCGCTCGCCTTCCTTCCAGGGCGCTGCTTTCAGATATTGTTCGCGCTCTTCCGTCGTCGCAGCGAAGCCGCGCAGGATCGACAGTGAGATCACCTCGTCATCGCCGATCAGGCTGACGCCGCGGACGCCGGTCGAAGTCCGGCTCTGGAACTCGCGTACGTCGGTCGCGGCGAAGCGGATCGCCTTGCCGTTGCGCGTCGCCAGCAACACGTCGTCGGTTTCGGTCAGCACCGCGACGCCGATCAGCTTGTCGTCGCTGCCGTCGTCGAATCGCATCGCCAGCTTGCCGTTGGTGGGAATGTTGGCGAACGCGTCCATGGCGTTGCGCCGGACCGTGCCGTTCGCGGTGGCGAACATCACGTGCAGGTCGCCCCACCGCGTTTCGTCCTCCGGTAGGGGCAGGACGGTGGAGATCGTCTCACCCTCGGCGAGCGGCAGCAGGTTGATCATCGGCCGGCCACGCGTCGCCGGGCCACCTTCGGGCAGGCGCCAGACCTTCTTGCGATAGACCTTGCCATGGTTGCTGAAGAACA